>JAIJUV010000063.1 GCA_022732315.1 Prevotella sp.
AGGACGAATATCCTTTTCGTTTATTGAAGCTTAGTAAACCTGACTTGTCAATTTCTTGACGGTTCGTTTCTTTTACCCAGTCAACTTTCTTATTTCTAAAAAGTTAACCGCTTCTTGTACTACTTGTCTGTTTATGTAAAATCTTTCAAAGAACTCTTTTTTCTGTTGCTTTGAGTAATGCTTGATTTCTCAAAAGCGAGTGCAAAAGTACGAACAATTCTTGAATCCACCAAATTTTTCACGAAAAAAGTTTAATTTTACCTTGTATTTTAACAGTTATAAACAATTATAAGCATTTTTCTTTCTTTTTACTCCTTATAATATACATACACACATGTCATGTGTGTGCAGGCACACAGGCACGCATACCCATAGGCGTACGCATACGCAAACATATTTAATATACGATAAAAACAGGGAGAACTTTTGGCTATTCCAATATTTCTTCGTACTTTTGCTCTACCAATCAGTTAGGTTTAACAGAAAACGGAAATTCATCATGAAAATTATTGTATCAGAAGAAATCGAATCAGTTTGCCCCACCTTTGTGGGTGCATGCGTTGAAGCCAATGTAGTGAACACCCCTTATTGTCAAGAACTCTGGGATGAGATTCACGCACTTGGCGAAAAATACAAGCAGACGCTGACCACGGAATCGCTGAAAGAGATGAGTGGAATCTCTGCCACCCGAAAGGTGTATCGTGCCTGCGGCAAGGACCCTTCGCGCTATCGCCCTGCTTCCGAAGCACTCATCCGAAGAATGCTGCAGGGCAAGGAACTCTATCAAAGAGATACGCTGGTGGACTTGGTAAATCTGGCAAGCATCGCATACGGCTACAGTATCGGCGGTTTTGACGCCGATAAGTTTGAGGGAGACACTCTGACCCTAGGTGTGGGCAAGGCAGGCGAACCATACGAGGGCATCGGCAGAGGCATAATCAACATCGAAGGCCTGCCTGTTTACCGAGACAATATCGGTGGTGTGGGAACTCCAACCAGCGACAATGAGCGAACCAAGATGAATAGCGACACTACCCACCTGGTGGTTCTCATCAACGGATATGATGGAGACGAACAGCATGTTCGCGAGAATGCTGAGTACATCATCCAGCTTCTGAAGAAGTATTGCCAAAGCGATGGAGGCAGCTACTTCATCTATCAATAGTACTTCATTCATAAAGAAAGAAATCTCTCTAAAAAGAAAAAGGGGACCGGCCACTGCCGGTCCCCAAGACGAGAGAGATATAAGTGTTGACATTGTCAACAACGAGGCAAAATCACTTTGCCTTATATCTTTATATTCATTATCACTTATATGACAAGCCGCCTCACAAATATGACTTTTTGTCATACATCATCCCTCTTTTGTTTAACAACTTACAAATTCGGGTACAAAGATACATACATTTTATAAAACAAACAAACTTTTTGATAACAAAACACCACAATTACCTTATTTTTCTATCTTTTTCGTATATTTTCCGCATATTTATTTACTTTTAGAAACTATTTAGAACTAAAAAGAGACAAAAGGTAAGGATTAATATCAAAAAGCTGCTCTTTAGATTACTCCATACTTCAGCAGGGCATTCCTAACTCCATCCTCATCTACATGGGTGGTAATATAATCGGCCACCTGCTTCAGTTCTTCGCCGGCATTGCCCATTGCCACACCCACTCCAGCTTCCTTGATGATAGAGATATCGTTGCCGCCATCGCCGAAAGCCATAGTTTCCTCAATGTTCAAACCCAGATAATCAGCCATGGCATGAAGTCCCTTTCCCTTATCGGCTCCACTTGCCGTGATGTCGGTAAAGGCAGGATGCCATCTGCCGGAAGTACAATTTTCGAGCGTAGGCATCAGGAGCGCCTCCTGCTCCACGGTGCAGAAAGGAGTAACCTGCAGGATAGCCTCATCACCCAAACTGTTGATATCGGTGACAAAAACGCTGCTGTCTACCCCCAATCCCTTGCAGAAAATCTCATAAACCTCGTCCGTATAATGATGAATGGCAAAATAGCTCTCGCTTACCACGATGGCAGGATAGTTATCTCTATCAGCAGCCTCGATGATTTTCTTCACGTCAGAAGGAAGGATGGCGTGCTGGCTCACCAATGTATCCTCCACAAAGCAGCGGGCACCATTGGCAGTGATGTAACCATCTATGAGATGCTCTATCTGGCCTAGGTTATTGATGATCTGCTTGGGGCGTCCCGTAGAAATATACACCTCTACCCCATTCTTCTTAGCCTGTTCCAAGGCGTCCACTGTGCTCTGCGGAATCCTGTGGGTCTTGAAACTCACCAACGTGCCGTCGATGTCGAAAAACAATGCTTTTATCTTCTTATCCATAAATATGTCTTTTAAACCTTAATATATATAAAGAGGTGTAAGCCTCATCTTGCTCTGATTTTCAGGTGCAAAATTACTAAAAAACAGATAATTAGCAAAAGAAATGCAGATTTTTTAAATTTTCCTTGCCACTTTCGCAGAAAAAACGTATATTTGCTTCGACTTTCATGCACAAGAAAACATCTTGACCCATGCATAGGAAAGCAATCCAAAAACCTAAAAGATTATGAAGAAGAAGAACTACGCTCTCGTAGCATCCTTCCTGATGATGCTAGTAGTGACGCTTACTTCATGCGAAAAGTTTGCACTCGATGAAACGAGTACTGACCCACATGATGCAAACGCCAATGTAACCTTCCATGTCTCCATGGGAAAGAACCAGTCGACTGAATTCAACACCAAGGCGGCTGGATTCAACACTCAGTTGTCTGAAATCAGCACCAAGGCAGCCGACACCAATACCATCCCTCTGGAGAAAGTATGCTCCCGACTCTCACTCGGCATCTTCGACGAAATAGGAAAGGTGAAGACCCTCAACACCCTATCTACAGACAAGGAATACGGCAAGTTCTCCGTCGCTCTGGACGAAGGCGAATACCGGGTAGTCATCATCGGACATAACGGAGCCGGCAACTGCACCATCAGCTCTCCGGAAAAGATAAAATTCAGCAACAACAAACTCACCGACACCTTTTATTATTACGGCAGAATCAATATCACCAGCGAGGAAACCGAAGAGACGATAGAACTGAAACGAGCCGTGGCACAATTCAAGGTCCACATCACCGACTCCGTCATCCCAGCCAATGCCCGAAGCATCAAGTTCTACTACACGGGAGGCAGCAGCACCCTCGACGCCACCAGCGGTTATGGATGCGTAAACAGCCGCCAGACCGAAATCTTCAAACTGGCTAAAGACCAGAGAGACTATTCCGTATATACCTTCCCTCATGAAGACAGTCAGGGACTGAACATGAAAATCAGCATTCTCGACGCCGATGCCAAAACCATCAGGGAACTGGATAAAGACAACATCGAGGTGAAGTGCAACTACATCACCAAGGCAAACATCAGCCTAGCCGAAAGTTCCGGCGACAATCCGGGTGGCGGCGATGGAGAAAATGGAGACGATAAAGGAAACGGCGGATTCAATATCCAGTTCAATCCGGAATGGGAAGGAGAAATAAACGTTGAATTTGAATAACTTATCAAAGATAAAGAGGATAACTTATCAAAGATAAAGAGAATAACTTACCATATTATTTAGGAGAAAAAGAACAACGAGAATTCATCTTGTATGTTCTTTTTTTCCACAATATAATATATTTTTCGATTCTTAAAGATTTGATAATTAAATTTTCTTTGCCATTTAAGAATAATTCCATAATTTTGCATCTGATATTATATAATATTATTGTAAAAGGATGAAAAAAATATTAACTCTTATCATGCTGATGGGAGCAATGACTGCCGCCGAGGCTCAATCTCTGGAATTGAACCTGGACAGTTGCCGTGCCATGGCGCTGCGCAACAACAAGCAGCTCAATGCCTCTAAGCTCAAGAAAGACGTGGCGACCAACCTGAAGAAGTCGGCACGCACGAAATATTTGCCAAAGGTTGATGCCTTGGGCGGATACGAATGGTTCAGTAAGGAGATTTCCCTGCTCAATGATGGTCAGAAATCAGCATTCAGCAATCTGGGATCCAATATCCTGGGCGGCATTTCCGGCAACGCCAACAATATGATGACCGAACTGGTGGGCAAAGGATTGCTTACCCCGGAACAGGCGCAGAAGATTGGCGGATTGCTCAACGAGAAAGGTGGAATTATCCAGCAGCAGGGCAACGCCCTGGGACAGAGTGTGGTGGATGCCTTCCGCACCGATACCCGCAACATGTGGGCTGGTAGCGTGATGGTGCGACAGCCTATCTACATGGGTGGAGCCATCATCGCAGCCAACAAGATAGCCGACATCGGTGAGCAAATCGCCGACAACGACCTCGACATGCAGACCCAGCAGACCCTCTACAGCATCGACCAGGCCTACTGGCTCGCCGTTTCCCTGAAACAGAAATACAAGCTTGCCACCAGCTATCACGAACTGGTGAAGAAGCTCAACGAGGATGTGCACAAGATGATTCAGCAGGGAGTAGCCACCAAGGCGGATGGACTGAAGGTAGATGTAAAGGTGAACGAAGCCGAGATGAAGATTACCCAGGCAGAAGACGGACTGGTACTCTCGAAGATGCTGCTCTGTCAGCTTTGCGGCATTCCGATGAACCAGCAGATAACCCTTGCCGATGAAGACAAGGAGTCGCTGGCACTGTCAGGAACACCTGTAGATACGGAACAGCAGCGGGTAGCCGCATCCGATTCAGCCATGAACACCCGTCCGGAGTTGCGCATGCTGCAGAACACCCTCGACATCTCGAAGCAGGCCACCAATCTGGTGCGTGCCGTCTATCTGCCACATGTGGCTTTAACCGGCGGATACACCATCTCGAATCCGAATGTTTTCAATGGTTTCGAGAAGAAGTTTGCAGGTGTATGGAATGTGGGCGTCATCGTTCAGGTGCCGGTATGGAACTGGTTCGACGGAGCCTACAAGGTGCGTGCAGCCAAGGCAGCCAGCAACATCGCCCAGATGAATCTCGACGATACCCGCGAGAAAATCCATCTTCAGATTGCCCAAAGCCAGTTTAAGGTAAAGGAAGCACAGAAGAAGCTCAGCATGGCGATGAAGAACATTGACAGTGCCGAGGAGAACCTGAGATGCGCCAACCTGGGATTCAAGGAAGGCGTGATGGAGGTGACCGACGTGATGGCTGCACAGACAGCCTGGCAGCAGGCTCAAAGCCAGAAGATTGACGCCGAAATCGACGTGAAGCTTACCCAGGTGGGCTTGAACAAGGCACTGGGTATCCTGCAGTAATAATAAAAACATCAAATATAATTCAGAAAGAAATATGTCTAAGAAATCACAGCATAACAATATATTGCTCGCCGTTATCGGATTTACGGCAGTAGTCATCCTCGTGGGTGTCATCGGTTTCTTCACCTTGGAACAGAAGGACGATACCATCCAGGGCGAAGTGGAAGTATCAGAATACAGAGTATCCTGCAAGTTGCCGGGTCGTGTAGTAGAATTGAGAGTGAAAGAGGGCGACTACGTTCACGTGGGCGACACCCTCGCCATCCTCGAAGTTCCAGAGATGAAATCGCAGGAGCAGATGCTCCAAGCCACCAATGCAGCAGCCGAGGCAATGAAGGATCTTACCGACGCCGGCGCCCGCAAGGAACAGATTCAGGGTGCCTTCCAGCTGGTTCAGCAGGCAGAAGCAGCCGCTACCATCGCCAAGAAAACCTACGACCGCATGCAGAACCTCTACAACGAGGGCGTCATCAGCGGTCAGAAGCGCGACGAGGCCTTCGCTGCCTACAAGGCTACAGAGGCTCAGGTGGCAGCAGCCAGAAGCCAGTATGAGATGGCGAAGAACGGTGCCCGTGAACAGGAAAAGCGCATGGCAGCCAACAACACACAGGCTTCCAAGAGCGCCGTGGATGTAGTGAAGAATCTTTTGAAAGAGACCGTTCAGGTGGCTCAGTGCGAGGGCGAGGTAAGCAACGTCTATCCTAAGGTAGGCGAGCTGGTAGGTCTCGGTTCTCCAATCATGAGCATCTCTATCATGAGCGATATGTGGGGCACCTTCAATGTGCGTGAAGACCATCTGCAGGGTTTGAACAAGGGCGATGAGTTCACCGCTTTCGTTCCTGCCTTCAACAAGGAAATCAAGATGAAGGTGTATTACCTGAAGGATCAGGGTTCTTACGCCACCTGGAAAGCCACCAAGGACAATGGCGATTACGACCGCAAGACTTTCGAGGTGAAGGCCCGTCCTATCACCAAGCTCGAAGGTTTGCGCCCGGGAATGTCACTCATCATTAAATAACTTCTATGTTCAAGAGATTATATCATATAGCCCTCAGAGAATGCGGCATCATGTGGAAGAACCCCATCTATCTCTTCTGCATGGTCATCTTTCCCATCGTGGTGGTGATCTTCTTCACCTCACTGATGAAGGAAGGTGTGCCTACGGATATGCCTGTGGGCATCGTTGACCAAGACCACTCGGCCACCTCCCGGCAGCTGGTGCATAAGCTCGATGCCTTCCAGACCACCAAGGTGGTGTCGCATTACGAAAACATCGCTGAGGCAAGACATGCTATACAGAAGAACGAAATCTATGCCTTCCTGGTCATCCCCGATGGTACGGAGGCAGGATTGATGGCTTCCCGACAGCCTAAGATTTCGTTCTATTACAGCAGCGTGTCGCTGGCGGCAGGTTCCCTGCTCTTCCGAGATTTGAAGACCATCTCTACCCTGGGAGGCGCAGCGGCAGGAATGGCGAAGCTCTCGGCACTGGGAAAGACGAATGATGAAATCATGACCTTCCTGCAACCCATCGCCGTGGATCTGCACATGATTGGCAATCCATACGCCAACTACAACTACTATCTCTCCACCGTGATGGTGCCGGGACTCATCATGCTCTTCATCTTCCTGCTTACACCTTATTCTATAGGAACGGAACTGAAGTTCAACCGTGCCAAGGACTGGATGCGCATGTCGGACAACAACCCATATCTCGCCATTGCCGGCAAGATGCTGCCGCAGACGCTCATCTTCCTGAGCATCTTCCTGCTCTTTGAGTTCTACATCTATTACGTGTTGGGGTTCCCTCATCCGGGCGGCGTACTGCCTATCGTGCTCCTGGGCGTGATGAGCGTACTTGCCTGCCAGTGCTTCGGCATCTTTGCCTTCGGACTGATGCCTTCGCTCCGCATGTCGATGAGTATCTGTTCGCTGTGGGGCGTGGTGAGTTTCTCCATCTGCGGAGCTACCTTCCCACTCTTTGCCATGGATTCCCCTATCGAAGCCATCGGTCAGCTCTTCCCTATGCGTCACTACTACATGATTTACCAGATGAACATCTTCAATGGTTTCCCGATGAGCGATGCCGTGCTCCACTGGGGTGCGCTGGTGCTTTTCTGCGCCCTGCCTATCCTCACCGTCTGGAACATCAAGAAGGCCATGCTGGTATATAAATACTTACCGTAATGAAGAAAAGTAGTTTATTATATAAGATTATCAATGGCATCTGGGACATGTGCTTCATCTGGAAGACGGAGATGCGCAATGTGTTCCGCGACGAGGGTGTGCTCATCTTCTGCATCCTGGTGCCGCTGGGTTATCCGCTGCTCTACTCGTGGATTTACAACAACGAGGTGGTGAGAGAGGTGGATACGGCGATTGTGGACCTGAGCCACAGCCATAGCTCCCGCGAGTTTATCCGCGACTACGATGCCTCTCCCGATGCCAAGGCCACCTATTACTGCAACAGTCTCGACGAGGCGAAGCAGCTGGTGCAGAAGCAGGCGGTGCACGGAATCATCTATATTCCTGCCGACTTCGACACCCGATTGAACCGTGGCGAACAGGCACATGTGGGCGTTTATTGCGACATGAGTCTGATGCTTACCTACAAGGCAATTTACCAGACGGCACAGAGTGTGGCAAGCAAGATAAACTCGGGCATTCAGATTTCGAAAGGTGGAGGTTTCACGGATAGAGACGATGAGCTTACCGCCCATCCATTGGAATTCGATGAAGTGCCGATATTCAACACCACCGGCGGATACGGCAACGCCATCCTGCCAGGCGTGCTGGTGCTCATCCTGCAGCAAACCATGCTGCTGGGCATCGGAATGGCGGCAGGAACATCGAGAGAGCTCAACAGAAACCGCGAACTGATTCCGGTGAGCAAGCATTATGGCGGCATTTTCCGCATCGTATTCGGCAAGGCTCTGGTTTATTTCATGGTCTATGCCGTATTGGGCATGTATCTTACGCTGGTAGTGCCGAAGATGTTCGGCTTCGTCAGCATGGTAACCTGGACCACCATTCTGGGTTTTCTTCTGCCTTATATTCTGTCGTGCGTATTCTTCGGACTGATGCTATCCTGCTTGGTAAGATACCGTGAGAATGTAATGCTTCTGGTGGTTTTCACCTCAGTACCATTGCTTTTCATGACGGGAATTTCGTGGCCGCAGAGCAATATTCCACCCTTCTGGCAAGGATTTGCGTGGGTTTTCCCATCCACCTTCGGTATCAGAGGATTCCTCAGAATCAGCAGCATGGGAGCATCGCTGGCCGATATTCTACCAGAGTTCAGAGCCCTTTGGATACAGACCGGTGCCTATTTCCTCGCCACCTGCCTGGTTTTCAGACTGCAGTTGCGCTCAGCAAGACTCAAGGCGAATCTGCCTGCCGAAGTTGCAGAAGAAGAGGATGAGGCAGAAGAGCTTCTGGAAGCAAAAAAATAAAAGTCAGAATTGAAGAATCGGAGGGTTGACCATACAAAAAACAGCTGTTAACTGTTAACCCTGTTAACCCCCGATAGAAAAAAGTAAGCCCCATACGCCCTGAAGCTATAACGTTAAGGGGATTGGCTTCATACGCCCTGAAAGGGCAGAAGCTCCTAGCCCAGGGCAACCGCCCTGGGTAAACACGTAATCAACAAAGACGCCCTGAAAGGGCAAAAGCTTTAAATATGAGAAGCTTTTGCCCTTTCAGGGCGCTTTTGTATTTGTCAATAATCCCCAGGGCGATGCCCTGGGCTAGGAGCTTCTGCCCTTTCAGGGCGTATGGGGACAATTAGTGCGTACTAACAATCTTGGTTGGAGCCTTCTCGGCATTTCTGCGGTTCACCACGGTAACGATGCTCTGGGCAAGGCTCAGGAAAGCCTGACCGGTGATGGAATCTACCTTGGTTGCAGCAGGCGCACCATCATCACCACCCTCGCAGATGCTCTGAACGATAGGAATCTGCGCCAGCAATGGCACATTCATCTCCTTGGCGAGGTTCTTGCAACCCTCCTTACCGAAGATGTAATACTTGTTCTCTGGCAACTCGGCAGGCGTAAAATAAGCCATGTTCTCGATGAGACCCAGGATAGGCACATTCACCTTATCATTCTGATACATGTCAATACCCTTTCTCGCATCGGCAAGAGCCACCTGCTGAGGCGTACTAACAATCACCGCACCCGTGATGGCGAGCGTCTGGAGCAAAGTAAGATGAATATCGCTGGTCCCAGGAGGCGTATCGAGGATAAAGTAATCCAACTCACCCCAATCAGCATCGGCAATCAGCTGCTTCAGGGCAGAACAAGCCATACCGCCACGCCACAAGGTAGCCGTAGTAGGACTTACGAAGAAACCGATACTCAGCAGCTTCACACCATATTTCTCTACAGGTTCGATAAGGTCTCTGCCATCCTTGTGAACAGAATAAGGACGCTCCTCCTCTACGCCAAACATCTTAGGCATGGAAGGACCGAAGATATCCGTATCGAGCAAGCCCACCTTGTAGCCCAACTTAGCAAGTGCGATGGCGAGATTGGCAGAAACGGTACTCTTGCCAACTCCACCCTTGCCCGAGCTTACGGCGATGACGTTCTTCACCTGAGGAAGCATTTTTCCAACTTCCGGACGAGGAGCCGACTTGAACTCAGTAACAATCTCCACCTCTACCTCCTTAGAGATATGATAATGGATGGCAGCCTCAGCCGCCTTCACGGTACTCTTCAGGAAAGGATCCGTATCACGAGGGAAAAGCAAAACTACCTTCACTTTCATACCGTTGATGCTAGGCGTATCCGCCAGCATCTCGCTCTCGATGAGGTTCTTCTTGGTGCCCGGATAAATCACCGTAGCAAGAGCCTCTTCTATCAATTTTGGATATAATGTCATAATTTTTAATTTTGTCTTGTGCAAAAGTAACAATAAATAATGTAATAAGCAAATAAAAACTAAATTATTTCAGATATTAAACGTCCAAGGCACCGCTTTGCCATCTCTACATCTTTATTTTATCGTTTACGGAATATAATAAGTCCAAAAATTGAGCCCTATCTTTTGGTGAAATTAAAATACTTTTCCCATCAACAAATAAGATTCTTATCCGAGATAACGACAATGCCGGAGCACTTTCCCAGGTATGAGATTCCTCAATTTGCTTTATTTTTCTTATATCATATTTAGCCCTATAAAATGAGCCACACTTGACTATAAGTATGTGATTAGACACAACATACTTGGTATTACAAAAAATATCAGCTAAAAATACAAATAATAAAGTTGGCAGTATCAAATCCCAACTATTAAAATCAATAAAGAGAATAGGAATTATGGCAATGGTTGAGAAACCAAAGCAAAATATCACCAACCACATATCAATTTTCGACTTGAATACCATAGTTCTTACTTTTTTAAACTGTGCTACAAACATAAAATCTTCTACAAAAGTAATAATAAATAATGTAATAAGCAAATAAAAACTAAATTATTTCAGATATTAAACACTTTTATGTATCTTTGCAGAACTGCAAAATGTGAAGTTTCGCACTTAACGACGAACATCGGTTCAAATATCGAAGAACATCGGTTCAAAATATCGACGAACAACGTCATTTAATGAACAATCAACGTTTAAAAACGAAGAAAATGAATTATAAGAAGATTATAATATGCATCGCCTTGGGCTTGGCTGGATTCACTTCGAATCTTTCGGCAGCCGAACCTGCCGCAGCCATCAGGAGCCACAAGGCTGTGGATGCTTCAGCACCCAATGTTTACTGGACAGATGCCAATGGCCAGGTAAGCTACAACATCAACGCCAAGACTGCCCCTGTGGTTAAAATCGCTCTCAACCTTTTCGAGAACGACATGAAGGCAGTAACCGGAAATGCTGCCCGCCAGAAAGCCGCCGCTCCTATCCAGATATTCCAGCTCGACCAGCTCAGCAACAAGGAGTTTTCAGGTTTGGAGAAACTCGGTGCGCCCGTTCAGAAAATCATCACCACCAAGGACGCCTACTTCATCGGAGTAAGAAAGAACAAGCTGATTGTGGTGGGAAGCAACGCCCGAGGCACCGCCTACGCCATCCTGGAACTCTCGAAGATGGCAGGAGTTTCACCCTGGAAGGACTGGTACGACCTGAAGCCTCAGCCACGCAAGAGCCTCTTCACCCCCGTAGACCAGCAATGGACAGGCATCCCGAGAATCGAATTCAGAGGTCTTGCGCTGAATGGCAGCAAGTGGATGAAGCCGGAGAACTACAACCGCATTGCCCGCCTGATGCTGCGCCTGAAGTGCAATACACTCTGGCAGGTAGACGGCAAGCACTATGCCACTTATAACAAGGCAGTGGTAGACAGTTTCGACATCTGCATTGCTGACAACTACAAGGTGACGGAATGGACGGGCAAGAAGCACAAGAAGAAGCACAGAAAAACCATCGAGAACGTGAAGATGGTTTGCGATAACGCCGAAATGCCTATCGAGAATGTAGCTCCGGGCCTGGTACTCGATATGCTCAACAACAGGGATTATCTGGAAACCAAATCAGAACGCCACGAGAAATCTCACCGCCATGAGGCTCATAACGACGAGGACTGTGCCTGGATAGCCAACGTAACCAATCCCAAGAAGGCACCCTTGCAGCTTGCCATGATGTCGGATCTTGCCTGGAACCCGTATGCGCTCAAGGCGGGCATCAGAAACTATCTGCAGTCGTGGCTCAACCAGCTTTTCGGAAGCATTGCCGGCAAGAAGATCCAGCCGCTCATGGAGGAGTACTACCGACTCACCAGCATCCGCCAGCCAGCCTACATGGCCATGCCATACGGCGACACCAAGTTCCATTCGGGCGAGTTCGGCAACGAGCTGGAGCGTTTCCTCTACAACTATGATTTATTGAAGACGAAGACGGTGAACATCGAGAAGACCCTGCCAGCCAACCAGCGCGACGGTTTCTTCGAGATCGTGAAATACCCTATCTTCTCGGCTGCCCTCATCGCCGAAAAGGAACTGGAGGCACAGGAGGCAAGAGACATCGCACGTCCGGGACTGTTCCCCAATGACGATGAAGCCAAGGCTGCCGCTGCCGTGAGCCTCAGCGCCTACAACACCCTGAAGCAGCTCAACGCCTATTATATGAAGTTGGGCAAGGGCAAATGGAGCAACTTCATCAGCATCAATGGTGCCGAGATGCAAGCCCCACAATTGCCGGGAACCCTTACTGCCAACGAAATCAAGCAACTGAAGGGGGAAGCCTTCGACAGAGATCAGGACCTTCAGCCGCTGGTAAACTTTACCAAGCCGATCATCGCCAAGAACGCATACGACTATACGAGTTATACGAAAGCCCCAGTCCTGAAGGGTCAGACAGCTCAGGATATAGAGCTGAAGCCTCTGCTGGGTCACAGCAACAAAGCCGTGAAGTTGCCTAAGGGAGCTAGTCTGCGCTATAGATTTGCAAGCAGTCAGTTGGGCGATGCCCGCTTCACGCTGGCCGTGATACCGGGTTATCTGTCGAATAAGAAGGATATGCGAGTGAGCGTGAGCATCGACAATGCCGAACCGGTGGTTTGCCAGATGATGGAGGATACCCGAAGCAAAGACGGCAAGTTTGGCATCTGGCGAGGTCAGGTGCTGAAGAGTTTCTACGTCACCCTTCTCGACGGTTATCACACCATCGATATCAAGGCATTGGATGACAATGTGATTATCGATCAATGGGCATTGGATTTCGACGTAGATAGAGAATACTATGTATTCCCCGTGTTGAAATAAGGGAAACGTTAATAAACTTAACTCGCTCTAATTTGGACTTTGATTGAAAATCAAGAAGTTGGGCGTTTGCCTATATTATATAGGTAACAATATGGAAACGAGCGGACTTCTGCTCGTTTCTGTATTTTGCA
>JAIJUV010000363.1 GCA_022732315.1 Prevotella sp.
TAATTCACAACCAACGGCAGGGATGCAACTGTCTGCGGGAAGAGGATGATCGATGACGTGAGATTGCCGTCTGCCAGATTCATGGTCAGTTCTCCGGTCAGTAGTCCGTTGTCTGCGGTGGCAATACCGTCGGCCGTGTTGAACGTACCAGTGAGTAACAATCCGTCCAGCGTGTAACGTTCAGGCTTGACCACGCTGAAATCCACGCCGTCGCCCGCCTCGAAGGTAAGGGTTATCTGGCTCATGCGGTGGTGGAAGGAGTTGTTTTCACCACCTTTGCCGGTTTTATCGGTGAAGCTCACCACCGGGCTGTGTTTGTCTCCCGTGGCTCCTGAAGCAAAGAGGAAGTCGATGGCAGGTTGGTTCTGCTGCGCCGTGGCATCGGTCGTGGCTGTGAGGATGCCTCCCGACGCGTTGTACGGATAGTAGGCGCGGAAAGTATGGGTCTTTGTATCTTCGAAATAGATAACCTTTCCTTCTGCCTCAAATTTCCCGTTCTTCAGGATGAAAGGCACGTTGCCGTACCGGGTATCGCTGCCGATGTCGGTGATGCCGATACGGTCACCGTTGTCCCAAGTGGTTCCGCTGGCGCGGGTGGCGAGGGCGATGTCGGCGGTAAACTGGGCGGCCACAGGGTCACCGTTTAGGATCTCGTTGTCGTTGTTGCAGGCCGCCAGTGCGAGGGCGAGCGCTGCAAGTGCAAAAAATTTTATCTTCATCATATCAGTTATTCAGCTATGTTCTCATTGTTGTTTTTTACTTCGTTCCAAGATTCGATAGTACCCATCATATCTACAGTGGTTCGTGTCAGCTTCACTGTGGTATAGTTGTACAAATTACCGCCCTTGAGTTCTGAGTCCATTTTCCAGACGAACGGAGCATCATGACCATTGTTCAAGTTGAACTCTATTTCTCTGGTTGTTGATTTCGTTGGAAGCAGGATGGCTTCGTATATCTTGCCGACTTGGGTGGCTTTCATCTGGATGTTGTCTGGATTTCCTTCGCCGGAGATTACGCCATCTGCCAAATTGAAAGTGGCTGTGGTGTTCTGGTCTTTAATGGTGACCGTCAAATTATTGAGATCGTCTTGCGTCAAACCATTACCTGGCTGAACATTCAGAACCAATTTACTCAACATATGGTTGAATTTCAAATCTACCTGTGGTTTAGCTTTGTTGCAACCTGTTGTCTTGGCATACATGAAGTCGATAGCTTCCTGACTCTTCTGGTCGGCCATATTGAGTGCCACCTTGTAATCATTGACAGTGGTCTGTGGATAGTAAGAATAGAAGTCCACATCTCCATCTATCGGGAAGAAAATAGTCTTACCTCCAGAAATAGGTGAAAAGGCTTTACTTCCATTTGACTGATAGCAAACATTGTCAACTCCCTCACTGATTGCATCCGCAGAGAGTGTCTTGCCAGCTTCTATCATAAAGATACCAATCTTGTCACCATCAGCCCAGGCTACTCCCGCAGCACGGGTGTTTACGCTGATACCACCTGTAAACTGCACGGCTACCTTATCGTTCTGGGTAGAAGGTGCTGTGTCTTCTGTACTGCATGAAACCATTGCACCAACCAAGAGTGCAAGGGCGAAAAGTTTAGTCATCTTTTTCATATTATGAATATTTTAAAAGTTATTATTATTTTATTTGATTGTTACTTCTTTGTTGAGGTCATTCCAGTTATTGATGCCCGTTTGCAGGTTCATCTTCGGCTGCATTTCTTCGTACTTGAACCTTAGCTCATACTTTCCACCTACATTCATCTTAGGAGCAGTGATGTCAAACTCCTGTAAGGTCCCGTTAGGGAGCTGTAGTCGGAGATAGATATGAGAGGCGGGGCTTCCCTGTATGGTTGGCATCAGCCGGATGACTTCCGATTTCAGGGTTGATTCCGTAGCCAGGAGGATAGGGAGTTCCACTTCCGTTGGCTCTATGCTCGGCAAACCATATTCTCCATCACTATTCTTCTGTGTAGGGAACAGACACCAGGCACAATCCAAAGCCTTGCCACTCATCTCTGTGCCTTTTGGCACATTCTCAATGATGACGGTCAGTTCCGAAAGCACGCTCTTCATAGGGTTTTGCACCACATAGCTGCCTTCCTTGTTATCAATCCTCACGTCGGTCACTCCGAAATAAGCATTATGGTTCACATTCTTAGGATTGGTCAAGCCTATCTGGATATTGTTCCAGTTGGTCAAAGCCCTGGTCTGGTCAGTGGTGAAGAATGGCTCTATGAGATTGGTAATAGCCAATATCTGATAATGCCCTTCAGGAAGAGCGAAGCGTTGGCTT
>JAIJUV010000364.1 GCA_022732315.1 Prevotella sp.
ACTCCTAAACCGATGGATAAGAGTTTTGATGATGGCGAGGAGGTGGAACACTGGTACAATCTTTCAGCCATAGATGTAATGACAGAACAGTCCACCCCAGTGGTAGCAATTCTTGGCAATTCGATTACGGATGGTAGGGGAAGTACAACTAACCATCAGAACCGTTGGACAGATTTCTTGTCGGATGCATTGAACAAAGAGAGACCATACGGAGTTTTGAATTTGGGAATCGGAGGCAACTGTGTGGTAGAAGGGGGACTGAGTGAACCTGCAATGAAGCGCTTCGATCGTGATATATTAGGGCAAGCAGGTGTAGATAAACTCATTATTTTTGAGGGAACCAATGACATTGGTTGTAGTAGTAAAAATTACGAGCAAATTGCAGATACTTTGATTGCTTGTTATAAAGTATTAATAAATAAAGCAAAAGCAAGGGGTATCAAAGTGTATGGTGCAACTATAACTCCTACAAAGGGGAACTGTTGGTATTCTTTTTGGCATGAGGCGATACGACAAACTGTTAATGAGTGGATAAGAAAGGGTGGTTTCTTCGATGAAATCATTGATTTTGATGAGTTGATACGTGATCCGCAGGACCCACAACGCCTAAAACCCGATTATTCGGATGATTGGTTGCATCTTAATCCAAAAGGATATGAAGCAATGGGTAAGTTTGCTGCAGATAAATTGAAATAAAAATAATAAAAATATGGAACAAACATCTAAGGAATCTCAGGGATTCTGTAAATTGAGCTGGTTACAGCGCATTGGATTTGGTTCTGGTGACTTGGCACAAAACCTCATCTTTCAGACAACATGTATGTACCTGTTGTTCTTCTATACCGACATCTATGGACTCGATGCAGTAGACGTTTCCGTGATGTTTACGGTAGGAAATGTTGCAAATGTGATTTGGGACCCTATTGTAGGTGCCCTTATCGACAAGCACAATCCTAAGTTGGGTAAGTATCGCTCTTATCTGGTATTCGTAGGAATCCCACTTTCGGGCTTTGCCATCCTCTGCTTCTGGAATGGTTTTGCACCATCCCTGCTCTATGCCTATATCACATACATAGCCATGACATTGCTCTATACATTTATCAATGTACCTTATGGAGCCTTGAACTCATCGCTGACACGTGATACCGACGAAATCACGGTGTTGACGTCTGTTCGTATGTTCATGGCAAACTGTGGCGGTTTGGCTGTAGGTTCAGGCCTTCCATTGCTCATCGCATACTTTACCGACCAGCAGTCGGATGGTTTGCCTAAGGATCCTGTGGCTTGGTTTACCACCATGACCATCTATGCCGTCATTGGTTTGGTGTTGCTCCTCTTCTGTTTCTCACAGTGTAAGGAGCGTGTGGTAATGAATGCCGAGGAGAGTGCCAATGTGAAGATAAGCGACCTTTGGATGGAGTTTTTCCATAACCGTCCTTTGCGCATCATCGCCTTCTTCTTCATCACCGCCTTCGCCATGATGTCTATCGGCAATGCGGCAGGCGCTTACTTCATGAACAGCAACCTGCACGGAACCTCCGAGCAGCTTTCCATCTTCATGGGCTTGGGTTCTGCACCATCGTTCATCTTCATGCCGCTGGTGCCTATGATCAAGAAGGCAATCGGCAAGAAGAACATGTTCTATGTGTTCCTGGGCATCGCCATCCTGGGTATGGCATTCCTTTATCTGGTAGCAAAGATGGAGGAGCCAAGCATGACACTGGTTTATATCGCCCAGTTTGTGAAGTCAACGGGTGTTATCGTAGCTACGGGTTATATGTGGGCTCTTGTTCCTGAGGTTATCTCTTATGGAGAGTATAAGAGTGGCAAGCGTATAGCAGGTATCGTGAACGCCTTGACGGGCATCTTCTTCAAGGCGGGTATGACCTTGGGTAGTGTGGTGGCTCCAGCCATCCTTGCTTATGTGGCTTACAATCCGAAAACTGTGGAGCAGACACCTGAAGCTCAGGAGGGTATTCTCTGGTTGGTATGTGTCATCCCTGCCGCCCTGTTGCTGCTCGCCATCTTCATTATCTCGAAGTATGAGTTGACTGATGCGGTTATCGATGATATCAACAAGAAGATTGAGGCTCGACACAAACAGGAAAAGTAACATTTAAATAAATGAGAAAAATATAAAATAGACATGAAGAAAATATCGACTTTTGCATTGGGCCTGATGCTTGCTTCTGCTGCATTTGCCCAGAAAGCGAATAACGCAACCGAGATTCCTACATTCCAGGAAACCATGGGCAAGTACTTCCTGGTGGGAGCTGCCGTGAATACTTT
>JAIJUV010000365.1 GCA_022732315.1 Prevotella sp.
ATAAGCGATGCACTGCACCTCATCATGGTTTACACTACTGTTGTTGGTATAGATGGCGATGATGGCATTCTTGCCGAAACCTGCCGTATTCTTCTTATCTACCACAGAGCTACCAGAGAAGATATGACCTACAGGGTCGCGGGCGATGGCTGGATCGAGGTGTTCCCAATGAACGAGGTCCTTGCTTACGGCATGTCCCCAATGCATGTTGCCCCACTTGCTTCCGTATGGGTTATACTGGAAGTAAAGATGATACTCACCATCTTTATACACCATACCATTAGGGTCGTTCATCCAGCCGTAGAGCGGAGTGAAGTGATAAGAAGGACGATAGTAATCGGTATTGGTAGTATCGAATGTATTGCTGAGCTTGAGCAAGCTGAGAGCCAAGGCATCCTTCTTCAAACCGAGAATCTTGACGGTAGCGGTCTTACCCTTGCCCAAGGCAAATGGCACGAAGTAATCAGAACCATTCTGAGCCAGGCGAACGTCCATCCAGGTATCATCCTTAGACCCTGTATCGAGCAAAACCTGAGCCTCATCCTTCTCTTCCTGAATAGGGAGAAGAAGATATTTAGTAGGATTCTCTACCTTGATGATAGTTGTATCACCTTTATGTTCGATATTCATCTTCTGTGCAAAAGCAGAAGTTGTAGCTGATGCCATCAGCATGAGGCAAGCAGCCTTCATCATATTGTTCGTTTTCATTGTTTAATTATTGTTTAGTTCGACTTATGATTGATAGATTTGCACTATAAATGCAAAGTTGTTATTCTAAAAACGTTGTATTTTTCTTATACTATCGACAGCCCTATACCTTATATATATAGGAGCTGCCGATGGTGTTAATTGAAGATTTAGAGCGATTAAAACTTCAAAGAAGCTGTAAACTCTATTGTGAATGGACGGAGATAACTACCCGTCATTATCTGATTTTTGATTCCCTTAGCCTCATCCTTGGTAATCAGCTCGGCACCTGCGATACTACCCTTGGCACCAGTCTGGTTGAGGAAGTTGACTACGGTGCAGCCGAGAGCCAGACGCTTGGTTGCCTGCCAGTTCAAACCTCCGAAAGTCTCCCAGTGACCATTGAAATAATATGCCTCGTTGATGTTGGCGTAGGTCTTGCTGAAGTAACGGAAGCTGGTCCAGAGCTTGATGTCCTTGGTAATCATGTAGCTTGGGTCCAACTCGATGAGGATCTGAGGAATCTCGGCTACGATATTACCTGTGGCATTGATGTTGCCAACATAGCCATCGCTGAAGGTGATGCTGGTTTCATACTTCTTGTAAGTTGGCTTCTGATAAGTGAAGAGGAAGTGGAAATCGAATCCCTTGAATGGATGAGCCACAGCGTCGGTTGTCCATCCCCATGTCTGGATATCGTAAGCCAAAGGAGCTGCCTTAATCTCACTGCCATGCTGCAAGTTCAGAGTTGAATTGTTGTTGGTCTTGGAAATGTAAGAGAACAACGAAGTCAAACTCAACCAAGAGTTATTGTAGTAGATACCAGCACGACCCAATGGTACTGAGATCTTGTCTGTATTTGGCAATGTTGCTGGAGCAAAAGCCTCGAACTTAGGATGCTGCACGATGTAAGTGAAATCACCAGTGAAGCCGAAGTTATCGGTCAACTTATAAGTTGCTGCTACAGAGAAATCGTAGTTCAACCAACTGTAACTCAAGTCTGCAGGAGCAATCTTGGTTCCGTCAGCAGCCGTAGCACCGAGATGGTAATCAGCAAAACGACCTACAAAATCACCCTGCGCATTCTTCACTGCAGCGTTTTCACCCTTCAGCTTCTGCCACTCCAAACGTGCACCATAATAGAGGTTCAACTTCTTGGTAACGTCCCAGTCGTGGGTGAAGTAGAGAGCCAACTTGTTTTCGCTTCCCTTGTAATACTCAGAGGCGTTCTTGTTGAAATCGTAGAAATAGCTATTACGCTGGTTAGCATCCCAGACACGCAACGCATAACTGCCATCAGATGGAACGCTCTGATCATACATGGTTGTATTTGAGCAATAATCGATATGGTAGAACCACTCATTCACGCCAAGACGGAAGGTGGAAGTTCTGAATTTCTTGCTGAGTTCGGTGGTGAAGAGAGCCTCATCGATGGTTCCGGAATTGAGGCAAGACATACGGGTCTGAACATACTGACCATTGTAAGCCTTGGTCTGTCCGTTGATGTCGCGATACATATAATTATATACGCCCTTGTTAGCCTCGTTCTTCAAATCGATGATAGACATTGGTGACTGGTAAACCATCGCACCACGTGAGTG
>JAIJUV010000366.1 GCA_022732315.1 Prevotella sp.
GAATAATAGCTTCTTAAAACTGAATAACTGAATACTGAACACCTTTCCGCCCTGCTTTCCGTCAGCTCCGTCGGCATTTACTCCCTTCGGAGGAATTTTCTCGATATAATGGCGGTTCACCCAGTTTCTCAGCATCGTCGCCGTACCCTTCTTGCCGAAGTCGTTATGCAGACGTACCATTTCAGCCTGTGCATAAGTGAAGGTGTCAGGCAATTGCTGCAGCAGGTTGGCAGGTCCTCGCTTGCTCGATTTCTCTCCTACCTCATTAGCCTTGGCTATGCTTGCGCCAAAGAAAATCATCTTGCACCACAGGTCGTAACTCTCGCTCCATCTGATGAACTCTTCTATTTCGGGTTCCCATTTGCAGCCGTTTGCCACGTATAGCACGCAAGCCTTGAGAAAGGCAATAACGTTGCCACGGAAGGAGAGATTCTCGAACACCCTGTTTTGCGACATGCGCGAAAAGTCGGCGTTCTCATCCTTCAACTTTTCTGCCAGGGCGAAAGCCTCAGCACAGTCTATCCTACCCGACGCCTTGCACAGATTCTCTATGTACGGTCTGAGCGCCTCCCTGAAGGCATCGTCATATTCGCCGTATACTGGCATTTCAGCACCGATTTCCCGTTCCGGGATGGTACAGAAGTTGATGCGGCTGATAGGTCCGTCGGTGAGCACCTTGGAGAAATATCGCTGCCCCAGTTGGACGGTGGTCGATGCATTCCAGTTGAACCGGATGGTGATGCGCTCGGTGATACTCGATGTGCCCACGCGGGTCTGGCCGTATGAGTTCCCCGGATCAAAGGCAAGGCACATAATCTTGAACTGCTGGTTGCCCTGTCCCTTGAGGGCGTCGAACTGATCTATCTCGTTGAGCGTTGTATAGAGGAAATGTTCCTGAGCCTCAGCCGTGCGCATCACGAATGCCGGGTTGGTCATATCGGCATCTATCTCCTGGATGATGAGGTTTTCCGGACGCTTGCGCTTATCCTTGTTGGCGCCCTTTCGTGTCACCTCTTCTTTCCATTCCTTCTCCCGTTGCAGGTTCTCACGGTCGCGCTGTCTGATATCCTCCATAATCATGTTGATGGGCATCTGCACACAGTTCTTGCCTGCGCCCGTACCCGCCAGCAGACAGCACATCAGGGTAGCCTCGTGCTCCACGTTGTCGATATACTTGAAGGTGGTCTTACAGAGGTGTGTGGCAAGTGGCGGGAAGATGGCGTGTGCCACGGCAGGTTTGTATACGTCCGGTGTCTTCGATAACAGCAGCTCCACGAGTTTGGGGAGATGTTCGGGCATCGGAGGCGGAGCTAATTTATCATCTTCTGCATTGGAATCCGTGCCGCCCTCGGAACCCACGGAACTTGCGGATTTGAATACCACGGCATCCTTCTGGGATGACTTCTCAGCCTGGGCATTGATGCGGATCACGGCTTGCGACATCGGCTTCGAACTGTCACCATATTTCGCATAGAAATCGTGGATGAGCTGTTGGCAGTCACGTTCCTGCGAAAAGGCAGGCATCTTCTGCGCCACCACCGCCTTCAGTTCGTCTTCAGGCATCACTCTCGATGCACCTGCGCTCATGATCGCCAGGAGCGATGAGTGGCGGGAGCCTGGGGTGTTGATGTCTACGTCCTTCAGGCCTGCCGCATTGCGGAAGAGGTCGAAGGCTGCTAGGTTCTTGCCGGTTGCCACTGCCCCAGCATCCTGATGAGTTCCAGCAGGGCTGAGATGAGCAGCATGAGCAGCATTGCTATCACAAGGTTGGGCAGGCTGAACAGCAGAGCCAGAAGAAACAGCGTGATGGCTGTCAGAGCCCGGAAGTCGATGGTCTTGAACATTTTGTTGAGTGTTGAATGTTGAGTGTTGAATGTTGAATGGTTGGGGCTGAGTGCCCTGTTGCTGTCTTCCGTCGATTGTAAGCCCACGGTCCAGGTAGGCTTGTCTGCGCTTCTTCAGCTCTTCCTGTGGCAGCACCTCGTACCAATGAGGCGAGCGATAGATTTCCGACGCCTTGTCGGTGATGAAGAGCATCCGTTCTGGCGTGATGCAGCTCTCATCGTAGGGCACGCCCAGCGCCTCGCAATAGGCTCGCTGCGTCTCCTCTATAGTCATGCCGACGGGCATGCGGATGTCGATGTGCAACTTCTTGCGGGCTGAGTACTCCAGGTGCAGCAGGGCTCCATTCCAGATGGTATCGCTGCAGTTCAGCTCTCGTGCCTTCTCTATCGCCTTATCCACATATTCCTTGTCGTCCACGTCGATGGT
>JAIJUV010000367.1 GCA_022732315.1 Prevotella sp.
ATACTTGCATTGGGGCTAGAGAAGAAGAGACTTGTAGGAAGAGTGCCATAGGCACGTGTCAGAAAGAATGGCCAAGAATGGCTCCCTAGTGGAGATGAGCATGGTTCATCTTCGCTGAAAAGGGCGCATCCCTGCCCATTCTGCAGACCTTCCTATATGTCTCTTCTTCGAAAAGGGGTGTGGTGGCGACAAGCCCCACATGAAGGCTCGACCTCTCTCCCGAAGCTGCTCTAAGGTGATGTATGCATCGCATTAGTGCTGTTTCCCTGTCTTCTCAGGAAGGATTACCAACGTTGTTCCTGGAAGAGAAAGCAGGGAAAGGGCTTAAAACATCGAAGACATAGATATAAAGAAAAAGCCTAGCATAATAGCCACTATTTTTTAGAAAAAATCTATCCCTATTTATTTAACCTCTCTTGTATAATCCTGTGTCTCGTTTTTATCCTTGTTTTCAATACGAATCTGAACCAACGTCTTAGACGGTATTGTTTCTGGAATTTTAGACATCAATTCATTAATAATTTCATTTACATTATTATATCCCACATTTTCTATCTGAGCAAGGATTCTACCTCTAAAATACAAAGTACCTTTAATGAGTTGCTTGTATGAGAATCTTGTAAATTGATTAGGATCCTTTTCTTTCTCTCTTTGCCCTGCAGATTTATCTGTAGTGAAGAAAATTTTGTTGATTACCTTTTCATTTAATTCCCAGGCAGGTAAAAAGTCCACTTTAACATAAGTGCGAGTTACTTTGAACTTGTCAGAATGGTTCATGGCAAAACCAATTTCGGCAAGTGAGGCTCCACAGTCATTTTGGGCAACAGTAGCCCATGTGTGACGAAACGTATAGACGCAATAAGTCTTGTCATGAGGCAGTCCTAATGACTTTTCACATATTTGGCGTATTCCAACGTTTATGTTAGCACAGAAGCTGTCACTTGTAGACATCTTTCTGTGAAAATTAAACAGATAAGGAGAATTGGTATCATCCTTATACTTCTCAAAGATAGGAAGCAATATGTTAGGAACACGCATTTCTATGTAAGCATTATCCTTTCTGGCTCTTCTTGTCTTTGCACGTTCATAGCCAATGATTCCATTTATGTAATTCTCCTTTTTGAGATTATAGATATCAACGGTATTCATGCCAGCCAGACATATTACCATCATCGCCACGTCTCTTCCCAACTCAGAAAGAGGAACCTTTCTGTCACTCTCAGGGAGTGGCGCAGTAAAAAATGCCCTGACTTCATCCAGAGATATAGCTTTCTTAAGCGGAGTATCAGCCCTTGGAATTTTTATTTTCATCCATGGATTTGTAGCAATACGAATGATACCACTGTCATAGTCATTGAAATCAAGCAGAGCTTGCTTGAATATCTGTCTGACACATACAGGGTACATTTCCTTTGCTCTAGATGTTTTCTCTAGAGATTTTATCCATCCATTGATAAGATGAGAAGTGAGCTGTGAGAACATCAACTTGTTTGTTCCGGTATATCTTTCCAGATGCTGGTAAGCAAGTTCGTAGTTTCTGGCATTTCTTTCATGCCCATCATTATACATATCATCATGGTACTTTCTTGCATAATCAGAGAAGCATACGTCATCAGTACCCTTCTCCAAATATGCAATAACCTCATGAATATCCCATCTTCTTATCTCGACCTTGTTCAGCATTTCTGCAAAACGAGCAATTTTGTTGGAACAGGATTGAAGGACAAAAGGATCTTTTACCTCTTTGTTCTTCTTGTTGATGCCCTTTGCGTCAACAATCTTATCCGTTCTCAAATACTTTACGCCACGGTTGTGCGTAACTCTTATATATACGGCATAGAATCCGTCATTTCTCTGTTTCTGTACTACTATTTTAAATGTTGCCATATTCTTCTAAACACGTTCTAAACATCAATATAAATTTCTCAAAAACATTTCTAAACAAAGAGTAGCATTTGTACCATTTTAGTGATACTATTGATACAAACGAATTAAGAGGAAAGCCCTTAAAATAAGGACTTTCCTCTTAACCTACTGATTTACAATTATCTATTGTTACTCCTCAACAGCAGCCTGCGCCGCAGCCAAACGTGCGATAGGCACGCGGAATGGAGAGCATGAAGCATAGTTCATACCAACCTTAGCGCAGAACTTAACAGATGATGGCTCACCACCATGCTCACCGCAGATACCTGTGCGGAGGTTAGGACGGGTAGCACGACCATTCTCTACTGCCATCTTGATGAGCTGACCAACACCCTCCTGGTCG
>JAIJUV010000064.1 GCA_022732315.1 Prevotella sp.
ATACATTCCCCTCTCATTTATTTAGTGTAAACTTGCATTTAGGATAGTTTGAACACCCATAAAAAGAGCCATATCTTCCTTTACGTAAAACTAACTGACCACCACATTGTGGGCAAACGCCTTGCCTTATTAAACTCTTTGCTCTATATTGCCTGTCGTGAACATTATGCTTGTGCTGTCTTATTTCTTCCTTGTCAGCTATTGTGTAATATCGTTGAATAGTATTGACAATCCAATCTACTTGTGTAGCATTTAGAATAATGTCATGATATTGAGATATTGCCCAATTTAAATTACATCTGTTTACAACTATATGGTTACTGACATGAACTTTCAACTCTGCTGAATTATTGAAAACAACAATCGGAATTAACGGAATGTCAACAGAACATTTAAGCAAATGGCGAAGAAATCTTACATGTCCCTCATTCTGCTTTATAGGATTGTAAAATTGGTGTTTACTTTTGTAGATGACCTGCGTCCAATATTCAGAATTCTCGCCACCTAATATCCAGCCTTTATAACCCTTTGTCTCTATAACGAATACTCCATAAGGTGACACGACGATATGGTCAATTTGAGTTGAGTGTCCATTACTCTCAAACAAAAAATCATTGAAAATTGTGTACTCATCTGGTAGTTGTAACATTTTCTTATGCACCAACTTCTCGGAATATTTACCTTTCCACATTGGCATCTTCAATTTAATGAAGATAGCCAATGCAAAGAATACTATCAAACAAATTATTGCCATATTCTGCCAAAGCTAATATATTCGTTTAATCCATCTTTTACTTGCTTCAAATCCCCATTGGACATGCCATTTTCTACCTGTAACCTTGTCTAAAAGGATAAATTGATACATATTCTTTGTTGGATACAATTCAAATGTTCCACACCCTGTGTCAAGAGACAAATCTTCATCGTTAAGGGTAACAGAGCCTTCTTTGCCATCATCTAACGACCATTGCACAACATCTATTTTCCCCGTACTTGTGTCTAATTGCAGAAAGTTGTAGATGTTCTCTGTTGGATAGAGTTTGTATCTGTCAAGACCGTGTATGCGGAAATCCACGTCTTCCAATAGGTCATGTATCTTTATCAATGTCGAATCTTTCGCAATCTTAGTAGTTTGCGAACCTAACTTACTTTGTGCAGTCGCTCCTAATGTTATAAGCAGGGAGCAAAATATAAACATAAATCTCTTCATAGCTACATTATAATTTGATTACTTGAATTTCTCCCAATCAAGATTGAAAGAATCGTTGTTTTGTGAAAGCCATATAAGGTATTGTCGGTCTGTTTTGCAAACCTCCTCAATGGACTTTCCTTTATATTTCCCGAAACTCATTATATCATTAGGACCAAGTGTTGGTCTATTCTCCATATGATATTCCAATACCTTATCGACATCGGTATATAAGTGTTGGGAATCTATAATCGCCCATTTGACATACTGCCAATCCTTAATGATGACCTCTTTCAAAGTCATATTCTTATATTTACCAAAGCCAATTTTGTCATCAAGACCAAGAACTTTAACAGATTCTGTAGTCTTCTCACCTATGATGTCCAATAACATCCATGAGCCACACCCACAACATGGTATTGGTTGCGGTTCAGTATCATTCTTGGTGCACCAACTGTGTTCTGGGTCATTCTCATAGGCATCCGCTCTTTCGCCATTACGGTAATAAAAGCCAAATACATTTCCAAACTTGCCGCCTCTTCCATGTGGTTCTACTCGTACAACCTCCACATATTGATTACGATACCAGTCGGAAACTCTTCCGTCTGGGAATCTTTGAGCAGTAAAAGGCAATGCTCTACCTATATTGTAATAAATCTCCGTTAAGTTCTGATGTGGATACTTGCAATTTACCGCATCAACCAACGTTTTCTTTTCTTCTTCCGTCATAGCTTTACTTCTTTAGTTTTTGATATTCCATCTTGGTCATAATTCCTTCTCTGGCTTTATCCATATTTTCGGCATCTTTGTAGAAAATCCAATGTATTATAGGCTTTCCGCCATAAGCAGAAGAATAGGCTTGTTGGAAGTTCCACCCATTATCAACCATGTAATTTGCGGCATCGACCATGCTGTTGAATTTGATTTCTTCACCATTTTCATCCACAAATTTCAATTTGCTGCTGAGGTCTCCCCAAATGTTATATGATGCCTTTGTGCCGAAATCGAATATGATTTTTAGACCAGAAGAAAGGTCTTTCTCAATACCCTTTACCTCGCAATAATAACGATGTTGTGCAAACACATTGCCAACATTACATATAAGGCATAAAGCCAACAAATATTTTGTAATAGTTTTGCTCATATTTTTCTTGTTTTATAATCCTTGTGATATTTTGCTATACACTTGTTGGAAAACCCTTTCATTGATGGCATTCTGGAAGTTCTTGTTGTCAAGATATTGACGGCAGAACTCGGTACTTTCACTCATCATCTTGATGACGATGCCCATCATGGAAGTGAATCCTTGCTTTTGTGCGGTTTCCTTGTTGCTGTTCTTCGCTGCATTGACAAAGTTCTGGTCAGCTTGCAAGCGGTTTGGAAGACTGTCTATCTGAACTTTCACAGCTTCAATATTTTGCCAGTGAATGTCGTTGAACTGTTCAAGAATGTCACTGAGCTTAGCCATTTCTGGCTCTTTTTTTCCTCCTTTGCCTGTTCCCATTGGCATAGGGTCAACCTCCGTGTCCTTGTTTTCCAATTCTATCTTCCGTTCGCTCATCTTTGTCACTTGCAGTTGGTCGAGGTCAATACACTCCTCCAGACCATCAGTGAAGTCCTCGCCTTTCAGTTTCGGCAGCTTATGTACCAACAACATATAATAGGTGTTGAGCATTTCCCATTCTTTGCTGCAATATGGTGTTACGGCTGCAATGAACGGATAATAGCGCAAGAATCCCTTGATGCTGCTCTTGCACTTGATTTGCGAGTTCTCGTCCAACAGCTTGAAACGCTCAACCGACTTGTTGATTATCGGGTCAAGCTGCTCACGCTCTACGCCGTTCCAATATTTGGTGTTCAAGTCACGCACCTCTTCCTCTGTATAGATATTATATTTCTCTATCTCGTCTGTTTGGTCGTTGAGCTTGTTTGGGTCGGCTTCATCTGACAGAATTGTTGTCTTGTAAAACCGCTGGAATGACTTTTGTATCTTGTCAGTATCGTTGTAGAAGTCGAGCACAAATGTATCTCTTTTCAGCGGATGGCAACGGTTCAAGCGTGACAGGGTTTGCACTGCTGCCACGTCCGAGAGTTCCTTGTCAACGTACATGGAATGCAACAAAGGTTGGTCGTAGCCAGTCTGGAACTTGTCGGCAACTACCAATATTCTATATGGGTCTTCACCCATGTTCTCCTCTATGTCCTTTGAGGGGAAACCGTTGATATCGGCTTCCGTCACCTGTTTGCCGTTCCATTCCTTGCTTCCCGAAAATGCCACGATAGCACGGTATGGGCTCTTGCGTTCCTTCAGCAAAGCCTCAATCTCATAGTAGAAACTAATGGCTCTCAATATGCTGCTGGTCACTACCATCGCCCTTGCCTGTCCGCCAATTTTCCCTTTGTCCAAGACAGCCGTATGGAAATGGTTGACAATGATTGCTGCTTTCTGCCTTATCGTCTCGGGACGGCTTTCCACATACGCACGGATTTTCTTCTGAGCCTCCTTTTGGTCAAACTCGGGGTCGCCATTTACGGTCTTAATCACTTTGTAGAAGCTGGCGTATGTCGTGTAGTTCTTCAACACATCCATAATGAAACCTTCTTCTATGGCTTGCTTCATTGTATATTCATGAAACGGCAGATGTTGCACCTTGCCGTCTGGCTGTGGACATGGTGTACCGAACATTTGCAGAGTCTTTGGCTTTGGTGTTGCCGTGAATGCGTAGTAGTTGGCATTCTTCACCATCTTGCGACCCTCGATTATTGCGTTGAGCTTGTCTTCAAGGTCGTCCTCGTTCTTTGCTACGTTTCCCGACAGGGCAATATTCATCTTGGCAGATAGCGAACCGTTCTGGCTGCTGTGTGCCTCATCAATGATAATGCCGAAGTGCTTGTTCTTCAACTCCGAGCCTATAGCTTCGAGTATGTATGGGAACTTATGCACGATGGTAATGATAATCTTCTTGCCGTCCTGCAAGGCATCCTTCAATGTCTGCGAAGAGTCTGCCCAGTCCACAAGATTAGACAATCGCTTGAAGGAGTTGATGTTGTCTCGAATCTGGGTATCAAGATTTACGCGGTCGGTCACAACTATCACCGTGTCTAATATAGGGGTAGTGCCGTCAAGCAATCCCACAAGCTGGTAGGCAAGCCACGTGATGGAATTACTCTTGCCACTGCCTGCCGAGTGTTGGATGAGGAATTTCTGTCCGACACCACCTTCACGAGTGGCTTTGAGAAGCTGACGAACACAGTCGAGCTGATGGTAGCGAGGCCAAATGATGCTCTCTATTGTCTTCTTTTCTTTTTTGCCAGTCTTCTTGTTCTTTACTTCTTTCTCCTTAAAAGTGATTTGGGCGTAGTTCTCCAAGATGTCAGAGAGAGAACGTTTACCAAGAATATCCTCCCACAGGTAAGCTGTGCGCACTCCATTTGGGCTAACAGGATTTCCTGCACCGCCATTCACGCCTTTGTTGAATGGCAAGAACCATGAGGCGTTGCCTTTCAGCTCCGTACACATCATGATGTCGTCATCGTCCACGGCAAAATGTACGGCGCAACGACGTTTCTGCAAAATTAGTGCCGTCGGGTCTGCTTTCGGGTCTCTATCTTCCTTGTATTGCTTGATGGCGTTTTCCACGGTCTGCACTGTATAATGGTTTTTCAGCTCCATAGTCATGATTGGCAGACCGTTCAATGAAATGTACACGTCAATGCTATCCGTTTTCTCCTTGCTGTAATAGAGCTGACGGGTTACGCAGAATATGTTCTTGTCGTAGTATTGCTGTGCAGTTGGGTTGAGTGCTGATGGAGTTGGATAATACATATCAAATATCTCGGATATGTACTTGAAACCCTTTCGCAGTACGTCTGTCACACCACGCTTGCTTAGGGCTGCACTGAGCCTACTGAAAAACTTGTGTTCTTCAGTAGGAGAAGTGAAACACGCCGTGTTCTCCACCTTTTCTTTTTGTGTAGAGAGGATGAATCGTTTCACTCGTTCAGTGTCCAAGCCAAACTCCTTGTTGTAGTCGCTTGATACGCCTTCCTCATAACCTTGGTGGTCACGAAGATAGCTGACGAGTATTGTTTCGAGTTCCTTCTCTGATATGTCTGTTGGCATACGCTTTCAATTTAAAATTCTTTCTTCAGCTCATTGTATAAGTCCACTGGTCCCAAGTGCCAGTATTGGGTACTTTCGGTGGATAGCTTCTTATAGAGTTTTGAGCGATATATACGGTTGATTGCATCCGTAAGGCTTATGCCCTTGTCTTCTGAGAGCCAAGGGGCAAGCCATCCTATCTTTAATGGCAGCAACATATACAGGTTGTCCTGTGTTATCTTTGCACTCATATCTTGATGATTTTTGATTCTACAAATTTAATGGCTTGCAGCGACTTCTCCGTATGGAAAAGATACTGGTCAACCAATTTATATGTCTTTAATTCTTGAATGAGAGTCGGCATACTAATGATGCCGCCCTCATAGAGCGTAAACTGAGTATAAACACTATCGTCTGCCACAGGCCCATACACGATGTCGTAGTCGTGGACGAACTCCCTCTCCGTGCGGTTTTTCATTACGAAATTCACCCATTCTTCTGTTGGCTTCTTAAAGAAAAGTGATTTCATGTCCTTTACAACATCATCGTCCAACTCATAGACATTGATGTAGCCGACAGACACTCCTTTGTCTTTCATTCTTCGCTCTACCCATTTCTTCGCCTGTTCGTAAGAGGTTGTTGTGTAGAAACCTGAGCCATAGTCGAGAGAACGGTTTGGCTGACGTATCTCTGGGTTTCTAACTTCCTCAATACTTCCGTGATATACTTTGCTCATTTTCTTCTTTCGTTTATCATTTTGTCAATTTCTTCAACCAGCCACTGACCGCCTTGTGTGTGGAGCACATCGTAGAACTCGCAGAAATGCTCTGCGATACCATATTGCTCAAACAAATTCACCACATCTTCAGTAGCCAAATTCCTTGCCTTTGCGTATTGCTCTATGCAGAACGATACAAACATAGCTTTGTCTTGCTGTTCCTTGTTCATTGTTGTTCTCCTTCCTGTGGCTTGGCCACACATATCTGTCCTGTCACTACATCACTTATCAAACGTTGTTTGAACTCTTTGAGATAATCTATCTCCGCTTGGAGGTCAGCCATACAACAGTCAATTTTAGAGAGCTTGGCTTCTATGTAATCAACAATGGCTTGCTGCTCTTCAATTGGTGGAACTATGAAAGGAATACTTTTTAAACCTATTGGTGACAAGTCCCATTGGTCAACTCTTATACCTTTAGAATATTGCGTAAAGAAAGGAATATATGCCTTGCTTCTAATTGCCATTGAAAAGAACTTCTTGCATGGAAATGTCAAATCACATACATAATATGCAGGGCTTACTATTCCTTCATAATCAGAAACTCCATAAGAGCCTTGCCAAGATTTCATTTTGTTTATTACAAATTGTCCTTTTCGTACAAGTTTGTATCCACTTAAATCATCTGGTATAAAGTTATGGTTTTCTTCCTTAGACTCTACATTTCTTTCTATAACACCTTGCTCACGCGTTACAGAGAGTAAAGGCTTTTCTCCGTGACCTTTTACAGAAACAAATTTGATGAAATGTCTCAATCTCTTAACTTCCCAATGCTCAGGAATCATGCCAATCCAAGGTATGCCCGAATCTTTCATACGAACATTCGGGTTCAAACCTTTTGTGACGACATTTGCAATCTCAGATTGCTTTAAACTGTCAAGCAGCTCTCTCTCTCTCTCTCTCTCTCTTGCGGAAACATATTGCTCAATTTTAAGGGTTTTGTCTTTCAAATAGTCAACTATGACTTGTTGCTCGGAAAACGGAGGAATAACAAAATCCGTATTCTTCAGCTCGTCTTGATTGATTTTTGGCATTTTCACTCTGTCTGCAACTATATTTTTGACAGAAGAGAGGAATGCTTCTGAAAGCATATAATACATTACATATTTTGTGTTTTCGATTGTACTTATAGGGTACATGTCGGCACTGCACAAGCCATCGTATGGAGCAATGGTCACTTTATTCAACAATGGACGTATCTTAGAGTAAAGAATCTGTCCCTTGTAAAATCTGTGATTGTCGCTGTCAACCTTGGCTTCTTCCACAGTTCTTGTCTTGATAATTTTCCCCGAATTCTTTTCAATAGAGTCGGGAGAAATTTGGAACATAGTCAAGTTTTCGGAAGGACGCACAAGGTTGCATTGCACTTTGGCTATTCGTCTGAACGGCACACAACTCCAATGGCTCGGAATTTTTCCAATCCATCCCACACCGCTGTCCTTATATGATTCATATTTTTTCATACACAAATACCATTAACGGTTAGACATTTAAAATATCTTTAAGTACGCCTTTCAGTCTGCCCTCTATGCCGTCGATATCGGTTGTGATGTCGGCAATGGTGCGCAGTTCTACAGGCTTGTAAAAGTACTTGGTGAACGACAACTCATAGCCAACAACCACATTTGCAGCATCGTAGAACGCATCGGGCGCATACTGCAGCACTTCCTTTTCCATGAAGGCATCAATGCCTCCAGGGTAGAGGAGCGGCACTTGCTCTGTGTCACGCAATGAAGGGTCTGTCACGACCGCACTGTCACGCTTTGTCGGCTTAGTGAAGCAAACATCAGCCTTGTCATTATGCTTGCCGAGATACTGGCGCACCAGTTTCACCTTTGACGCTGGCACTTTCACTCTCATCTGTTCCAACATCAAGAACAATGCGAAATCACCCACGGTATGACCGCCCAAATTTTCTTTCCATGCCTCAACCACTCGCTGCAAAAGTTCCACATCGCCCTTGTTTTTCAAGTCGGGCAGTGCGATTTCGTCAAGGTTCTCATAAACAAGACGAAGAGGTCTCTCCACGGTCACGCTATAGTAGCCAAATTCCTTATTTGGGAAGATCTTGCTTTTCTTTGTTTCTTTGAAGTCGAGCAGCATCTTGACAATTTCGTTGCGGTCCGCTTCGTTAGTCTCGCAGTTCTTCTTACCAAGGTTCTTGCGCAACGGAGACTTGATGTCGGTTGCATCAATCAACTGCACATATCCTTTGCGGCGTTCCTCCTTGCGGTTGGTTACTATCCAGATGTATGTGCCGATACCTGTATTGTAAAAGTCGTTTTCGGGCATGGCTATAATAGCCTCCAGCATGTCATTCTCGATGATGTACTGGCGCAAGTTGCTTGCTCCGCTTCCTGCATTGCCCGTAAAAAGTGAGGAACCATTATGCACCTCCACGATTCTCGTACCCATTTCCGTGTCATCCACCATTCGGCTGAGATTGTTGGCAAGGAACAGCATCTGGCAGTCGCCGATGTCGGGTAAGAATGTTATATCCTTGCGATTCTCGCCATTGCCTATGGCGATATTAAAGCGAGAGTCCGTAAACTTTGCCTTTTCTGTCTCCTTCAATCCACGTTTCTTCAAGTCCTCTTTCCACGGAGTACCGAAAGGAGGATTGGAGATGCAGAAGTCGTATGTTTCTCCAGCATGACCGTCACGAGAAACAGTGGAGTCGAAAGCGATATACTCTCGTTCCTCACCAGCGTAGTTGTATTGGAACGACTTGATATGTCCCGAAATCATAAGGTCTGCCTTGCAAGTGGCATAAGTGTCTGGCAATAGTTCTTGTCCGTAAATGTTGATTGCCACATCTTTTCCCTGTTCCTTGCCAATCTGCTTGATGCGCTCTTGCGCAATGGTGAGTATTCCGCCAGTGCCACAGGCTCCGTCATACACGCTGTATGTCGTAGCCTTAATTTTGTCGGCAACAGGAAGCACGGCGAGGTCGGCAAGCAGTTTCACGTAGTCTCTTGGTGTGAAATGTTCACCAGCCTCTGTCACGTTGTTCTCCTCGTTGAAACGTCGCAGGAGTTCCTCAAACATCATTCCCACAGTGTGGTTGTCAAGAGCAGGATGCAAGAGATTGCCCTCGCCGTCAAAGACAGGCTTTGAGCTGAGGTTTATTTTGTCGGACGTGAATTTCTCGATGATACTGCCCAAACGCTCCGCTTCCGTGAGGTTGTCAACAACCTGTCGAAGGTGCAGCTTTTCGATGATGTCGAGCACATCCTTACTATAGCCGTTCAGATATTCAATGAAGTTCATTTTAAGGCGAAGAGGGTCAATCTCGCTTTTCAAAGTCTTCATCGTAAACTTGGAGGTGTTGTAGAATGGGTAGCCAGTAATGTCATACAACACTGGCGCTTGGTTTTCTATCTTGTTTTTGTCAAGCTGTTCTTTCATCTGTATAACAGCATTCTTTGTCGGTTCGAGCAGCACGTCTATGCGGCGCAACACCAACATAGGCAGAATGACCTTCTTGTAATCGCCTTTGTTGAAAGCGTTCACAAGTACGTCATTGGCTATGTTCCAGATAAACGAGAACAAAAAGTTATATTGTGACTGTTCCATTATGTTTTGTCTTTTATTTAGCACTACGTTCTTTCTCGTCCGAGATAAGTTCCTTCATATCCACAGACAATATTTGTGCAATTTCAAGAAGCGTTGTAAGGTTTGGTTGGGTACGATTGCACACATAGGCATTGACCGTACTAAAACTCTTGCCCATTTTCTTGGAAAGCCAAGTTTGGCTTATACCTTTCTCCTCTAAAACTGCCTTTATGCGATTTAACTTCATATTTTTATTGCATTTTACCATACAAAAATAATAATTTATTGCGATAATCTATCATAAATAGGCAAAATTTTAGCATTTTATAAGGTGATTTTAGTCGAAGATGCTACAAATCCCACTTTTTATGCTTATTTTTGAAACTTTATGGTTCTGTTTTTAGGTCTTGGCTTGAAAGCAATGTCGTAATTTACAAAAGAGATAGACAATCAATGTTCACCTCTTAAAAATATGTAAATTAAGAGCAAAAAAGATAGTTTCTCAGATTTTAGATTTATCTTTGCACTCGTAAACAAAGCGTTCTTTGTATATTGCAAAGTTGTGAAAGAAAAAGAATATAGCTCGTTTCTAAATCGTTAGCAATTACATTCTTTTAAATACTTAATTCGTTGATATTCAATCAATAAAAGATTTTGTTGTGACTCCTCATGTGGAAAGTTATTTTGCGTGTGATGCCTGCAGCCTCAATCCATCGTTTCAATGGCTTCGATATCCAGGAAGGGGCTGGCAACCCTGCAAACACCAACAGGTTTGGGTCTTTACGCTCACCACACAATTTGTATGCCTGTTCCGACATCGGCATGTATTCTACACCCTTTGTCTTCTTTTGGGTGAAGTTCAGTCTGTATGTGTCGTTTATCTTCTGCACTTCCGACCATTTTAGTTTTTGGATGTCGCAATGTCGCAATCCTGTCAATGCCGAGAACAATGCAGCTCTCTTGATAATAGGATTGTCACATGGTGTTGCGGCCAGTACGTTCAGTTCTTCCGTCGTCAGAAACTCTCGTCTGCTTTCCAACTCTTGTATGTTCTTGCTCTTGGCGGCCATATCGATGGTCAGGTAGCCATCGATGAAAGCCTGATGCAGCGCAGCCTTAAAGATGGAGAAATAGGTGGCTGCAGTATTCTGTGATATGGTTCCGCTCTTGCTACCACCTTGTGGAGCAGTCATTACCCATTCCTTGAAGTCCTCTATCAATTTCAAATCTATTTCCGAGAATAGGATAGAGTCACCCTTTGCAAACAGTTTTAACAACTCATATAAGCGATTCCAGTTGACGATGATGGATTTCGAACTATTGCCATGTCTTTTCTCTTTAACATACTTCACATATTCGATAAAGTTGCATTTCGAACGTTCGTTCTGTTCTGCTTGGGCTGCTTCCGTTTCCGTATATAGGGCAGCGTTGTCATATTCACGCTGTCTCGCCTCACGTATCTTGTCAGCATAAAGACAGGCACGTTGATCTACAGCTGCCTTACATTGAATCACACCGTTCACGTCACGCTTCGGCATATAAGCCTCCTTGCCTTTGGCACCTCCTCGTGTTGTTTTACTTTTGTCCCATAGAGGAGTAGTAATCACACGGTTGATGTTCTCACGAATACGTTTAGGCTTGTCGCTAAACTTTTCATAGACGGGATATGACTCCACGACGAGATACCATTCGTCTGCACGGTTTGATTTTCTCAGTTTCACCGAGACCTTTGTATTATGGAATGTTCTTTTCATACTCGTTCATTATATAGTAATTGATGATTTCATTATTCAGTAAACATTAATCAGAACTTCTATATGTTCTCAAAAACGATGATCTGCCACATATATCTATTTGTACAGATTGTCTATTTCATACTTTGGAACATACACATAGTTTCCAATCTGTCGGGTTGGAATACCATATTTTCTGATATGCAGATATACCGTACTGTCATCCATATTGTATTTCTTGCTGATCTCTCCGATGGTGTAGCAGTTCTCTGGTTCCAGGTTGTAGAGCTTTGGCAAAACCCTGGCTGGCTTCTTGTCAAAGTTCCTTTTAGGGAAATATTTCTCCAGTTCTTTTCTGCTCACTCTGATGAGTCGCACACCCAAATTAATAGATGGTATTCGTCCATCATGGATATATTGGTAGAGCGAAGTTCTGCTCACCGAGTACATCGCCACAGCCTCAGGAACCGTAATATAGTCCCTGTCATCATCAATCTGTTCAGTCAACTCTTGAAGCTTTTTCAGCTTCTTCGCTTCACGTTTGCGTCGTGTGTAAGCCACCTGTCCGCACTTCTCCGAGCAGTATCGTGACTCCAGAGTTTTGGCGAAAAATGGATTTCCGCACACCTCGCATCTGCGTTCTATTTGAAATTTTGCCTTACCCATATTTTGCTTGTTTTTTACCCATTTACTTACAGTTTTTAATCGCATAGACGCTTAAGTATCAATAAGTCCAACCTTATAGACGTTTAAGTCCTGTGCCAAATATGTGGCAAAAATACGGCATTTTTCTGAGATAACCAAATAAGTTTAGAATTGTTAAGAAATAGAAAAACCGTGCAACTCATTGAGTTACACGGCTTTCCCGATAATATTCAATTTATACTTGTGTCATTTTTATTGACTTTACTTAACTTCCTCGAAATCTGCGTCCTGAACGTCCTGAGCGCCATCGTTAGCACCCTGCTGTGCCTGCTGACCGCCCTGTGCACCCTGAGGACCTGCCTGCTGACCACCCTGGTACATCTGCTGAGAAGCAGCCTGCATCACGGTGTTCAAGTTGTTGATAGCTGAATCGATGGCTGCAACATCACCTGCCTTGTGAGCATCCTTCAACTGCTGCAAAGCCTGCTCGATGCCTGGCTTCTTGTCTGCAGGAATCTTATCACCGTTATCCTTCAAGAAGTTCTCGGTGGAGAAGATCATGCTGTCTGCCTGGTTCATCTTGTCAATCTTCTCGCGCTCAGCCTTATCAGCAGCAGCATTCTGCTCTGCCTCAGCCTTCATGCGGTTGATCTCGTCCTCGCTCAAGCCAGATGAAGCCTCGATGCGGATGCTCTGCTCCTTACCGGTAGCCTTATCCTTAGCTGATACGTTCAAGATACCGTTGGCATCGATATCGAAGGTAACCTCAATCTGAGGAACACCACGGCGAGCTGGAGCGATACCTGTCAGGTTGAACTGACCGATACTCTTGTTCTGAGCTGCCATTGGACGCTCACCCTGCAATACGTGGATGGTAACCTCTGTCTGGTTATC
>JAIJUV010000368.1 GCA_022732315.1 Prevotella sp.
CGGTAGAGGATAGCACGCTCGTTCATCCATGAACGGAACACGGCGCAGATAGCCCCCCAAAGCTGCTCGATAGGATTGGTAGGGAAATCCTGACCAGTCTGCTCCTTGATAGCTGCCTTGAAAAGCTCAACGAGTTTCTTGAGCGACTCTACAGAGAGGTCCTTATCGAGAACCACACCCTGCTCTTCCTTCACCTTTTCTATGATGGCCTCGAATGGGTCGATATCTTCCTTGTTCACAGGCTTCAGTCCCATAACGACGTCACCGTACATCTGTACGAAACGGCGATATGAGTCGTAAACGAAGTGAGGATTGCCGGTCTTCTTAACCAAGCCCTCAGCCACTTCATCATTCAAACCGAGGTTGAGGATCGTATCCATCATACCTGGCATAGAAGCACGTGCTCCTGAACGAACAGATACGAGAAGAGGATTCTCTACAGAACCGAACTTGCTGTTCATCAATGCCTCTGTATGAGCCACTGCAGCCATCACCTCGTCCTGAAGGAGTTCCTTGATTTTCTCCTCACCCACCTCATAATACTCGTTACAGGTATCAGTTGTGATGGTGAAACCTGGAGGAACAGGAACACCAATAAGATTCATCTCGGCGAGGTTTGCACCCTTACCGCCAAGTTCTTCACGCATCTTCGCATTTCCTTCGGCTTTTCCATTGCCGAACGTATAAACTCTTTTTTCGTTCATATTTTATAGGTTCAAAAATATTATATTATTTTGGTTATTACCAATTCTTAGTTGATGATGCAAATATACAACATTATTTTGAAACCACCAAACTTTTATACTCTTTTTTGCTATCCCGAGATTACATTTTAAACTGTTGTCGCACACACGGGGATATTTTTAACAATCCCCAAGAAAAAAGTGAGAAATGTAAGAAATTTAAAAGCAGGCCAAGTTGGCGATTCCCAAAAACATCATGTTGCAGAGGTGCAGGTCACACCAACAGACAGCCATACCATCCCAAGCAACCAATATAATAATGTACGCGCGTAAAAGGTACCAGATTAAAAATATTCGGGGCAAATCTTTCATTTCTCGCAAAAATGTAGTAACTTTGCAGCCATAAAGAAATACAAAACATTATTATGGCAAGAAAACGTAAACCATTACCGCTTTTGGAGAACATCACCATTGAGGCAGTAGCTGCCGAGGGTAAGTGCATCACTCGCGTAGATGACCAGGTCATCTTCGTGCCTTTCTGCGTACCTGGCGATGTGGTAGATTTGCAGGTAGTTAAGAAAAAACATAAGTATTGCGAGGCGAAGGTGGTTCGCTTCATCAAGAAGAGCGACGTAAGACAGGAGCCTATGTGCGAGCACTTCGGCATCTGTGGCGGTTGCAAGTGGCAGAATCTTCCTTACGAGGAGCAGATCAAGGCGAAGCAGAAGCAGGTGGAAGACCAGCTCACCCGCATCGGCAAGATTGAGCTTCCTGAGTTCCGCCCTATCATGGGCAGCGTGAAAACCCAGGAGTATAGAAACAAGATTGAGTTCGGATGCAGCAACAAGCGCTGGTTCACCGCCGAGGAGCTGGCCCAGCTGCCTCAGAAGGAAGAAGAAACCATCACTTCCCTCAAGGAGCGCCACGCCCAGAACGCCATCGGTTTCCATATCACCGGTGCCTTCGATAAGATTTACCCTATCAAGAAGTGCTGGCTGATGGACGACATCTGCAACGAAATCCGCAACTTCGTTTTCGAATACGCTGATTCTCACGACTATACCTTCTATGACCTGCGTGAGCAGCATGGATTGCTCCGCAACATGATGATTCGTAATTCAAACACTGGCGAGTGGATGCTCGTGTTCCAGTTCCATTATGATGAGGAGGGTGATGAGCAGAGAGCATTGGAACTGATGCAGCAGGTGGCTGACAAGTTCCCTCAGATTTCATCGCTCATGTACGTGGACAACCAGAAGGGAAATGACACCATCAACGACCTGGACCTCATCCTCTTCAAGGGCAACGACCACATCTTCGAGCTGATGGAGGATTTGAAGTTCAAGGTGGGTCCAAAGAGTTTCTATCAGACTAACACCGAGCAGGCTTACCACCTTTATTGCGTGGCTCGCGAGTTTGCCAACCTCACCGGAAACGAGTTGGTTTACGACCTCTACACCGGCACGGGAACCATCGCCAACTTCGTGGCTCACAAGGCAAAGAAGGTAATCGGCATCGAGTACGTACCAGAGGCCATAGAGGATGCAAAGGTGAATTCTCAGGTGAACAACATCGAGAA
>JAIJUV010000065.1 GCA_022732315.1 Prevotella sp.
TGTCTCATTTTGATGAGAACATCAACGAGATGGTGAACAGGTTTTATCCTACGAGTAGTTTCATCGATTACAAGGCGGATGTGGAAGCACCATTGCCTATGATTTATCAGAGCGGTTATTTTACCATCAAAGACTGGAATATGGATACCGATTCCTATCTCCTGGATTTTCCGAATGATGAAGTGAGGAGCGGGTTTCTGACGTTGGTAGCTTCCAGTTATCTGAAACCATCGAAGTCAACGGATGCCTGGGTCATTCAGGTAGTAGATGTGATGTCGAAGGGAGATTGCCATCAGTTGGAGAATCTGATGACTTCCTTCTTTGCCAGCATTCCTTATAACCAGCGTCGCAAGGATGACGAGCGTGAGAAGGAACGTTACTTCCAATATACCTTCTATCTCGTATTGAGAATGATCAGCTGCTTCACGGTCTTCATCGAAAAGCAGCAAAGCGAAGGTAGGGTAGATTGCGTGGTTGAGACCCAGAACTATATCTACATCTTCGAGTTCAAGCGTGATGGTTCGGCAGAGGAAGCCCTGAATCAGATAGAGGATATGGGTTACGCCAGGGAATATGCTGCAGATGGCAGAAAGATTTATCAGATAGGCTGCAACTTCTCGTCGAAGACGGGAACCATTGATGGATGGAAAATGAAGTAGATAATTTGCAAGAATTCCCCGAAGATGTAGTGATGTGGCTTTGTTAAGAATGAATCTTCTTTACATTAGCTTGCCTGAGATTCTCGTATTTCCAGACGCGTATTATTTCTTTGAGAATATTGTAAATATGAAGGAAATAGGAAATGTATTGATAATCAGATGCTTGTGATTTCTTGACAAGATGGTGGCGATGAGGAAAATCTATAGTTGTACGATTATAACCCCTATAGTTGTACAATCATAACTCTATAGTCGTACAACCATAGCATGTATAGTCGTACAACTGTAACTTTATAGTCGTACAACTATAGGTCTTATTCTTAATAGAGAGCAGAAAACGGGGATTTCCAGCCTTTCAAATCCCTCGTTTTTGTCGCTAGATTCCAAACTTGTAAGTATATGAATTTTGAGTATAAATATTGACGGGAGGTTGGGTATTCTCCTTTCACACTTAATAAGTTGATTAGCTGAGATGAAGATTAGGTTGTGAAAGGAGAATAGAAACAAGGAAACCAAGCGTAAAGTCTAGCATCCGTTTTGTCATTTGGTACATTCAGAATGGCATTTCATACAAGACAAGTTTGGATATTTGGCGGATTGAAATAATCTTCTTACTTTTGCACTTGTAATCGGGAAGCGATGGAAAAGAAAGAATCGTGGAACGTGGAAAATGAAGTATAATCCTTTTAATATATAATAAGGTATGAAGAAGGTAATCCTTTGGATAGTTTGTTGAGAACACATGCACTCGTTAGCAAGGTGGTTAGAAACCTAGACGGAGAGGTTGTAGCCAATAATTTTGAGTGGAAGGCGAACACGGCGCCTTTCGGTAAAGTGTACTTTAATTTGTAAAGCCGTTTAAGGATATAGGCATTGAGGTTGTCATGGATTGGAAATGTGGAAGCATTGTCTTTTTCAGCAGTGGCAAACTTCAATGCCTTTTTGTTGGAAATTTCATAAAAGTAAGCCTGTTGGAAGAAATAATAGAGGAAAAGTTTGGCGGTATCAAAAAGATTTCTTACTTTTGCAATAGAGTTTGAGTGAACGGAAAAGAACGGGCACGATGAAGGCTCTAGTGAATGAGCGTATTGAACGTTATCTTGCGATAGAAATGTGGAAGTTTCAAAGTCTGCTAACGATAAATAGGCAATGATGCTCACGTCTAAGGATTATTGTATCTTTTTCTCTATGGAAGAAGATGTTAATATACTCTATGGCGTGGGCTATTGCATTATTACTTGCTGACGGGTCCTTCCACAACCTCTATCCGGTAATAAGCAATAGTCCCACGCTTTTTCATTGAAAACTTAATGACCGATAGCTACTTCTGGGAACAAGTCAGCGATGTAAATGGCAAATATGGATAGTCAATTTATCGTATTCAATACAAAGACGGAACTCTTAAGATTAGATGTTTCCAAAATTGTTTATTTCGAAGGAGATGGCAATTATACACAGATTGTTACTATTAACAAGCTGAAGGCTGTTGTTTGTCTGAATTTGACTCAGATGGAGAAGTATTTGGCCGAGCATCTTGTAGATTGCAAGAGTATTTTTATGCGAGTGGGTAAGCGCTTTATCATCAACACTGGCTACATCTATCAGGTCAATACGCAAAAGCAACAGTTGATATTATCCGATTATGAGCATTTTGCTTTTGCTTTAGGTATTTCTAAGGAAGCTTTGAAGCAAATGAAGGATTTACTCATAACTAAAAAATAAACTAATCAAGCAAAGAATTTTATGGAATTAATCATTGGACGTGATGCTAGTACATCTCAATTGAGAATAACGATGGGGCAGCAATCCAAGACTTTTGGGGTTGCTGGAAGTGTTCCTATGACTGTGAGCCGTCAACACTGTAGTTTGACCATTAATCCTGATGGTTCTTATAGAATTACGAATCTAAAACCTCAGAACGTTACTTTTGTCAATGGAGTGGAAATAATGGCAAAGACTATCATGGAAAAGGATAAAATAGAACTTGGTTCAAGCAAATTTTTGGTTAGTTGGGATTGGATAAAGAGTTTTGTTCCTCAAATGGTAGATTTTCGTCCATTGCAGCGTGTTTGGGAAGAATATGATGAACATAAACTTGATCAGCAAATTGCTGACCGCAAGTTTAATTCTCTTCGTGGCATTACTGGTTTGATTACTATGGGAGCCATCGCTTTGAGTATCATTTTCCCAGAATTTAGAGAGACTCCTCTTTATATAGGTTTGTATCTCTTAGGTATTTTGATTTCTGTAGGCTTTACTGTAAAAGCATATAAGGATTCTTCTAAAGGACCGTTAAGGCAGAAGCAGTTGACTGAAGAGTTTCAGCAGCATTATGTTTGTCCTCATTGTCATCACTTTCTGGGCTTTCTGTCTTATGGAGTTTTAATGCAGAATGAGGCTTGTCCTTATTGCAAGGCTAAAATCAAAAAGTGATTTTGTACAATAGAAGATAGGTTTTGTGTAATGAGCACAGAATTAGCACCTATCTATTTATTATTTCACTATATTTGCACCAGTTATAATTTTAAAAGTATGATTATGGCACAGAATGAAGAAACATTGTATTTCGATAATACACATCCTGAAGTAAGACAGGAAAATAAAGATAAAACTCAGAACGCTGCTGATAAGGCAACTTGGAAGAAAGTAGCGGTAGGTGGTGCTGCTGGTATCTTGTTAGGTGCAAGTGCTATGTATGCCACAGACACCTTTGCTGCAGGTACGGAAGAAGCTCCCGATACAAAACCGGAAGGGGAGAATCCATCGCAAGATGCTGCTGCAGCTAATGATAATGCCTCTATCAAGGTAGCTGAGAGTCATGATGAGCAGAGCTTTAAGGAGGCATTCGATGCCGCTAGAGCCGAAGTTGGTCCTGGTGGCGCTTTCCATTGGCATGGCAATATCTATAGTACTTATACCGAGGACGAGTGGAACAACATGACAGATACAGAAAAAAACGACTATGCTGAGGCCGTAAAGCCAGAAGTACGTGCTGAAGAAATGAATGCTGCTCCTCGTCAAACTGAAGATGTTGCTGTGGTATCTCATTCTTCTCATGCAGACCAGGATGTATCTGTTGCTCACAATGATGCAAATTTGCATCAGGCAAGTGATGTGCAGGTGGCTGATGACCAAAATACAGATGTTCATTTGGTTAATGCGGGTGAAGTTCAGCTTGCTGATGGCTCCATGGCTACAGTGGGTGTCTTCGACGTGGATGGTCAGGAAGTGAGTGTGGTAGATTTTGATCAGGATGGAAATCCTGATGTTGCGATTTGTGATGCCAATGGCAATGGAAGTATTGACGTTGGTGAAGCAGTTGATTTGCATACAGGACAAGTGATTACTCCAAGTGGTAGTGATTTTGCTGATGCCGGAGTTGATGATTCTGTTGATCCAAATCTCCAAACCGCATCCTTGGAGAATCCAGATGTAGCTCCTGATATGCCAGACTATATGTCTGATGCTGATATTCAGATGGCATAAACATTGATTAAAATAGATGGTAGCAATGGAAATTAAAAGAATCAAATGTCTGAGTTGCGGTGTGTTGCTTGATGTGAGAAATTCTCAAAACGAAGCGGTAAAGATGATTACTTGTCCTCAATGTAAAGCTCAGTTGAGAGTGATGTTCTCACAGCAACATGCTGCAACTCCGCAATCTTTTGGGGAAACAGAATGTGTTGGTAATAGTAATGGTGAGACTCAGTATGTGAATCGAGATAATGGAGAAACTCGTTACGTGGGGCATTTCTCTTCTCCTTCTCAATCTGATGACACGATTCTTGCCGACATGAAAGAAGAAGTTACCCCCGGTTATTTGCTCTATGGTGGTCAGAAGTATCCGTTAGGGATCGGTAGTAATGTAATAGGTCGCAAGGCTACTACTTCGCAGGCAACTGTACAGATTGCTACTGATGATAGATATATGAGTCGTCAGCATCTTGCCATCCAGGTATGTAAGGTTTCTACGGGCAATGTTAGGGTTGTGGTATCAAACTACCATAATAAAAATGCCAGTTATGTGAATGGACAATTATTGAACGAGGGTGACCAGCTCATATTGTCAGAAGGAAGTATCATCAAGATGGGTAACACTACCGTTGTTTATCATCAAAAATAAAGCTAACAATGAGAATCAAGATATATCAGCCTTTAGCTATCCATGAGTTGGGTAAGAGGGCGAATCAGGAAGATTGCATCTATCCAATAGAGGGCAAAGCAACGGAGAATGACCGCTTGTTCTTGCTCTGTGATGGTATGGGTGGACATGAGCATGGCGAGGTGGCAAGCCAAAGTATTTGCAAAAGTCTTTCTTCGTTTTTGTTGCAGCATGCAGTTGCTTCCGAAGGCTTGGAAGATAAGTTGCTATCTGATGCGTTGGCGTATGCCTACGAAGAACTGGATAAACTGGCTATTGCGGGAGATACCCGACAGATGGGAACAACTTTAACTTTGTTGTATTTTCACGGTAATGGATGTACGGCAGCCCATATTGGAGATAGTAGAATATACCATCTCCGCCCATCTTCGCATACCATATTATATAAGAGTCGTGACCATTCCCTGGTGTATGATCTTTATCAGGCTGGTGAGTTGACCTATGAGGAGATGAAGACATTTCCACAGAAAAATGTCATTACCCGTGCGATGATTGCTGGAGATAGAAGTCATCCAAAACCAGATGTTATCCATATTTCTGATATTCAGCCAGGTGATTACTTCTATATTTGTTCTGATGGCATGTTGGAACAGATGGAGGATGAGGAACTGTTGGATGTCTTCTCTGCGAATGTGCGTGATGAAGAAAAGCGACAGATGCTGATTTCTGAAACATCAGACAATAAAGATAATCATTCAGCTTATATAGTACACATCAAAGAGGTGAGTCATGACGAGGCTGATGTGAGTCTTGTAAATGAAGAGCCTACGTCTAAATGCAATGCTTTGAATATCAAGTCTGATGTGGAAGAGGTGACTGCTTCTCCTGATGTTGAAATCGTTAAGCCTGCTGGTACACCACCGCCTGTTCCTGATAGTGTGATTGTTGCGATGGAGAATAAGCAGAAAAGAAAGAAACTCCTGTTTGTTGCTTTCATGGCAATAGTGGTGTTGGCTGTTGTAGGAATGTTTGGATATGGCTACTATAGCAAGCATAAAGCAGAGGCTGCTTTGCTTGATTCTCTTCATGAAGATTCTATGATGACCGTGAAAGAGTTTAATAGCCAGCAAGAGTCAAAGACAGATACAACAAAACCAGATTCAATAAAGTAAGATACAATAAAAAATGGACGAACTAAATAATCAAAATATGCTCCAAGTAGGAACCATCCTACACGGAACTTACAAGATAGAAAGCTACTTGGCTTCAGGTGGCTTCGGCAACACCTATTTAGCAAAGAACATTGAGTTTGATGAGACTTATGCCATCAAAGAGTTCTTTGTAAAAGGAGTGTGCCAGCGTGATGGTAATAGCACTACCATTAGCGTAAGCAATGCCGAGAATATCAATAGTTTTGAGCAACAACGAGAGAAGTTCAAGAAAGAAGCTCGCCGTCTTCGTAGTATCAGTAATCCTCATATTGTCAAGGTCTATGACCTTTTTGAGGAGAATGGTACTGCGTATTATGTGATGGATTATGTGGATGGAGAAAATCTATCTGCACGTTTGAAGCGTACCAATGCACCTTTGGCAGAGTCTGAGGTTCGCAATTACTTGAATCAGATATTGGATGGTCTTGAGGCAATCCATAACGAAGGTATGTTCCATCTTGACATCAAGCCTGCCAATATTATGGTGGATAGTCATGATGTAGTCAAGTTGATAGACTTTGGTGCAAGTAAGCAACAGAGTACGGTAGGTGGTGCCACGATGAGCACTGGCATCAGTTATACGAACGGCTATGCCCCTAGTGAGCAAATGGCGCAGAGCTATGATAAGTTTGGACCATGGACAGACTTCTATGCCCTTGGTGCAACCGTGTATAAGTTACTCACCAACCAAGACCCACCATCTGCTACTGACCTTTCTGAAGACGAGACAGAGGACAAGCATCTTGCCCTCCCAATGTCTAATATCTCTGGGGAAATGAATAGGTTGGTGGTTTGGATGATGCAGGTGAATAGGTTGAGAAGACCGAAGAATGTAGGGGAAATCAGAGACTTCTTACAGCAGTCTTCTGCTGCTCCAACTTCAAATAATGAAGATACAAAGGCGTATAGTGGCTCAAATCTGTCTTCTGCTAATTCTGATGACGAAAAGACAATATGTATTGGTGAAGTCGAGAATACAAAAATAGCAGATAATATTCAAGGAGTAAGTAACTCTAAGAAAACAAATAGTCGTGTACTCCGTTATTTGTTGATAGTTGGGTTGTTATTCGTAATATGTTTATCAGTTGGTTATTATAGCTATAAAACAATTTGCGAAAATAAAGCTTTTGAAAAGGCTTTTACATCTCAAAGTATAGATGAGATTAATCGTTTTATAAACGAATATAGTAACATGACGGATGAGCATCGAAAAAAAATAAATGCAAGGATTTCGTATTTACAAAACCAGCAATATACAAAGCAGATAATAGATAATTTGGTATCTAATATGGTGTATGTTGAAGGTGGGACTTTTATGATGGGAGGAACAAATCCTCATGATTGGGAAGAAACAAAACCGGTTCATCAAGTGACATTGTCTAGTTTTTATATTAGTAAGTATGAGGTAACTCAAGAAGAGTGGAAGGCAGTTATGGGAAATAATCCTTCTCATTTTAAAGGAGATAAAAGACCTGTAGAACAAATTAATGTGGGGCAAGATAAATACTCGGATTGCTTGGAATTTATTAAGAAATTGAATAAAATGACAAATAGAAAGTTTAGACTTCCTACGGAGGCGGAGTGGGAATACGCTGCTCGTGGTGGAAATATTGGTCAAGGTTATAGTTATTCTGGTGGTAATAATATTTCAGAAGTAGCTTGGTGGCATGGAAATAGTGGAGGAAAGACTCATGATGTAGGCTTGAAACAACCGAATGAATTAGGGCTTTTTGATATGACAGGAAATGTTCGTGAATATTGTTCTGATTGGGCTGCTTCTTATTCTGCATCTTCCCAAGTAAACCCGAAAGGTCCACAAAGAGGAGAGAAGGGACGTGTTTTCCGTGGTGGAGATTGGGCTGTGGATGAGTATTACTGTAGTGTAGCTTATCGAAGTGTAGGGATATTGGAAGGTTATCTTGGTTCTGAGTTTGGCTTTAGATTGGTGATGGAGCCATAAGTCAAGGTAAAAGGTATGTGATAATATTAATTCTAAATAGTAAGTTATGTCAGCTATATATAATAAATATCAAATAAAGAATATCGTTAATTCTTGGTGGGCGGAAGTTGTTCCGACTGGCTTCTCTTCATTATTTTCGTCCAAGTCAAAATATGAATTTCATATAAATGGAAAAGTTACAGTTGTAGAAGAGAGTTTTAGCGATGAGTTGCTCCTTTATAAAGGAATTACAGGCTTGTTGAATTGTTCTAAGTATATTGAAGTTTATAAACAAGATTTGAAATACATATACTCTGATGAATTTCAAGCATATATAGATGCGGTAAATAGAATGTCCTTAACGGAATGTAGTTATATTTCTTTCACATTAGAAGGGGGATATGACAAGAAAAAGTATTACTATGAAGGTAAAGGTTATTATATAAAGCAGGTTTGGTGTTATGGTACTACCACTGATTTGACAATCTATAATTGGGGGGTAGAAAAGCGAATTGTGCCTCGTAATCCATATTTGTTCAGAAGAGCTTTCCTTATGTTTTTAAGAATGTATTTTCTTTATACTTTATGTAATGAAGGTTCTATGTGTAAAGGATGTTTAAAGGTTTCAAGTATTCGTCAGATAGTAGATTTTTGTTTAGAAAATAATATGATAAAATTGGTATAGTTAGATTAAAATAATAGTGAAATATGAATAATCCGAGTGAGAAATTGAGAAATATGCGTTTGGATTTATCTCCCTATCTGTTTCATTTTACAGATAGTATAGATACTTTGTGGGTAATTTTAGGAGAACTGTGTTTGAAATCTCCTAAACATAACTATGTATGTTTTACAGAAACCCCATTATGTATGATGGTGCCAATGTTGGATTACATGGCGAAAACCAAAAAGCCAATGTTGGGAAAGTTTGGTATAGGTTTTAAACGTGATATGCTGATTGAGGATTATGGTGCTCGTCCAGTTATATATTGTGATTTTTTAGACAAGTTTGATATAGGGGAAGACAGTAATTGGTTATATGAAGAATTGGATATACAAAAGCATGATTTCCAATGGCTTCGTGAATGGAGAATTAAAGGTAGCTTTGACTTTTCTAAAGTAGATAGGAATAATATCGTTATTGTTGTTGAAAACAAAAATGACATAGAGACGTGTGGGTATTATGTTGACAACATTGTGCCTCACTATGATAATGGAGAATTTTATGATGCAGATTTTGACATTAAGCGTCTTTATCGTTGTATTGCCTTGGACGAATTGAAGAAAGAAATTAAAGATAATATATTAGGTGATTATGAACTAAAGGCTATTATAGAAAAGCAAAAAATAGATGAAATTGTAGAATTGTGATAGAATAGTGGATATGAATACAGTAGATAAAGCAAAAGAATACGCAGAGGGTAAAGTAACCGAAGCATTAACCAAAGTTGTAGCTGATGCTTATATGGCAGGTTACAACGCTGGTTATCAAGATGGTGTCGATAAGGTAGCTAAGGATTCTGTATCGGAAGAGACTGAGTTTGTTGACTTAGGACTTCCGAGTGGAACATTATGGGCTTCGGATTATGTAAAAGATGGGGATGAGGTGCTGTTCTTACCATATCCAGAAGCTCTGAAATATAATATTCCGACAGAAGAACAAGTCGATGAACTTCAAGAGTTTTGTGAAATCAGTAGAAAAAGTGATGGTAGTAATACTGCCTACATTGTACTTGGACGTAATGGCAATGCCATTACGTTTAAGGGATATGGTTATATGCATCTTAAAGATTTTGAAGACTCTTTTGATGCGTATTTTTGGCAAGTATATGAAAGTGATAATCCCAAAGAGATACAAGTACCTGATATCTATAACGAGAAAGGTATATATAAGACCACTCTTTTTGGAGGATACGGAATACCAGTTAGAACTGTAAAAGCTAAATAGTGCTGAGGTTATGAATCAACTAAGCAATAACGCCATTCTCTGCAATGGCAAATACAAAATTGAGCAAGTGCTCGGTCAAGGTGGTTTCGGAATCACCTATTTGGCTAAGCAGAAGGTTTCTGTAGCAGGTGCCTTGGGCACGATTGATGCAGAAATCGAAGTGACAATCAAAGAATTCTTTATGAAGGAACTCTGTAATCGTGATGAGGCATCACCAATGGTGACGGTTCCTTCTACAGGAAGTGCAGAATTGGTGGAGAAGTTTCGCCAGAAGTTTATCAAGGAAGCGAAGAATATCTCTAAGTTGACTCACCCTCATATTATAAAGGTGTTGGATGTGTTTGAGGAGAATGGTACCGCCTACTATGTCATGGAGTACATTGATGGTGGCTCTTTGTCGGATTTGATAGAGAAGAAAGGTTCTTTATCGGAAGAGGAAACCTTGAAATATACGAGACAGATAGCATCTGCCTTGCAGTATATCCATGCTCATAATATGAACCACTTGGATGTGAAGCCTGGCAATGTTTTGTTGCGACAGAATGGTGATGTGGTCTTGATTGACTTTGGTATGTCTAAGAATTATGATGTTGCGGGTGAACAGACCACGAGTAGCCCTGTTGGAGTGAGCGTAGGCTATGCACCTATTGAACAATCTCGTGTGGGAGGATTGGGAATGTTCTCTCCGGAAACAGACATATATTCTTTGGGAGCTACTATGTTCAAGATGTTGACTGGTCAAACACCTCCAGAGGCAACTGCTGTCTTTGATGAAGGCTTGCCGGAATTGCCGATGGGCATAAGTGAGCAGACGAAGCGAGTTATTGAAAAGGCAATGCAACCAAGAAGAAAGGAACGCTATCATAAGATAGAGGATTTCTTGGATGCGCTGAGTACGGAGAATGCTCAGACTGTTTATGTAGAAAATGAGAAGGTTCAATCTGAGGAGACTCTATATATGTCAACTGCAATTAAAGAAGATTCTGAGCCGCAAGATGTTAAACGTGTGCAAGAAAAGGTGTCATCCAAACCGCTAGATGTTCCAAAGCCTAAATTCTTGAAAGAAGAAGATAAAGAGGCCACAATGTATATTACTGATTATATGGTTCAAGAAAGTGATATCGATACTTCTGATGTTGTCGATCTTGGACTTAGTGTAAAATGGTGTGGTTGTAATTTAGGTGCCACTAAACCTGAAGAGTATGGGGAGTATTATCGTTGGGCAAATGGAATGAATGGTCATTCTTTGGATGGATTTCCAACAGATAAGGAAATTGCAGGTACCAAGTTTGATGTGGCTTATCTTCTTTCTGAAGGAAAATTGAAAACTCCAACTCGTAAGCAGTTTAAAGAACTGATAGATAGATGTCGTTGGAGTTGGATTACTTACAATGGGACAACAGGTTGCAAGGTTACAGGTCCTTCTGGTAAAAGTATCTTTTTGCCAGGCGCAGGTAGAAAGAGTGATTATGGTATCTATCGTAAAGATTCCTTTGGCTATTATTGGAGTTCAAGTAGGGGGCATGGATTGAATGCTTATTATTTATACTTCAATGAGGAAGATTCAGATTTGACATATGAGCCAATCTTGACTTTGCGTTCTATTAGACCTATTTGTGAGTAATAATGAAGCGGCTATTATCTTCTTTCTTTATCTTCTTGCTGGCAATACCAACATTGCCAGCAAGAACTTATATCGTTAGCGTGGGCATCGCCGATTATCCCGGTCGTCAGAACGACCTTCGGGTAAGTGCGAATGATGCCAAGACCATATCGGGTATCTTTACCAAGAATGGTAATGCTACGGTTGATTGTTTTGTCAATTCAGACGTTATGAGCAAAAAGGTATGTACTGCAATGCGTAATACATTTGCCAAGGCTTCGCCATCAGATGCTATTATCCTATACTTTAGTGGTCATGGTGTGCCTGGTGGATTGGTGTGTTACGATGGATTTTTGTATTACTCTTCTGTATTGAGCATTATGAGACAGAGTAAAGCTCAGCAGAAAATGATATTCGTGGATGCTTGCTTTGCAGGGAAAATGAGAAATACGAATAAGAGGAATACTAACTATTCCAAAGAGAATGTGATGTTCTTCCTCTCTTCCCGTTCAACGGAGAAATCCTTAGAAACTCCAAGACAGACAGGTTTCAAGAATAGCCTGTTTACTGTGTTCTTGGAACGTGGCTTGCGAGGTGGTGCTGATACAAACAAGGATAGAGTTATCACGGCTAAGGAAATCTATAATTTCGTGCATCAGGGAGTAGTAGAAGCATCTGGGAATCGTCAACATCCCGTAATGTGGGGTAAGTTTGATGGGAATATGGTGGTGATAAAGTGGTAAAAGATAAAATACTCGTATCTTTACCATTCGAATTCGTTTTTGAAATCAGCCATCATTTCTAGAAAGTCAACGGCGTTGCCTGTTCTTGCATATTCTTCTTCACGAGCTAAGACATGATTCGCCAACTCGTCATTATTGCATGATGTCATAAAAGGATATTCTTCGGATTCGTTATGAGCCTCTGTTGCATAATCGTGACGATAGGTAACTGCAGGTTCTTTTGAGTTTGACATTATTTTAGTCATATTGTAATCCTCCTTAATTTTGGTTACTCTAATATGTTGCAAAATTACGATTAATATTTGAAAGTACCAAAGTTTTAAAATGATATTTTGTGGGATGAATTGCAAAAACATGGCAAAAAGTTTGGAAGATACCAGATAATTTCTTATATTTGCACTGTTTAAAGATAGGTGTTATGAGAACAGTTCAAGATTATATCGCAATAATTAGGCAAAATAGTTCCAAGATTACTAAAGATTTTGGAATCAAGACCTTGCGCATTTTTGGTTCCGTATCACGAAATGAGCAAACAGAGCAAAGCGATTTGGATATTTGTGTAGAAACAGAAACTCCTAATCCATTTTTATTGGCCGACTTGAAAGAGTTCTTAGAGGGCTTGTT
>JAIJUV010000369.1 GCA_022732315.1 Prevotella sp.
ACATATTCTCTTTTTGCCATATTTCAGATTACATGATATTATATTTGCGCCGCTAAGTTACGAAGAAAAATCGGAATGACAAAAAAAATCCGGTTTTATTTTGCCATGTTTTCTTTTTATGCTAACTTTGCATCCTAATCATCAAAAATACAATATGCCACAAACACTACATATTGCAATCATCGGTGGAGGCGCCGCAGGATTCTTTGCCGGCGAAGTGCTCGACATCGATGCCATCACCGGCGGCTTCAATCTGCAGGCCGCCTGGACCACGGGATATGTGGTGGGACAACATATCGGAGAATAAAAGGCGGGGGATTTCCTCGCCTTCGGGCTTTCTATCACTTTCTCAAAAACTTTTCTCCCCTAAAAAACTTGCCATATCAAATAATTATTGTAATTTTGCAGTAAGATTTAAAAAAGAAGATTATGGCAATAAAACTATATCCTTTAGGCATACAGACTTTCGAACGAATTCGAGAAGAAGACAAACTGTATATCGACAAGACGGAATACATCTACCGCATGGCTCACACCAACGGTAAATATTTCTTCTTGAGCCGACCACGCCGTTTCGGAAAGTCGTTATTGGTTTCCACCTTTAAAAACTATTTTGAGGGAAAGAGAAACCTGTTCAAAGGACTTGCCATCGAAAATCTGGAGAAAGAATGGACAGAATATCCTGTGCTGCATTTTGACCTGAGCGGAGGTAAGCACATGGAAAAGGACCAACTGGAGAGATACCTCGGTTTCATCTTGGAAATGGAAGAGAAAAGATGGGGTATCACCCAACCGCAGGTTGATGCCAACAACAGACTGACAGAACTCATCTATACGGCATACGAGAAAACAGGGAAACAGGTGGTTGTACTCATCGACGAATATGATGCACCCATGCTTGACGTGGCACACGAACAGGAGCAACTGGATGCTCTGCGAAACATCATGCGCAACTTCTTCAGTCCTCTGAAATTCTGCGAAGCAAAACTCCGTTTCGTCTTCCTTACTGGCATCACCAAGTTCTCGCAGGTAAGCATTTTCAGCGAATTGAACAATATCACCCTCATCTCTATGGACAAAGATTATGCAGGCATCTGCGGCATCACCCAGGAAGAACTGCTTACACAAATGCAGGAAGATATTGATATGCTTGCCCAATCACAGGACATGACGAGAGAAGCTGTCATTGCCAAACTGAAGGAACATTACGATGGCTATCATTTTGCCAAGGTATCACCGGATGTCTTCAATCCTTACAGTCTGCTCAATTGCTTTGCAGAAAAAGAATTTGGTGCCTATTGGTTCAGTTCGGGCACCCCTACCTATCTCATCCATATGCTGAATAAGTTTGAGGTACTGCCCAACGAGATAGCTCCTACAGAAGCCCTGGAATCTGCCTTCGATGCCCCGACGGAAAAGATGAAGACCATTACCCCACTGCTCTATCAGAGCGGATACGTCACCATCAAGGATTACAACAAGGATACCCAGCTCTATACCCTCGACATCCCGAACAAGGAAATAAGAGTAGGACTGTTTGACAATCTCCTGCCCAACTACGTGGATGGCAAGAGTGCCCAGCAAGGAGGCGTTACCATCGCCAAGATGGCATCCCTTATCCGCAAGCAAGATATAGATGGGGCTCTGCAGCTCCTGCAGGATTACTTCGAAACCATTCCGTATTGCCATGTAACCAATCACGAGGGACATTATCAGCAGATGCTCTACATCATCTTCACCTTGCTCACGGGATTTGTTCTGGATGTGGAAGTACATACACCAAGAGGAAGAGTGGATATGGTTCTGCTTACCCAGACCGACCTCTACCTCATAGAGCTAAAGCTCAACAAGAGTGCCCAGGCTGCCATGCGCCAGATGAATCTGAAGAACTACCACAAGCGCTTTGCCCTCTGTGGCAAACCTATCACCAAGGTAGGCATCAACTTTGACAGCGCAACAGGCAGCATCAAAGATTGGATTATCGAAAAAGCATAACTTTACTGATATCACACTTCAAGATATCTCAATAAAAAAGGAGAAGACTCACAAGAATCTTCTCCTTTTTATTGAGTTCTTTAGAATGAACTGATATTTTTCGTCCATTCAAATGCTATTCTTCCTTCGAAACAAAGTCTTTCACGATGCGGGTGTATTCCTCGTGATGGTCGCGATATGCCATGGCATGAACGGAGCCTTTGGCGATGAAGATGGCTTTTCTGCCCTTCGTCTTTGCCTCGTAAAG
>JAIJUV010000370.1 GCA_022732315.1 Prevotella sp.
TTCTCCTCGCATATCTTCGGCAGTCGCTCCGTACTGAACTCATAGAAGGTGTTGAAACAGAGGTTGCTTACTCGTTTGGTGGTAAAATAGGCATCGTAATACTCGTTGATGACTTGCTCTATCATCCTGTCCTCGGTCTTGCTCACCGTGCCTTGACTTCCTTTCCATATCAGCATCACCAGGTTCTTCAGGAATCCCAACTTCTCGATGTTCCATTCCTCTCGTCTGATTTTGAAAGGGTTCATCGTGATAGGGTGTTCCTCGGTATAGGAAATATATTTGCCACCAAAGTATTCACATAGTCCCTCATACGAGTTACCTGTATCTACCAAAACGATGTCTGTGTCCTGCTCATGGGCTTGGCGCACCATCGAGTTAACATAAAAGCTCTTGCCGCTTCCCGAAGGACCGAGGACAAAGAAGTTGCTGTTGTCGGTCAGCTTGTTTCGTCCTTCTTTTCCTGATATGTCGATGGCTACTGGCACTCCTTGGCGGTCGGTATAATAGACCTTGAATGGTGTGTCCTCGCTATGTACTATCTTCTCTTTGTACATCAGGCAGGTAGCGGCATCTCCTAACGTCATAAATCTGTCGTAGTCGTCATTCATACCATAGCAGTTGCCTGGGAATGAGTTGACAAACAGCTCCAACTGGTTATAGGCTCGTTTAGAGATATGGATGCCCATCCTGCCAAAGGCATTCTCCAGATGGTTGGTACACTTTTGAATGTCCGTGTCTGGACTCACCGTCACTATCAGATTATAGTGGGTATAGACCAGCTGCTTGTTTCCTCTCGCTATCACCTCCTGCACTCGCTTGATGTCCTCTACGGCAATCAGATTGCTTGGGTTCGGCATGCTGGCATGCCGGTTCTTCTTTTTGTCTAGCAGTGCAAGCTCACGCTTCTGGTTCGGTACAAAGATGATTTGGTTATACACCACACTCTCCACACCTGGTATGCTGTCCACCAGTGCTACCAGATCTACTGGCATGCTGGTGTTGTTCACCTCGATATTGGTGAATGGGCGTATCAGTGTCGGCAGATTAGCGCAATCCACATCCACAAGACTATACACCTTGCAGCGTCTGTCACCCATACCTATCATCTCGTCATCCACCTTAAATCCTGTCATGCTCACCATCTTGTCACGGAAGTTCATGGCAAAGAAACGGTCAACATACAGACTTGCCTCTTGCTTGTTTAAGAACTCCGACTTGATACCGGCATCCTTCAGCTGGTCTTGCACCTTTCTGATTTTCACCAGAAAATCTCGCCATTTCTTGTTGTCGAAAGACATCAGACGACTCTTCTTGTTCTCCTGCGTAATGGTCAGATAGGTCATGCTGTCCGTATATTCTCTTCCGTTGAAATAGCGGAAGTAGGATTCTGATAGGAACTCATGGCCATTGCCACTCTCATCCTTGAACTGCTTTCTGGTAAAGATGTCTTGCTTGTGCAGGGCATAACCTTCACCCAGTGTCTGTGTAATGGCTGCAAACAGGTTGGTGAACTCATAATAGCTGTCTATATTGGCAGAATACTTCTGCACAGGATTCTCCATTCTCAGGATAGCAGAATATTCTCCAGTCTTGGTATAGAGCACACCGATACCGTCCGTGTCTTCCACGGAGAAGTAGATGTCTTCAAAGATTTTCTTCCGTTTGCCACCAGTGCCAAAGGCATAGACCGATATGGCCATGCCAATACACGTAGCTGCGAAAAATAAGATTACATATAATACCATACTCGTTTATTCTTCTGTTTCTTCAAAGGATGATTGATGATTTTCTCTCATACTGGATGATTTGTTGTCATTCTCTTTATATGAGGTGTTGGAACTTTCTTCACTATAAAGGGCTGATACACTATCTTTTGAAGTGGAATCCATCCTGCTTATTTGTATTTCCACGGCAGCAGGACGTTCTTCGGTTTCTCTCGCCCAAATAGCCCTTGCTTTGTCGGAACTCCTTATGGCATCCAATGTGGGTGGCTTGTAGGTCTTGTCCTTACAGGCGGTCAGCAATGTCACTGCCAATGCCGTTATTATAATATTCTTTCCTTTCATACTCGTAACTGTACTTTAGTAGCGAAGATGCAATGTTTTCTGTTGAAACAAATAATGGTAGACCCACACCCTTGGGAGAGAATGAGCCTACCAGTCGTTCACTTTCTACTTGTCATCCACATCTTGGTCATGTCGATACTTTTTTGTTTCACATTTTTATATGCGCTTGCTGTAGG
>JAIJUV010000371.1 GCA_022732315.1 Prevotella sp.
ATATAAATATATTTATATTATACTATGGCTGAAAAATGACATTTCTTTTTCATAATGACCCGATTTGACCTTGACCCATTTTGACCCGATATTTATTCTCGGAAAAACTTTTCTGTAATCTTTTACTAAGTTTTAAAGTGTTGATAATTAAAGAAATAGATTTTGTGTATGTATCTAAAAATCCTTCTCTTTGTATTTTTGAAAACACCTTTTAGTTGTGGCTTTCTTCTCTTTTTTATCTTGTTTTATGTATTGCTATTCTTGTAAATACGTCAATATAATTCTGAAAATATAAGCATTTTGCCCCTTCAACCTGCCTTTCACCCCTCTCTTTTTACCCCTTCTGTAGGGGTGAAAAGTGCCATCGGAGGCACATTTTTACTCTCCATAGACACTTTTCCGTTAAATAACGTGATAAAATTTGGTGGTTAGCCTAAATTTTTATATCTTTGTTTTTGCAAATGCTTAGAGGTAAGCCCCCTTCGCAGAAACATAAACAAATTATAAACTGTTTAATAGTTGGTAGATATGTATAACAAATTGATACTCAATGTTTTAGGGGGTGGGTAATTTTGGCTCGTCAAAATTAACCTCAAATCATAGTGTGCTTACAAAAGGACGAATATCAGCGTGGATTCAGGCGCTGGTATTCGTCCTTTTTATGTTTTCATTTTCCGCCTGTTCTAGCGATGAAAATGCGGAAAATGAGCCAAAGATTGACTATAAAAGCCAATTTTCAGCCCATAAATGGGTAGTTTTAGAGGCTATCAAGCGGGTGGGAGACCTCAGTATTCTTGTAAATGAGGGTTCTGCCCATTGCCAGTTCACCGCCGATAGCGTATTTTTCAGCGAGGAAGAAAAGGTTACTGAGATTGATGGAGAGGGTAAAATCCTGCAATCTTACATCAAGCTTTCTCCCCGTGGAAGCTATCTTTATACCATCAAGAATGATCAGATAACCATCAACGGCCAGACGTTTCAGATAACCAGTAAGGACCAGTCTGTCCTTCTCGAAAACAAGAAGTGGAGATTCGTGCTTAAAGAAGAATCTGGTGCGTATTTAAATATAATGTGTAAAATCCTATAGACAAAGATAAAAATGGCAAAGAAACAAGATACCATCAGCATTGGTTTTGAAGAGAAAATATGGAAGGCTGCCGACATTCTGAGAGGCAACCTCAGCGCTTCGCAATACGAAGGCGTGGTGCTCGGACTCATTTTTCTGAAATACATCAGCGACCGCTTCGAACAGAAGTTCCAGGAGCTGCAGGGCGACGAATACGCCGACCCGGAAGATAAGGACGAATACACTGCCGAGAACATCTTCTTCGTGCCTGCTGAGGCCCGATGGAGCAAGATTAGTGCTGCTGCCCACACCCCGGAAATAGGCGTGGTAATAGATGAAGCACTTACCGCCATTGAGCGTGAAAACGAAAGCTTGAAGGGCATTCTGCCTAAGAATTTCGCCCGTCCGGAGCTGGACAAGCGCCGTCTGGGCGATGTGGTAGATCTCTTTACGAACATAGAAATGCACGATGCTGGCGAGGAGAAAGACCTGCTGGGCAGAACCTATGAATACTGTCTGCAGCAGTTTGCCAGCCTGGAGGGCAAGAATGGTGGCGAGTTCTATACGCCTTCCTGCATTGTCCGCACGCTGGTAGAGATACTGGAGCCTTACGAGGGCAGAGTCTATGACCCTTGCTGCGGAAGCGGTGGTATGTTTGTGCAGAGTGCCAAGTTTATAGAGCGCCACAAGGGAAACCTGCGCAAGATTAGCATCTACGGTCAGGAGGCAAACCCTGATACGTGGAAGATGGCGCACATGAACCTTGCCATCCGTGGCTTGGATGCGAACCTGGGCAATATCTTTGCCGACACTTTCTATGATGACCAGCACCCAACGCTGAAGGCAGATTACATTCTTGCCAATCCTCCTTTCAATCTCAGCGACTGGGGGCAGAGTGCGCTTCAGGAAGATGTGCGCTGGCAGTATGGTTTGCCACCAGCTGGCAACGCCAACTTTGCGTGGATGCAGCACATGATTCACCATCTGGCACCTAACGGAAAGATAGGTTTGGTGCTGGCGAATGGTGCGCTTTCGAGTCAGAGTGGCGGCGAGGGACAGATTCGCCAAGCCATCATCGAAGCCGACCTGGTAGAGGGAATCGTGGCTTTGCCTTCGCAGCTGTTCTACAGTACGGGTATTCCTGTAAGTCTTTGGTTTATCAGCCG
>JAIJUV010000066.1 GCA_022732315.1 Prevotella sp.
GTCGGCAATATCATTCATCGTGTAACCTTGGGCAGACAATCTCAAAACATCTCTCTCAGTCTCGCTCAAGGTTATGCCTTCTTTCTTTTCCCACTTGTGGCGCAATGTGGAATATTCAAAATAGCTACGCTCACCATTCTTCTGCATGATGATGTGTCCCGGTTCATCGGTTGCCGCTAACGATACGGTGCAGAGGGCAAGCCAGATTCTTCCGTCATCAGAAAGAAGTATCGGAGTAAGGTGATGATGAATCAATCGGCTATGCCTGCCATTGGTAAGATGAAAGTCGTACGAGATGGTATAGTCCAGACGGTCGCCCACAGGCAATTCGTTGAAAAGATCAAAACCTTTCTTGTTCACTTCGAGCAGCATCTGCAGGTCGGCCTCCGGAACATGGTCGATATACATCTGATAACCTGCGTCCATCAACTGCTCCGGTTCCAATCCGCAGAGATAAGCGAGGTTGTCTGATGCATAGATGAAGTCCTGATGAAAATAGTCGATGATATAGACACACTGGTAGGTGCTGCGTGCAAAAGCCTTTGCCGCATTCACCAATAATTCAATCTTCTCGTAATCTTCTCTGTTGATATAATTCACCTCGTTGGAATGGAGGAAGAAATCGTCTTTTTCTTTATTCATAAGCTATTCTGAATATTACTCTTTATATCTGTTCTCCGATTCATCAAGCCATCGGATCTCTTTTTAAATACGTTATTCGCCTACAAAAGTACATATTTTTATTTGATTACAACTCTATTGGATTGTTTATTTACAGATAATTAACCGTAAAAGACGAAGACTTACACAAAGACGCTGATGATTCTCGTTAACCACTGGATATGCGTAATACAACCCATACGCATTCAGCATTTCCTTGTTCTTTAAATCTTTGCTTTCACAGTTCTTTTAAACAGCTGTCTATCAACAAGTTTAGGGTGAAGGCAGTTTATAAGCAGAGAATATGATCGTACTCATAGGAGAAGCTGATATTTCCAACAGGAGCAAAAGACACTATCTAGCATCGGCTGACTCGGGTCATCCATATAGATGACTCTGGTCAGCTATATGAATGACTCTAGTCAGCTACATAGATTGCTTGAGTCAACCGATACGAGAAGAGTATTCTCCGTCCTTCTTTACCTGCCAGCTACTCCCACTCATCATTATCAATCATCCTTCTCCACGTAACAACCATTTTCTCTATTCATTATTCTCCTTTCACCCTCAAGCCACTATGCCACAAAGAGTTAACATGGGCGTGAAAGCAAAAAACATCAAACGCTTATTTTTTAAAAAAGATATTAGACCGCTTTTAGCATTCTTTTATTATAAAAATTTGGTGATTAGAAAGAAAACTCGTATTTTTGCAGCATATATATTAAGATTGATAGATATGGTTTAATCATAATATAACAAGGAAAGGAATTGCCATATGACAAGGTAACAACCTAACCTCATTAACACAACATAAAAATATAAAATCATGGGATGTTATTTAGCAATCGGGCTGAAGATAAAAACAGCCATTGGAAAGAAAGAAATATCGAAGCATCTTGACAAGACGCCACTCGAAGACATTTTCAAGGAGATAGAAAAAGAGTATCACCTTGAAGACATTTACGTTCGCCAAGAAACAGAGGATTATTATGTTTACACACTTGACGAAAAGTTGTTAGACAAAGAGTTCATCCCTTTCTTGGAGAAGTTCTATCAATTACGTTACCAAGATGGTGACAACTATGATGCGCCTGATGTATTGGAAGAACTTAATAGTATTCCTGACACTCCATCTCGCTTAGCTTTACTAAGCAAGAAAAGCTTCCAAACTTATCAAATGGGAAGCGATAATGACTACCATCGAGTAAATGGTAGTTGGATCAACGAAGTACCAATCTATAATACTTATGCCATTTTGAGTTTGGATGGCAAGATAATAATGGAATGTTATAACGGATTATTTAATTTCTTGCGTCGTTGCATCATAGCACAACTGCCAGAGTTCAAACTATCAAAAGCTTTAAGCATTTGGATTGATGGATAATATGCCAAATAAAGAAGAAAAGAGAATAACTGAGCAGAGCTCGCTCTACGAACATCTGGAAAAGATGAGCGTGGCTGAACTCACCGCTCATATCAATGCAGAAAACAAGAAGGTGGCTCTGGCGATAGAACAAGCATTGCCTGCCATCAACCAACTGATTTCCGCCATCGAAGGGCAGCTGAAGAAAGGCGGAAGGCTCTTCTATGCCGGTTGCGGAACGGGTGGAAGACTGGCTACGCTCGATACCATCGAAGTGCAGAACACCTATGGTATCGACGGTTCACAGATACAAGCCATCTTCCCCGGAGGTATCGGCTGCCTTACACAAACCAGGGAATCCAGAGAAGACGACCTGGAGAATGGCTGGCATCAGCTTTGCGATAAACATATCTCAAAGCTGGATTTCGTGCTGGGCTTCTCGGCAAGCGGCACCACCCCCTTCGTGCTCGCCATCCTGAAACATTGCAAGGAGGCAGGCATTCCTACGGGGTGCATTGTCAACAATCCTTACGCCCCCATCGCCCAGGCTGCCGATTATCCTGTAGAAGTCATCACGGGACCGGAGTTCGTGACGGGAAGTACCCGTATGAAAGCCGGTTCATCGCAGAAGATGATTCTGGATATGATCAGCACTTCTCTTCAGATTCGTCAAGGACGAGTGGAAGGCAACAAGATGGTGAACGCCAAGCTCATCAATCATAAACTCATCGACCGTGCCTGCCGTATCTTCATGGAACGCAATCCGGAATATACGGATTACGAGGAAGTGAAGCTGCTGATTCTGAAAGCTGGAAGCGTGAAGAAGGCGGAAAAGCTGCTGAAGAATAAAAGCGATTCAGATATTTAGATAGAGTTAGACAAGATTTCACCTTATATAAATTGAACTATCAAGACTTCACCTTATATAATAGGACAATATGGCAAAGAAAGCAATTGTAATGGGTGCCACATCGGGCATCGGAATGGAAGTGGCAAAACTGCTTGCTGCAAAAGGATGGCAAGTGGGAATAGCCGGAAGAAGAATCGAAAGATTGCAGGCTCTGATTTCGCAGGGCGGCATTACCTGCTACCAGCAAATAGACGTAACTTCTCCAGATGCTCCTGCCCAACTTCAGGAACTCATCGATAAGTTGGGAGGCATGGACCTGTATTTCCATAGTTCTGGCATTGGCTGGCAGAATAATACGCTGGATATAGAAAAGGAGTTGAAGACCCTGGAAACCAATGGTTTGGGATTCACAAGAATGGTGGATACGGCATTCAACTGGTTTGCCGCCCAGTCTTCTACTCCAACCAACAAGAGCAATTTTTCTGTTCCTGAAAGTAAGAAGAAGGCAAACCATGCCTGTCAGAAATTCCGCATTGCCTGCATCACTTCCATTGCCGGAACCAAAGGTCTCGGTGCTGCCCCTTCCTACTCTGCCACCAAGCGATTCCAGAACCATTATCTGGAATGCCTGTCGCAGCAGGCACGGATGCGCCATCTCCCTATCGCCATCACAGATATCCGACCAGGTTTTGTAAAGACAGACCTTATCGCAGGCAGCAGTTATCCACTGCAGCTCAAACCGGAAGATGTGGCAAAGCATATCGAGAATGCCATCGAAAACGGAGTGGAAGTTAAGGTGATAGACTGGAGATATGATATCCTCGTCTTCCTCTGGCGACTCATTCCTAGATGGTTATGGACGAGATTGAGGATTACAACATAACAACTTTATTCCTTTCTGATGACAATCGTCTTGAACCAGTCTTTCAATACTCCAGCATATTGATCCTGCGAATCAGACAGCAGGATGACGACCTGGGAACCATCTTCCAGCTTGGGGCCCAGACACATGCCTTCGTAATTGGCAAAGGAACGCTTGGAAAGAGATAAGCCGGTTTTCCATTCCGCGAGCAATCTCTTTTTCAAGAAAGGAGTATCTGATGAAATATTCTCTTTCATAGAAAACTTCTCTTTCATAGAAAACTCCTCAGAATTCAAAGGATTTACCAAATAGAGCTTGCACTTGCAGAAAGCACCTATCTTGATCTTAGGAATAAATGCCTCACGCTCCAGAACCAGAAGCTGTCCATCGGGTAAGGCACAAAGTTCACTCACACCCATCACATAGATATCTGCTTTCTTATGGGTAGAAGGTTGATCCATCTGATAGGCATAGGTCGTCATATAACGAGAGTCTTTCTTGCTACTCACTTGCTCGCTACTGTCTTCCTTGCCATTATCTTCCTTGTTACGATTTTCCTTCATCTTTCCCCAATCAAACCTCATCAAACGAAGCTGGTTGGCCAATCCGTTTTGAGGAGTAGCAGGCTGTCCGTCCTTGCGAAGCGTGCTCTCAGGTATCGTCCAAAGATACTGCCGGACGGAATCAAAAGCCAGAGACTCAAAATTATAATTAGGATAAAAATCAGCAGAAGACCATCTGCTTTCCCAAAGGTTCTGCTGATAGTCAACCTTGGCAGCATCTGCCGAAGTAGGCAGAATAGGATATTCCTTTAAACGGCAATATCCTTCGCTTGCTATCACCAGGGTAGAATCAGAAACCTTCACGATGGCTTCGTGGTCAAAGCCTTTCTCCTGCCCCTGCCAAGGCTTGCCGTCGTTCAGCGTTCCATCTGTTCTCTCGGTAAAACCAAGGTTCTCTACCTGTTCCAGTTCGCCAGTCTTGGGATTCACCTGAATTCGGAAGTTGAAATACAGGGCACTATCCGACTTGTCGCTTACCACCGCATAGATATCATCATGCAGATGAGCAATGCCACTATAGTTGCCCGCAGCCACGGTTTTCGGAAAAGCCTTCTGAGGATTCTCTCTCACTACTTTCCAATCCTGTGCTCCAGCCAACAGACTGAATGCCAGGAAGATGGTCAGGATATTACAACGCTGCATAGGTAAGAACAAACTCCATGGTTAATTCGAAATCCACATGAGCCGTCTTCCTGCTCTTGAGATTCTCCACATCACACGACCAGTCTGCCATCGTATCAAACGGCTTCACCCGCATATCCTCAAACATCAGGTTTTCTTCTGAGAATAACTTGAAGACCGTTTCCTTGGCACACCAGTGCACCAACTTGGCATCCAGATCTTCCACCTTCTCATCCTTTCGCAGAAATTTGGAAGCGATGCGCTCTACCCTATCGCTGAAGTATTCGATATCTACCGCCACTTCCTGATTCTTGGAAAGGATAAGCGCAGCATAACCCTTGGTATGCGAAACGCTGATATGATAACCACGGAACAATGGCTTTCCAGCCTCGTTGTGGGTAATGTCACCCGCATGAGAAAGCAAGCCCTTGGAAGCTCCGTTCGTCTTGAGCATCTCATACATTAATGCACGAATGGCAAGAAACTCCAGTTTCCTGCCATCGTTCTTATATTTCTCTTCCATCTGGGAATGGTAAGCCTGCAAAAGAGGATACTGCTCGAGCAACTGCTCTACAGTTTCATCCATCTGCCACAAGCCCAGACTCACTCCCGGATAAACTTCTCGAATATTGACTACTGCCATATTTTCTATTATAATCTGTTTTAAAATGAAACCCAGATGATTACTTAGAAGAATCCTCCACGTTATCTTTCACGGGATGCACCGTCACCTTAATCTTGCTGATGCGGCGCTCCTCAATGTTCATCACCTCAAAAGTATAGTTCTTATAATCTATCTTCTCGTGCATGCTTGGGAAATCGCCCTTGATTTCCAAGAGCAGACCAGCCAGGGAATCAGCATCACCCTCTACCTCCTCAAACTCTTCATCATCTACATTCAGAATCTTGCAGATATCAGAAAGTAAGGTCTTTCCTTCAAAGATGAAGGTGTTGTAATTTAATTTCGAGTAGAACTTTTCCTCCTCATCGTATTCATCGTTGATTTCTCCTACGATTTCCTCAAGGATATCCTCAAGAGTTACGATACCGGAAGTACCGCCGAACTCATCTACTACAATGGCGATATGAACCTTGTTGTCCTGGAACTCGCGAAGCAGATCATCTATCTTCTTGGTTTCAGGAACAAAGTAAGGAGGACGAATCAAACTCTGCCAACGGAAGTTGGAAGCCTTCGTGAGATGAGGCAATAAATCCTTGATATACAACACACCACGGATATTATCCGTATTATCCTGATAAACGGGAATACGGCTGTAGTTGTTTTCCTCAATGCATTTCAATACTTCAGGATAAGTGCTGCGGATATCCAGGTCTATGATATTCTGTCGACTGGTCATCACCTCCTTGGCAGTTTCATCACCAAAACGGATGATACCCTTCAGCATGCTCTGTTCATCCTTGATATCATTCTTATCAGTCAATTCCAAAGCCTGCTCCAAATCATCGACACTCAAGACATGATTCTCTTTCTGTATGATTTTTTCCGCCACGATTCCACTCTTGAGCAAAACATTCTCCAAGGGCCAGAACAGTTTACGTGAAAACATGATGCCATTCACGCAACGGCGGCAGAACTTAAGGGAATCCTGACGGGCATATACCTTTGGCATGATTTCACCAAAGAGTAAGAGCAAGAAAGTTAAGACCACGGTGATGATGAGGAACTGAAGCCAATAAGCCTTCGGTCCAAACTCCACGATACCCGCAAAAACATAGTTAAGAAGCATGATAATGGTTACATTCACGAAGTTATTGGTTATCAATATGGTAGCCAATGTACGTTCGGAATCCTCACGCAACATCATGATTTTTCTGTCGGCATCAGTCTTTTCATCCTCCAGTTCCGCAACATCTGCAGGTGATAAACTAAAAAAGGCGATTTCGGAACCGCTGGCAAAAGCTGACGCGCCTAGTAAGATAGCCGCTAAAACTGCGGCTACCAGAACTCCGGTAGATGGATACAAGAGCACCACATCTCCAAAAGCATCTGTTATGGTAGATATATCCAATTTCTGAGCTGAAAATTTTAAAATGGTAAATCATTCTGATCTGTAGCCCCGGCAGTGGATGAATCCGTTGTCGAAGAAGCCGGCTGACTTGCAGCAGGCTGAACAGGCTGAGCCGGTGCTGCCGAAGATGATGCAGAACGCAAGGTGAGCATCTCCATATTATCCACGTAAATCTCGGTGATATTATGTCGCTTTCCCTGCTTGTCATCATACAATCGGTAACGAATCCGTCCTTCTACATAGAGACGGTCGCCCTTGTGCACATACTTCTCCACGACCTTAGCCAGACCACGAAAAAACACAAGGTTATGCCAATCGGTATGGTCGGGCACTTTCATACCATTGGCCAAGGTGTATCCTTTCTCCGTTGTAGCGAAAGACACTTGAGCCACAGCCTGATCCGCATCGTAATAATGCACATCCGGTTCCTTTCCCACATTACCAATCAACATTACCTTATTCATCGTTTCTCCTTTTATAAATTAGTTACTTCCACATTCCGAGATAACGGAAATGGAAATTCTTACCCTTTGCAGAAGGGAACTGACTGCGTGAATCTACATGATCCTTCAAGTATTCCACGATACGGGTGTAGCAGTCTAAGCCAGACATAGCCTTCACGTTAGCCACGAAATGAGTATCACGATATTCAAACTTACCTGTAGCTGGTACCAGCACTACACGCTTAAAGTCGATAGAACCCTCGTACCAACCCGGCTGCTCCTCAGCAAGTTGCAACATGACTGGATTCTCCTGGCGTTCAGCAGACGCAGTATTACGCAAAGCCTTCTTGTCCTTGAAATCCTGCATAGTAGCAGCAAGAGTCTTGATAACAATGAAATAAATACGTGGGCGAACTTTATAACGTTTGGGATAGCAAACATCGCTAGCGGCATAATCTCTAATATCAGCCTCTAGTTCAGCATCCATTCCAATCTCCGGGATACCTTTCAAAAAATCTATTGCTTCATCAACATTGTTAACCAATGTTTCCTGATCAAAATATCTTAAATATAAATTCATAATAGGTATGTTTCTCTATTTTCAATATAAAATAGAGCGGAAAACGGGACTCGAACCCGCGACCCCAACCTTGGCAAGGTTGTGCTCTACCAACTGAGCTATTTCCGCTTAAAAAAAATAATAAAAATGTGTGAAGAGGAGGAGACTCGAACTCCCACGACACAATTGTCACTACCCCCTCAAAGTAGCGCGTCTACCAATTCCGCCACCTCTCCAACATTTAAATACCATTTTGAATATCTGTGCCCAAGACAGGACTCGAACCTGCACGTTGAAAAACACACGCACCTGAAACGTGCGCGTCTACCAATTCCGCCACTTGGGCTTAAATTCAGAAACACTGAAGTTGAGTACTTTTTATTCGAGCGGAAAACGGGACTCGGACCCGCGACCCCAACCTTGGCAAGGTTGTGCTCTACCAACTGAGCTATTTCCGCTTGTTCATTTTCGAGAAGTGAAGAGGAGGAGACTCGAACTCCCACGACACAATTGCCACTACCCCCTCAAAGTAGCGCGTCTACCAATTCCGCCACCTCTCCGTTCTCAAAAACTCCGTATTCAAAACAGAATTCCTGTTGTTTCAAAATGTTGAGCGGAAAACGGGACTCGGACCCGCGACCCCAACCTTGGCAAGGTTGTGCTCTACCAACTGAGCTATTTCCGCTTATTTCCTAGCTTTCATAGGAGCGTTCCTCTGAATGCGGTTGCAAAAGTACTACATTTTTCTGAACCCACCAAATTTTTCAGCGATTTTTTTTCAAAAAAAGTACTTTTTCCTTCATTTTTGGGTAAAAACAGGCATTTTTAGGCAAAAATCGCCCCTTTTCGGGGGCGATTTTGCAGTTTACTTACTAAAAACGTCTTTCCTTAATCCATTCTGTCGCGATAGTCTTCATAGCCAAATTGGCGCAAAATTTCTAAATTTCCATCCAAATGAACGATTCCGATGGCCGGATGAGTGATGCCATTGAAGGTATTTGTCTTCACGGTGGTGTAGTGAAGCATGTCTTCGAAGATGATATTTTCACCAATTTCCAGTTCATGATCAAATTTCCAGAAGCCCATGAAGTCACCACTGAGACAACTATTGCCTCCTATTCTATATATATGGTCCCCCTCTGGAGCCTTCATCGGGTCGTCTACTTCCAGCGTTTCGGCATTTCTCACGGCTGGCATGTATGGCATTTCGAGGCAATCCGGCATGTGACAGGTGAAACTTGCATTGATAATTGCTGTTCTGATACCCTTATCCTCTACCACATCTACTACCTGGGTAACCAGCGGACCGGTTTGCCATCCGAATGCACTACCCGGCTCCATGATGACCTTGAGATGAGGATAACGGGCATGGAATCCCTTTAATATATTAATAAGGTGTAAAACGTCGTAATCCTTTCGGGTCATCAGATGGCCACCTCCAAAGTTGATCCATTTCAGCTGCGGGAACCATTTGGCAAACTTTTCTTCGATGTGAGCCAAGGTACGCTCAAAGACATCTGCCCCACTCTCGCAATGACAATGACAGTGGAAGCCCTCGATATCCGAAGGTAAGGTTTCGGGCAGTTTATCTGCCGACACGCCGAATCGGGTTCCCGGAGCGCATGGATTATATAATAAGGTCTCCACCTCGGAATATTCCGGGTTCACTCTCAATCCATACTTGATGGCAGGATTCGCCAGTCGGGCACGCTCATGATATCGCTCATACTGCGAAAGCGAATTGAACGAAAGATGGCTTGAGCATCGGGCTATCTCATCAATCTCGTAATCGGTATAAGCTGGCGAGAATGTATGCGCCGGACTTCCGAACTTCTCGAAAGCCAGCTTTGCCTCGCTCAATGAACTCGCCGTGGTAGACAGAATGTACTCTCTGAAGATAGGGAAAGTCTTCCACAAAGCGTATGCCTTGAAGGCAAGAATAATCTCCACATCGGCACGATCGGCCACACTTTTGATGAGGCTCAGGTTGCTTCTCAGGCGTTCCTCCTCCAAAACGTAAATTGGGGTGTTTAACCCGCTAAAAGTTGATAAATTCACTCTCATTTCTTGATAAATATTAATTTTATGGTGCAAAGATAGCTTTTTATCCCGATATAATTGCAGGTTTGCGAAATTTTTAATACTTTTGCAGTATAAAATGCATTTTGACGATGAAATTAGCAATAATGACCAAGTCCACATTCTTTGTGGAGGAAGACAAAATACTAACCTCGTTGTTCGACGAGGGCATGGACAACCTGCATCTTTTCAAGCCAGGTTCTTCGCCCATGTACTCTGAGCGCTTGCTCACTTTATTGCCAGAAGACTACCGGCGCAAGGTGACGGTTCACGACCATTATTACCTCAAGCAAGAATATGACTTGGCGGGAATACACATCGATGATCCGCTTGCTCCTGTTCCAGATGGCTATAAGGGCAAGTACAGTCGTACCTGTACCGATCTTTCCATGCTGAAGGAGTTGAAGAAGAAGTCGAACTATGTTTTCCTGAAGAACATCTTCGACTGCATTGAGTTCAAGGACGAGAAATCTTCCTTCTCCCAGCAACAGCTGGAGATGGCTGCCAAGGCAGGACTCATCGACAAGAAGGTGTATGCCCTGGGAGGCATGAGTCTGGAAAATCTCAAAGCGGCAAAGGATTTAGGATTCGGTGGAGTCGTAATCTGTGGCGACATCTGGAACCGATTCGACATCCACAACGAGACCGACTTCAAGGAACTCATCCAGCACTTCGAAAGATTGAGAAAAGCAATCAGTTAAAATAAGATAAGAAGAAAGAAATATATCATAACTATTAATACACGTAAACACTAAAGGAAAAATGAGTGACAAGAACTCTTATTTGGTATTCTCAGGTACTAACTCGAGATACCTTGCAGAGAAAATCTGCGCTAGTTTAGGTTGCCCACTGGGTAATTTGGTAGTAACCAAGTTCTCTGATGGTGAGTTTGGCGTTTCTTTCGAGGAATCTATCCGCGGCCGCGACGTATTCCTCGTACAGAGCACCTTCCCTAATTCAGACAACTTGATGGAGCTGCTCTTGATGATTGATGCTGCCAAGCGTGCATCTGCCCGTCACATTATCGCTGTTGTGCCTTACTTCGGTTGGGCTCGCCAGGACCGTAAGGACAAACCACGTGTCAGCATCGGTGCAAAATTGGTTGCCGACTTGCTCAGCGTAGCAGGTATCGACCGCCTCATCACCATGGACCTCCATGCCGATCAGATTCAGGGCTTCTTCGATGTTCCAGTAGATCACCTCTATGCATCTGGTGTCATCCTGCCTTACTTGCAGAGCTTGCGTCTCAAGGATATGGTAATTGCTTCTCCAGACGTAGGTGGTTCTAAGCGTGCCAATACTTATGCTAAGTACTTCGGTTGCCCTCTCGTACTTTGCAACAAGACTCGTGCCCGTGCCAATGTGGTTGCCAGCATGCAGATTATTGGCGATGTCAAGGACAAGAACGTTGTCATCATCGACGACATGGTTGATACAGCAGGTACTATCACCAAGGCTGCTGATATCATGAAGCAGGCTGGTGCCAAGACCGTTCGCGCCTGTGCTTCTCACTGCGTGATGAGTGGTCCTGCTTCAGAACGCGTACAGAATTCCGCTCTCGAGGAGATTGTTTTCACAGATTCAATCCCTTACACCAAGCGTTGCGACAAGGTTAAGCAGCTCACTATCGCTGATATGTTTGCTGAGACCATCCGCCGCGTTGAGGATAACGAGAGTATCTCTTCTCAGTATTTGGTATAATAATTCCCACATTATTATATATAGCAAAAAAAAGGAGTCTTCCCTACTTTTCCAGAGAGCGGGAAGGCTCCTTTTTCTATTTTTAATAGATAGAATTTAGATTCCCCCTTACATAAAAAAATCCTGCATCTCTGTGCAAGATGCAGGATTCATTTTATAATGTGATGCGAATAAGAGATATTCGCCATCTTATATTAGTTCAACCACTTAACGTAGCAGAAGTCCTGACGATGAGGCAACTTCTCATTCTTAGGATACATACGAACGCCTGTCTTGAATGAACCAGCATTGATTGGCTCAATCTCAGCCTCGAATGTGAAGTTGTTGCCCTCGTGACCAACCATCTTGAATGGATAAACAGCATAAATCTGCTTGCCATCCTCTGGCTGATCCTTCAATACAACAAGCTCCAAGCCTACTGCATCATTCAAACCCTGCTCGTCAATAACATACTGAACCTTGATCTTCTGACCAGTTTCAGCAGCCATCAACTTGCTATCATCCTTAGATACAACGTGGATACCATCCCAACGCTCAGCAACGCTTTCCTTCCAAAGTGCAATCTCCTTAGCCAAAGCATTGTCGTTAGCGCTCAACTTCTTGAAGCGGGCTGCCTCCTTGTTGTAGAACTTATCATAGTAGTCATCCAACTGACGCTTCATTGTATAGTGAGGAGCGATAGTAGCGATAGAGTTCTTTACTACCTGAATCCACTCCTTGCTGAAGCCTTCCTTGTTCTTGTTGTAGTACATTGGGATGATGTCGTTCTCCAAGAGGTTGTAGATAGTAGCAGCATCGAGCTGATCCTGGTAACCCTGGTTCTGGTATGTACGCTTCTCAGGAAGAGCCCAACCAGCTCCCTCGCGGTAACCTTCTACCCACCAACCATCAAGTACAGAGAGGTTGACAACACCGTTCATCTCAGCCTTCTCGCCAGATGTACCAGAAGCCTCCAATGGACGTGTAGG
>JAIJUV010000067.1 GCA_022732315.1 Prevotella sp.
TGACATTTCTACCGCCTCTGTCAATCCAACTTGCAGGCCGGCATTATCATATCCTTCCTGCAAGGGCAGAGGCGCGTAATGTTCAAGGGCATCAACTACTTGTTTTATTTTCACGCTCCTAATATGTCTTATTCTTAAATTTAGGCTGCAAAGTTAAGCATTTCTCATGAAATTAGCAAGAGTTTCACTAAAAAATTTCAAAAAATTATGGAAGTTGCCGTTTTTTTTATTATTTTTGCACCTATAATTCGCTAACTCTTCTTCCAGAAGGGAGAAAGAACGGACTAAACTATGCAACCCACACAAGGGCTGGCTATATAATAAATAATAAAAATTGAAAGCTTATGTATCAATCAGCATTACCTTGCGATTTCGCACTTCCGGCAGAATGGGAGCCTCAGAGCGCCATTATGCTGACCTGGCCACATGGTGGTACAGACTGGAAACCCTATCTCAGGCAGATAACCAACACTTATCTGGAACTTGCCGACATCATCACCCGCTACGAGCAGCTGCTTGTGGTTACTCCCATCGTGGAGAGTACACGCAGAATGCTCGCCGAACGACTCTCTGAGGGTCAGATGAACCGCGTACACCTCTACGAGATGGACACCAATGATACATGGGCGCGCGACCACGGTCCTATCAGCATGGTATCGAGAGGCAGGCGAAACTCGCATGTCATCCCTATCCATCTGCTCGACTTCAAGTTTAACGGATGGGGCGAGAAATTCGCCTGGCAGAAGGACAACGCCATCAACCTGCAGCTCTACTACCAGGGAGCCTTTGATGCGGCGATGGAGAACCACCAGGGATTCGTGCTCGAGGGCGGAAGCATCGAGAGCGACGGAAAGGGTACCATCTTCACCACCTCGCAATGCCTGCTGGCACCCCACAGAAACCAGCCGTTTACCAGGGAGAACATCGACAGTCTGCTCAAGACTTTCTTCTTCGCCAAGCAGGTGGTATGGCTCGACCATGGCAACCTGGTGGGCGATGATACCGACGGGCATATCGACACCATCGTGAGGGTGGCTCCGCACGACACCTTATTATATGTGGGCTGCGACGACCCTGAGGATGAGCAGTATGAGGATTTCCAGGCGCTGGAGAAGCAGCTGCAGAAGCTGTTCAACTACGAGGGATATCCTTACCGCCTGCTGAAGCTTCCGATGCCGGATGCCATCTACGACGAGGGCGACCGACTGACTACGGAGAAGGGCAGCAAGGGCGACCGGCTGCCTGCCACCTACGCCAACTTCCTGATTCTGAACGGAGCGGTGATTTACCCTACGTATAACCAGCCGGAGAAGGACGAGGAGGCGAAGCGCCAGATTCAGCTTGCCTTCCCGGACAGAGAGGTGATAGGCGTGGATTCGCTCACCATCATCCGCCAGCACGGCAGCATCCACTGTCTCACCATGCAGCTGCCTGCGGGGGCCATCAAATAAAATAAAAAAACAAAATTTCATGAAATTAGGATTATTACAACTACACATCACGGCGGATATCGCCGATAACAAGACGCGCCTCGCCGAGGGCATCATCGACCTGGCTAAGCGTGGCGCTGAACTCATCGTATTGCAGGAACTCCACAACTCGCTCTACTTCTGCCAGGTAGAGGATGTGGAGAACTTCAATCTAGCCGAACCCATCCCGGGTCCATCTACCGAATTCTACGGCAAGCTGGCGAAGGATCTGGGCGTGGTAATCGTTACATCGCTCTTCGAGCGCCGTGCTCCGGGCCTCTATCACAACACGGCGGTGGTGATAGAGAAGGATGGAACCATCGCCGGAAAATACCGCAAGATGCATATTCCGGACGATCCTGCCTACTACGAGAAATTCTACTTCACCCCTGGCGACCTGGGCTTCAACCCTATCCAGACTTCGGTGGGCAAGCTGGGCGTGCTGGTTTGCTGGGACCAGTGGTATCCCGAGGCTGCCCGCCTGATGGCACTGCAGGGTGCGGATATCCTCATCTACCCTACTGCCATCGGCTATGCCACCTACGACACCGAGGAGGAGCAGCAGCGCCAGCGTGAGGCGTGGACCACGGTGATGCGTGGTCATGCCGTGGCTAACGGTTTGCCTGTGGTGGCGGTGAACAGGGTTGGTTTCGAGCCGGATCCTAGCGGTCAGACCGAGGGCATCCAGTTCTGGGGCAGCAGTTTCGTGGCAGGTCCTCAGGGCGAGCTCCACTATCGTGCGAGCGACAAGGAAGAAGAGAGCCTGGTGGTGGATATCGACCTGAAGCACAGCGAGGATGTGCGCCGCTGGTGGCCGTTCCTGCGCGACCGCCGCATCGAAAACTACGGCGATATTACCAGGAGATTCATTGATTAAGATAGATGGAGATTGATTGAGATTTTCGATAAAAAAGGTATACCTTTAAGGTATAAGAGATTAGAAATTCAGGATAGATGGAAAATTTAGAGGTGATGGTGGTGTTATTCATCATCGTGATTTTGGGTTACGTCGCCTGCAAGCTGGGCTATATGGGCGACAAGTTTGACAAGAAGCTTTCCAGCATCGTGGTAGATATCACCTGCCCCCTGCTGGTGCTCTCGTCGGTGATGGGAGAAGAACTGCCCGACCGCACGCTCATCCTTCCGCTTCTGGGCATAGGTTTTCTAACCTATATCCTGCTGCTGGTGTTCGGTTTCGGGGTGCCCCGCCTCATCAGCAAGAACCATGACAACCAGGGAATGATAGGATTCGCCCTGATGTTTGCCAACGTGGGGTTCATCGGATACCCGATCGTTTCGAGCATCTTCGGTCCGAAGGCGATATTCTATGCTGCCCTGCTCAACATGCCTAACACGTTTTTCATCTTCACGGCTGGCGTGATGCTCATCAAGGGCGAGTACAGCGTGAAGCAGTTTAACCCGAAGGTGTTGCTGAGTCCGGCACTGATAGCGGCTGCCGTGGCGGCTCTGCTGGTGGCTCTGGGGGTTCATACGCCCGATGTCATCGCCCGTCCTATTACGATGGTGGGCAACGTGACGGTGCCTGCTGCGCTGATGATTATCGGAAGCAGTATGGCGAAGCTGCCCGTGAGGGAGATTATCGGAAGCCCGAAGGTTTACGTGGCTTCTGTGCTCCGCCTCGTGGTGGTTCCGCTGAGCCTTTACTTCTTCTTCAAGGTGTGCGGCGTGAGCGACGTGGTGAATAATATCAACACGGTGGTGATAGCGATGCCTGTGGCAAGCTTCGGCACGATGTTCTGCCTGAAATACGGCAGGAACCCGTCGCTGATTACGGAAATGACTTTTATCACTACCCTGGGAAGCATCATCACCATCCCCCTGATAACGCAGCTTTTCAGCTAGAAAAGGAAGATAGGAATAAACAATCAATATAAAGAAAAGAATAGAATGAAGAGAAAAAACATAATGAAAACCAGCCGCCTGTTACTTCTAGCCTTGGCGCTCGGAGGCGCTAACCTGCAACTGGCGGCAGCTCCGATAGAACATATCGGCGACCGATACATGATTCATGTTCCGGAACTGGAACTCACGGGCGAGGAATCGCTGCTCGATGTGCTGATGATGTGCCCCGAGGTGATGACCCTGGATGGCAATAATATCATCGGCGGCGACCCCTTTGCCAATCTATATGGAAAATTCGTAATCCGTATCGACAATCAGGAATACGGACTGGATTACGCTACCCTGCTCCATCATTTCAAGGCGAGAGAAATAGAAACCATCAAGGTTTGCCAGAACGCTGAAGTGATGAAGGGCTGCAGCAGTCTGAAAAAGGTGATTGATATCACTCTGAGAAAAGGCGAGAATGGCGTGAGCGGAAGAGTGGGATTCTTCGGCGATACCTACGGCGGAGGCAAGGGCATCGTGAGCGTGCTGAGCCAGCAGCAGAAGCTGCGCATCCTGAGCCACGTGGAGGGCAGCATGCAGCGGTCTTCTTTTCATCCCCAGGGGACTTATGCGGGTGATAACGGCAGCACTTCCATCAACCATTATTCGCACGAGGGTGCCAAGCTGAATATCCTCTGGACTCCTACGGAGAAGGATGTGCTGGAGGTGGATGCGATGCAGACCTATACCCGCAATCATTTCTCGGGCAATGCAGCCGATTTCGTGCGTGCCTACCATCTTCAGGCGGATTACACCCGAACCCTGGGCGAAAACGGGTCGAGCATCCTCTTTACTCTGGGTGCCGAGAATATCAGCGACCAGGGGGGAAGCAGTGCATCGGATTTCGAATTATCATCTGATGCTGGAATCGGATTGAATGCTGGCTTGCCGCCTTACCGCAATCATTCCACCTATCCCTTCATGGTGGTGGAATATGCCACGCCTGTATTCTCGCAGAATCTCTGGATTACAGCCGGTTTCGAGGGCGGGCTTTCCATAGAGAAGAATTGCGTGAAGGGTTATACCAACCATTCCAACTATCAGGATCTCTACGGTCAGATAGACTATAACATCGGCAAATGGGGATTCATGGTGGGCGACCGCTATCGCACCATCCACTTCCATCCTAAGCAGCTAGAGACGGAAAAGAAGTGGAAGAACACCACGCATAACCACAGCTACACGCTGAGCATCTATCACCAGTTTACCCCTGGCAACACGCTGCAGGGCACCTTCTGCCGCCGCATCTTCAACCCCGACTTCGGCGATTTCGTTACGGCGGGCGATATGGAGGGGGCTTGGAAGCCTGTATATACGGCGAATATCAGCGAACGCCTAGCTTATGTGGCGGAGCTGAAATATACCTACAGCAAGCCGAATCTGGTGGTGAGCACCTCGGTGAAGAACATCCATCAGGATTTGCCGGGCGTGGACAGGGACAACACGCTGGGCATTGGTACCACTGCCTTCTGGCACAAGGGGATTCTGCGACTGACGGCTGGCTTCAACTATTTCTGGGAAAAGGCTGAGGTGTTTGAAACGGATATCAAGCCGCTGAGAAAGACTCAGGAATACAGCCACTTTGCGGTTTTCAAGCTGGCTCCCCAGCTTTCGCTGCCTTCGGGCTGGCGCCTTGCATCGAACATGATATGGTGTACCCGCAGGCATACCATCACGCCAAACTATACTCCGGCAAACCTATATGCTGAAATGGGGGTATACAAAAATATTAACAGGCACTGGACGCTGGAGGGCAGATATCATGATATAGCAGGGCAGCATTTCGGGAATAGAGCTGCTTTGCTTGGGGGCACTTATTATTTCTAAACAAAACAATAATCCCGGTTTTCCTATTGCTAGGAGAACCGGGATTCTTCAATATAAATTGAAGCTGTTATGCTGATACAACCTCATTATGCTGATATGACTGCAATGAAAAATTCAAAATATCTTTGCCCATGGCCAATTTTATGACCATGGCAGCTCTACTAAAAAAACTAATATTTATGACTAAATTCAAATCAAATTAAAGGCATTCCTGCCTCTTCGCACTCCTGGCGCATCTCCTCTGGCCAGATGCTAGCCTGAATCTCGCCGATGTGTGCCTTGTGGAGCATCACCATGCACAAGCGGCTCTGACCGATACCGCCGCCAATGCTCAATGGCAATTTATCGTTCAGGAGCTGCTGGTGGAAATAGAGCTTCTCTCTATCTTCCTTGCCCTCCAGCTTCAGCTGGCGCAGCAGGCTCTCCTTATCCACACGGATACCCATGGAGCTCAGCTCGAAGCTTCTGCCCAGCACAGGATACCAGATAAGAATATCACCATTCAAACCCACCTTGCCGTTCTCTGCCACGGTACTCCAGTCGTCATAGTCAGGAGCACGGCCGTCGTGCTTCTTTCCGTCGCTCAGCTTTCCGCCGATGCCCTCAACGAATACGGCGCCATATTTCTCGCAGATGGCATCCTCGCGCTCCTTCGGAGTCTTATCAGGATACATGTCGAGCAAATCCTGCGCATGGATGAAATGAATCTCCTTAGGCAAGAATGGCTTGAGCTGAGGATAGTGCTCGCAAGCGAGGAACTCGGTGCGGAGGATGGCGGCATAGATGCGGCGAACGATGTCCTCAAGGAATGCGATGGTGCGGTCTTCCTTGGTAATCACAGCCTCCCAGTCCCACTGGTCTACATAGAGCGAGTGGAGATTATCCAGCTCTTCGTCGGCACGGATGGCGTTCATATCGGTATATACGCCATATCCAGGCTCCACCTCGTACTCGGCGAGGGTGAGTCGCTTCCACTTGGCGAGGGAGTGAACCACCTCGGCCTTGGCATCACCCAAATCCTTGATAGGGAAAGTTACAGGTCGCTCCACACCATTCAGGTCGTCATTGATACCCAAGCCCTTCATCACGAAAAGAGGGGCTGTTACTCGGCGCAGGCGCAACTCTGTGGCAAGGTTCTGCTGGAAGAACTCTTTTATCATCTTGATACCCATTTCGGTCTGGCGCATATCCAGCAGCGCCTTGTAACCTTCGGGTTTTATCAGTTTACTCATTTTTAGTATTTATTATTGTTATCGTTTTACTGTTTTATATCGTTTTATACCGTCCCGTTTCCGAGACTTGTCTTTTTAAAGTTTACCATCCCGTTTCCGAGACTTGTTTTCTTAAAGACGGTGCAAAGGTACAAAATAAAAATTAAACTGCAAGCTTTTTCTTGAAATTTTTCACAAAATGATAGCATTTTTCTTTCTTTTCTATCTTTTTGCCCTATTTTTGCGTTGTTTTTGGCGTTTTTTCTCCGTCTATCTTCTGTTTTCAACCCTTTTTCGCCATCTTCTTCAGAAAAAGTGGCAAGAATATTTGGCGGTTTCAAATTAATTCATTAACTTTGCACTCGTGAATGGTCTCGTAGCTTAGTTGAATAGAGCAGCAGATTCCGGTTCTGGAGGTCGTGGGTTTGAGTCCCACCGAGATCACTACTACATTATTATAATAATTAAGAACATGGACTTAGTAGAACGTTTCATAAACTATACAAAATTCGACACACAATCGAGCGAAGACTCCGAGAGTGTGCCTAGCACGGCAAAACAGCTTGAGTTTGCCAAGTACCTGAAGCAGGAGCTTGAGGATGAAGGCCTCAGCGACGTAGAGATGGACGACATGGGCTATATCTACGCCACCCTGAAGGGAAATACCAAGAAAAAGACTCCAACCATCGGCTTTATCTCTCACATGGACACCAGTCCCGATGCCAGCGGAAAGGATGTGAAGGCGCGCGTCATCAAGAACTACGACGGCGAGGACATCGAACTGAGCCCGGGCATCATATCGAGCGTTGAGAAATTCCCAGAACTCAAGGCACACAAGGGCGAGGACATCATCGTTACCGACGGAACCACCCTGCTCGGAGCTGACGACAAGGCGGGCATCGCAGAAATCGTTCAGGCGATGTGCTACCTGCGCGACCACAAGGAAATCAAGCACGGCGATATCCGCGTGGGCTTCAACCCTGACGAGGAAATCGGTATGGGTGCTCATCATTTCGACGTGGAGAAGTTTGGCTGCGACTGGGCGTACACCGTAGACGGCGGCGACCTGGGCGACCTGGAATACGAGAACTTCAACGCTGCGGGCGCCAAGGTGTTCATCAAGGGCGTGAGCGTACACACGGGCTATGCCAAGGGTAAGATGGTGAATGCCAGCCGACTTGCCGTGGAGTTCCAGAACATGATTCCGGAAGCTGAGACTCCTGAGCATACCGAAGGTTACCAGGGTTTCTACCACCTGCTCGGCATCGAGAGCCGCTGCGAGGAGGCAAAGCTGAGCTATATCATCCGCGACCACGACAGAGAGAAGTTTGAAGACCGCAAGGACTTCATCGAGGACTGCGCGAAGAAGATGAACGAGAAATACGGCGAGGGCACGGTGAGCGTAGCCATCCAGGACCAGTATTACAACATGAAGGAGAAGATTGATCCTAACATGCACGTGATTGACATCGTGCTGCGTGCGATGCAGGAGAGCGGCGTTCCACCTCGCGTGGAGCCTATCCGCGGCGGTACCGACGGAGCACAGCTCAGCTTCAAGGGTCTGCCTTGTCCAAACATCTTCGCCGGCGGCGTCAACTTCCATGGTCCTCACGAGTTCGTGAGCATCCAGGTGATGCAGAAGGTGGTGGATACCATCGTGAAGATTGCGGAAATTACAGAAGAGTATAACGACTAATATACAATATGTACATGGGGAATTTAGTGCACATCTAAATTCCCCATTTTTCATAAACAGATTCAATTATGGCAGAAATTCCATTTTTAGTTAAAGACCTCGCCCTCATCCTGATGGTGGCTGGCGTTGTTACCCTCATCTTCAAGCGGCTGAAGCAGCCCCTGGTGCTGGGTTACATCGTGGCGGGCTTCCTCGTGTCGCCCCACATGCCCTACACCGTATCGGTGATGGACGAGACGGATATCCAGACCTGGGCAGACATCGGTGTCATCTTCACCCTCTTCTCGCTGGGCTTGGATTTCTCCTTCAAGAAAATCGTGAAGATGGGTGCCTCGCCCGTCATCGCCTGCATCGTCATCGTTTTCTGCATGATGATGCTGGGCATCAGTGTGGGGCACGGATTCGGATGGGACCGGATGGACTGCATCTTCCTGGGCGGTATGCTCGCCATGAGCTCCACCACCATTATATATAAGGCGTTCGACGATATGGGACTCAGGCAACAGAAGTTTGCCTCCATGGTGATGAGCGTGCTCATCCTGGAAGATATCCTTGCCATCGTGATGATGGTGATGCTTTCGGCCATCGCCGGAGGCAGCAATCCGGATGGCGAGCAGATGATTTCCTCGGTATTGAGAATTGGTTTCTTCCTGGTGCTCTGGTTCATCGTGGGCATCTTCGCCATCCCGCTCTTCCTGCGCTCCGTAAGGAAGCTCATCAATGGCGAAACCCTGCTCGTCGTTTCGCTGGGTCTCTGCTGCGGCATGGCGGTATTATCCACCAAGGTGGGCTTTTCCAGTGCCTTCGGAGCCTTCGTCATGGGCAGCATCCTTGCTGAAACCATTGAGGCAGAGAAGATTATCAAACTGGTAGAACCGGTGAAGAATCTCTTCGGCGCCATATTCTTCGTGTCGGTGGGCATGCTGGTAGACCCCAAGATATTGGTGGAATATGCCGTTCCTATCCTCGCCCTGGTGGGCACCATTCTGGTGGGACAGGCTATATTCGGCACCTTCGGATTCATGCTGGGCGGCGAATCACTGAAGTCGGCGATGCGCTGCGGTTTTTCGATGGCTCAGATAGGTGAGTTCTCGTTTATCATCGCTTCGCTGGGCCTGTCGCTGGGGGTTATCAGCAACTTCCTCTATCCGGTGGTGGTAGCGGTATCCGTGATTACCACCTTCCTCACGCCCTACATGATTCGTCTGGCTCTGCCTTCCTACCAGATGATGGAGAAGCATCTGCCCTGCAAGTTCATCAACATTCTGAACCATTTTGCGATGAGTCATCCTTCTACGCAGCAGCAGAGCAAGTGGAAGTCGCTCATCCGCCAGATGGCTATCAACACCATCGCCTACTCCATTCTTTCGGCGGCAACCATCGCCATGATGTTCACCTTCGTGCTGCCGCTGATGCGCAATCTGCTGCCAGGCTGGCAGTTGCACTGGTATGCCAATGCCCTTACGGGTCTGCTCACGGTGGTACTGATTTCGCCTTTCCTGCGCGCCATCGTGATGAAAAAGAACCACAGTCCGGAATGGAAGCGCCTGTGGGTGGAAAGCAGCATCAACCGCATCCCGCTGCTCTTCACCATCGTGGTGAGATACATCATCGCCCTGGCGTTCATCTTCTACATCATCAACTATCTCTCGCGCTTCACCAATGCGCTCATCGTCTGCATAGGAGCCGTGGTGGTACTGCTGATGGTGGCATCGCGCCACATCAAGAAGCGCAGCATCGTGATGGAGCGCCTCTTTATCCACAACCTGCGTTCGCGCGATATTGCCGCCCAGGTGAACGGCGAGAAGCGTCCGCTCTATGCGGGTCATCTGCTGGATAGAGATATCCACATCAGTGAGATTGAGGTGCCGGAGGATAGCACCTGGTGTGGCAAATCGCTGAAGGAGCTTCATCTTCGTGAACGTTTCGGCATCGACATGAGCAGCATCCGCCGCGGTTCGCAGCGCCTGAACATTCCGAACGGTGACACGGTGATTTTCCCTGGCGACAAGCTTCAGATTATCGGCAACGACGACCAGAATCACAAGTTTGCCCAAGCACTCACCTCGGAGCTTGCTCCTGAGGATGTGGATATAGAAAAGAGGGAGATGAAGCTGCGCCAGCTCATCATCAGCGGCGGCAGCGAATTCTTGGGAAAGACGCTGATAGAAAGCGGAATAAGGGATAAATACAACTGTATGGTGGTAGGACTGGAAGAGGGCCGGGAGAACCTGACCCGTGTTCTGCCTACCCGAGTATTCGAAAAAGGCGACATCATCTGGCTGGTAGGCGAAGAGGCTGACCTTCAGAAGATTCAGGAAAAGAGCTAAAGATAGGTTCAAAAAAGAGGGTGTGTCATGAACTTTGACACACCCTCTTTATTTTTTGCCACAAAAGTTTTATCTTACGGTGATATGGAAGCAACCCTGATGCACCTCGTATTTGATGTAGCAGCGGTTCCTATTGCGGAAATCCCTCAACACCTCGCTGAACACCCATTTCAAGGTATCATTCTGAACCTGGCGGCGAGGCTGGTCCTTGGTCTGAATCTGCTTGTATCTGTTGTAGCAGATATCGAATGTGGTACCATAGAGATGGCACGAATTCTCGGTGGCATTACCATTGCGGGTTCTGAGTTTCGCCACATCATCCTTGGTGCGCAAGATGCTTGTTACGATGATCTTATGCAGCGGAATACCCTTAATCTGCAAGGAATCGAAATACGCCCTGCCTATATCCTGCAGCAACACCGATGCCTTAGGCACCAGATAAGGAATACTGTTGTTCAGCTTATCCACATAAAAAAACGGATTGCTGCCCACATACACCAGTTTGCCCTTGCTGTGCTCCGCCTCCTCACGATTCTGAACCGGAGCCACGCCATGCTGGTTGGCAGCCTGAATCTGAACATCCTGCTGGTCAGGGAAAGTATTGCCGAAATGAGGCACCGAGAAAATGCGGTGCTTCACCTCCTTGCCATCCTTATCGAAGAAAATGGAAGCCATGCCCGCCATCGCCGTATCAGGCGCAGCAGAGAGTTCATCCTTCTTCATCCCTTTCAGGGAATCCACTTCCGCAGAATCCTGTCCCTTTTCATTCTTCGCCAATCTCGGCTCAGCCACGCTTGGAAACACCAGGCGAACCAGCGCCAGCAGCAGCACAACCACTACAAAACCTTGCAAATATCTATTCTTACTTATCTTCATATCTAAAAATTTCTTGCAAAGGTAACAAAATCTATCGAAATATTTGCTCATTTCAAGGAAAAGTAGTAATTTTGCAGCGTTATATAACATTATTTAGAACATTTAAGGTTGCAAAACATTTAGAAAGATAAAGATTTTGATAGAGAAACATATTATACTCGAAGATGTAGATCCAGTGATGTTCTACGGTGTAGGCAATGCCCACCTGCAGATGATTAAGTCACTGTATCCTAAGTTGCGTATCGTGGCACGCGACAACGTGCTTCGTGTGCTTGGCGACGAGGAAGAAATGGCTAAGGCAGAAGAAGACATCGAACTGATGCGCAAGCACTTAGCTAAATATAACATGCTTAACGAAGAAGATATTCTTGATATAGTAAAAGGAAAACAGACCAAGGCTGACTCCGTGAAGGGAGTACTGGTTTACAGCATCAGCGGCCGACCAATCAAGAGCCGCAGCGAAAACCAGCAGCAACTCATCGAGGCTTACGAAAAGAACGACATGGTATTTGCCGTGGGGCCTGCCGGAACCGGAAAGACCTACCTCAGCATCGCCCTTGCCGTGAAAGCCCTGAAGGAGAAGACCATCAAGAAAATCATCCTCTCACGCCCTGCCGTGGAAGCCGGAGAGAAACTCGGATTCCTGCCAGGCGACATGAAAGATAAAATTGACCCTTACTTGCAACCACTCTATGATGCGTTGGAAGACATGATTCCTGCCGTGAAACTGCAGGACATGATGGAAAAGCACATCATCCAGATAGCGCCCCTCGCCTTCATGCGCGGACGCACACTCAGCGACGCCGTCGTCATCCTCGACGAGGCGCAGAACACCACCTCACAGCAGATTCGCATGTTCCTCACCCGAATGGGCATGAACACCAAGATGATCATCACCGGCGACCTGACCCAGATAGACCTGCCTCGCGAGCAGCGAAGCGGACTGAAGGAAGCCCTCAAGATTCTAGACGGCGTGGAAGGCATCGGAGTGGTGAAGCTGGGACAGAAGGACATCGTGCGCCACAAACTCGTAACCCGCATCGTCAACGCATACGACAAGTATGACAAGGAGAGAGCGGAAGCACGGGAAGCTCAGAAAGCAGAAAAAGATAATTCAAAATAATAAGAATTAAGAATGAACAGAATGATTACTCAAGGCATATCATCAAGTTCAAAGTTCAAAATTCAAAGTTCAAAGTAAAATGAAAGCATTAACAAAGACAGATTTCCATTTCGATGGACAGAAGAGTGTTTACCACGGTAAAGTACGTGATGTGTATGACATTAACGACGACATCCTCGTGATGGTCGCTACCGACAGAATCTCAGCGTTCG
>JAIJUV010000372.1 GCA_022732315.1 Prevotella sp.
GTCCTTCCAGGTTACCACCTTGCTGCCACCCAACTCCTGTGGAGGGTTGGCACGGAAGTCTGCCATCATCTGCTTAATCTCGTCAGCACCAGTCTTACCAGGGCGAACCACGTTAACCGTGAACTCCTTGCTGAAGCCGTACTCTGCGTAAATCTGCATCAAGAGGTCGTAGAGAGTCTTGCCCTGATCCTTAGCCCATGCTGCAATCTCGCAAATCAGGCAGATAGAAGCAGGAGCATCCTTATCGCGTACCTTATCGTATGGCAAGAAACCGAAGCTCTCCTCACCACCACCGATGTACTGCTGCTTGCCCTCAGAGATGGCAATCTCGCGTGCAATCCACTTGAAACCAGTGTAGCAGTCGCGCAACTCTACGTTGTTCTTCTTGGCAATCTCAGCGATAACCTCTGTAGTTACGATGGTCTTGACGAGGAAGTCTGTTGGCTTCAACTTGCCCAACTTCTTCTTGTTCTCGATGATGTAGTAGCAGAACATCATGGCTGTCTGGTTACCATTGATGATCATCCACTCACCCTTGTCGTCGCGGCAAACGATGGCAAGACGGTCAGCGTCTGGGTCGGTAGCAACCACGAGGTCAGCGTTCAACTTGGTACCGAGCTTCATACCGAGGGTCATAGCCTCAGCATTCTCCGGGTTAGGAGAAACCACTGTTGGGAAGTTGCCATCTACAACCATCTGCTCAGGCACTACATTGATGTTCTGGAAGCCCCAAGAACGAAGGCAGAGAGGCACGATAACGCGACCTGTGCCGTGCATGGCAGAGTAAACGATGTTGAGGTTTTTCTGACGGTTGATAACATCCTGGTCGATCATTGCAGAGTGAACGGCTGTCATATAGTCGTAATCCATCTCACCACCGATAATCTTGATCAAATCCCAGTTAGCCTCGAACTTCACCTGGTCGATAGTAACCTTGTTCACCTCCTCGATGATACCAGTGTCGTGTGGAGCCAAAACCTGAGCACCATCGCTCCAGTAAGCCTTGTAACCGTTGTACTCCTTAGGGTTGTGAGAAGCAGTTACGTTGACACCAGCCTTGGCGCCAAGCTCACGGATGGCGAAAGAGATCTCTGGTGTAGGACGGAGGCTCTCGAAGAGATAAGCCTTGATGCCATTGGCAGAGAAGATGGCAGCTACGGTCTCAGCGAAGAGACGGGAGTTGTTACGGCAGTCGTGACCCACCACAACAGAAAGGTTCTCCTCTCCTGGGAAAGCCTTGAGGATGTAGTTAGCGAAGCCCTGAGTAGCCATACCAACGATATACTTGTTCATGCGGTTGGTACCTGCGCCCATGATGCCGCGCAAACCACCAGTACCGAACTCCAAGTTCTGATAGAAGGCATCAACGAGTGCTGACTTATCCTCAGCCTCGAGCATTGCCTTAACTTCTTTACGAGTTTCTTCGTCGAATGCAGGTGTGAGCCACTGCTGTGCTCTTTCTTCACACTGCTTAATCAATTCTGCGTTATTAGCCATAGTTGATTCTATTTTGTTATTAATTAAAGTTCAATCAGAGGGTTGTGCCCGAAAACAGCACAATATTTCTCTTTTTGCGTACAAAGATAAATAAAATATTTGAGAAACCAAACAAGATTGGAGTTTTTTTTGTATTTTTGCACATTGAAAAAGAAAAGAAATAAAATAAAGCTTATGGAATTATATTATACGGGCGTAATCATCGCCGTTTCCACCTTTTTAATAATAGGAATCTTCCACCCTATCGTTATCAAGGTTGAGTATCATACGGGCACCCGCTACTGGTGGGTGTTTCTGGTGTGCGGCATCATCAGTGTGGGTGCCGCCTTCCTGGTTGCCAACGTGCTCTGCTCGGCACTGCTGGGCGTGCTGGGTGCCTCGTGTCTATGGAGCATCGGCGAGCTTTTCGAGCAGAAACAGCGCTGCGAGAAAGGCTGGTTCCCGAAGAATCCGAAACTGGAGAAGAAAGGATACTATAAGAGTTAAGAGCTTAAAGTTAAGAGCTTAAAGCTTAAAGTTTAGAGCTTAGAGCTTAAAGTTTAGAGCTTAGAAGTCATAGCTTACTGAACTTTCGCATGTGGTTCAAGTACGGGCTGAAGGCCCAAAAGCTCCTAGCCCAGGGCATCGCCCTGGGTATGATGGCAATCAGCAAGACGCCCTGTAAGGGCAAAAGCTTTATGTTTTGTCTGGAGTTTTAAAGCTTTTGCCCTTACAGGGCGACAGG
>JAIJUV010000373.1 GCA_022732315.1 Prevotella sp.
TCCTTGGCAATCTTCTCCTCATACTTAGCCATGTGATCCTCGATGAGCACATCGGCACGATAACGCTTCTTGGAGTCGCGGTTATCAATCAAGGGGTCGTTGAAGGCATCAACGTGACCGGAAGCCTTCCATACAGTAGGGTGCATGAAGATAGCTGCATCGAGACCTACAATGTTCTCGTGCAACAACACCATGCTCTGCCACCAGTACTGCTTGATATTGTTCTTGAGCTCAACACCGTTCTGACCATAGTCGTAAACGGCAGCCAAGCCATCATAAATTTCACTACTTGGGAACACGAAGCCATATTCCTTGCAATGGCTTACAATTTTCTTAAAAACATCTTCTTGTGCCATGATTAAATCTTATTTTTCTTAAATTTTCTGCAAAGATAAGCCTTTTTCTCGAAAAAATGTTGTATTTTTGCCATAAATTAATAAAATAAGTATTAAAAGCGATATATGAGCGACGAAATTAAAGATAAAAACGAGCTGGAAGGCCAAAATCCTGATGATTTGGGGAATTCTGATGCTCAGGAACAACATTCCGACTATAAGCCGGTGAACCGATTCGATGCATCCGCCGTACACCACCTCAGCGGCATGTATCAGAACTGGTTCCTCGACTATGCGTCGTATGTAATTCTGGAGCGAGCAGTGCCGCATATCGAAGACGGATTGAAACCCGTACAGCGACGCATCCTCCACTCCATGAAGCGCATGGATGACGGAAGATACAACAAGGTGGCCAACATCGTGGGACACACGATGCAGTTCCACCCTCATGGAGACGCTTCCATCGGCGACGCCTTGGTGCAGATGGGACAGAAAGACCTGCTCATCGACACGCAGGGAAACTGGGGAAATATCCTCACGGGCGACCGTGCGGCAGCTCCCCGATATATCGAGGCACGACTCTCGAAGTTTGCGCTCGACGTGGTGTTCAACCCGAAAACCACCGACTGGCAACTCTCTTACGACGGCCGCAACAAGGAGCCTATCACCCTGCCGGCTAAATTCCCGCTGCTCCTGGCACAGGGTGCCGAGGGTATCGCCGTGGGATTGAGCAGCAAGGTATTGCCACATAACTTCAACGACCTCTGCGATGCTGCCATTCACTACCTCAGGGGAGAGGACTTTGCCATCTACCCTGATTTCCCAACAGGTGGAGCCATCGACGTGAGCAAATACAACGACGGTCAGCGTGGCGGAGCCTTGAAGGTGAGAGCCAAGATAGATAAGCTCGACAACAAGACCCTCGTCATCACCGAGATTCCATATAGCAAAACCACGGTGAGCCTCATCGAAAGCATCACCAAGGCGGTGGAAAAGGGAAAAATCAAGGCAAGAAAGATAGAAGACGTCACCTCTGCCAACGTAGAGATTCTCGTGCATCTGGCTCCAGGCACATCTTCCGATAAGACCATGGATGCCCTCTATGCCTTCAGCGATTGCGAAATCAACATCTCGCCCAACTGCTGCGTCATCGAGGACAACAAGCCAAAGTTCCTCACCATCAGCGATGTTCTTCGCCACAGCGTAGATCGCACCATGGGATTGCTGCGCCGCGAACTGATGATTCGCAAGGGCGAACTGGAAGAGCAGCTCTTCTTCTCATCCTTGGAGCGCATCTTCATCGAAGAGCGCATCTACAAGGAGCGCAAGTTCGAGCAGAGCAAGAATCAGGACGAGGTAGTGGCATTCATCGATTCCAAGCTGGAGCCGTTCAAGGACAAGCTCTTCACCGCCGAAGTGGATGGCAAGGGCATGGTGGAATATGCCTTCCATCGAGAGATAACCAGGGAGGATATCCTCAAGCTGCTGGAAATCAAGATGCAGCGAATCCTTAAATATAATAAGGATAAGGCTGACGAACTGCTGATGAAAATCAAGGCAGAACTTGCAGAAATCGAGAACGACCTGGCTCACATGACCGATGTCACCATCAACTGGTTTGAATATCTGAAGGGAAAATACGGCAAGCAGCATCCTAGAAAGACGGAAATCCGCAACTTCGATACCATTGAGGTAACCAAGGTGGTGGAGGCTAACCAGAAACTCTACATCAACCGACAGGAAGGTTTCGTGGGAATGGGATTGAAGAAAGACGAGTTCGTATGCAACTGCTCCGACCTCGACGACATCATCATCTTCTACAAGGACGGAAAATTCAAGGTTACCAAGGTAGCAGACAAGATATTCGTGGGCAAGAACATCCT
>JAIJUV010000068.1 GCA_022732315.1 Prevotella sp.
GGGTGTTCAGTATTCAGTATTCAGTTTTTTTCGCGATAGTTACCCTTTCTGTGGTTACAAATTATAAGTAATTATTTTATATTATATATTAATATATATATATATATAATATACTATCTATACAGAGGATGAAAACAACAGCGAAAAAAACTGAATACTGAATACTGAATACGTTTCCCCATAATCGGGTATTACTTCGTAATATGCTGATTTATATCGCAAAACATAGTTTTCGATACCGCAAAAACATAGAGATGCGCCCCATTAAGAAATAGAGTCCGTTTTTTAACGAAGTTTCAAATCGTAAGTGTTTTGCTGAAAATCGACCCTTATCACATGCCTAAATTTGTCGGATACCCAAAATCTTCGTATCTTTGCATCGGCAATCGAAAGAACAACCTTTTGTGCCTCAGGGCGGTCATCATAGAAGACCGCAGCTGGTCTTAAATGATGGCAGGCGCCGGTCATCAAATATACTCAATAGTTCTGTCATTGTTTCTAATTTTGCGCAAAGATATAAAATCTAATTTATTTATGAGAAAAATCAGAAACTTTTTATGCTTTTTTATATGTTCTTTCTATCTTAATTGTCCGACTACGTAAAGAAAAAGTTATTTTGGGCAAGGGTGTTATGGATTTAAAATCCGCCTCAAGCGAGAATGCTCAGAGGAGACATGAAAAGCCTACGGCTGCGGATTGCAAATCCGCTTTAAAGTGGTCGAACCTTTTTTGTCTGCGGATTGCAAATCCGCAGGAACGCCTAGCGGACCATAACGCCTAGCGGTATTTTTCTTAAGGCTAAATTTATTTTCCCTTAAGGCTAAATTTATTTTTCCTTAAGGCTAAATTTATTTTTCCTTAAGGCTAAATATATTTTCTTCCAAGCATGCAAATCCGGCGGTACGGCAAGGGCAGAAGCCCCAGAAGCAACACGCCCTGAAAGGGCAGAAGCCCCTAGCCCAGGGCAACGCCCTGGGTATAATAGCAATCAGCAAGACGCCCTGTAAGGGCAAAAGCTTTGTATACTGCCAGGTATTTTAAAGCTTTTGCCCTTACAGGGCGACAGGTTTGTGTCCGTAATTACCCAGGGCGATGCCCTGGGCTAGGAGCTTCTGCCCTTTCAGGGCGTGCTGCTTCCAGGGGCTTCTGCCCTTTACCTTTCCCTTCGGCCGGTGGCCGTTGGTTCAGGGCGTATTGGGTAATTTCAACCGTTCAGGTCGATATTTTTTCGCTATTCCGAAACACAACGGACAGACATCGCTATAGAACGGCTATTTGTATTCTTCTTCTGTACTCCTTTTGATATCCTGAGATTATATTCCTTTCCTGCTTTAAACGTAAGATTCTTTATTCTATCAAAAATTTCATCAGAAGCATTAATCCTATTACCAGGAACATCAAACATCTGGAATCCCGTAATCTTTTCCGGCAAGATAAATACGGTAACAGAATTATTTATTATCAGGTTTTTGTCTCCATATTTATAAAAGACAGCATCAATATTCGTTTTATCATCAAATTGCCAATAGGGGATTCCACCATCTAATGTTCCAGAGAACCAACCAGTTTTGTAAGCCGAGACTATAACTGATCCGATTTCATCCGAAAAACCGTCAAAACTAATATTCACCTTAGCCAAGGCATGCACCATCCAGATCTCTACGGTTTTCTTAGGCACCGTATCACAATCACGATTGGTAGCTAAGCCCCACAACAGATCAACTCCCAAAGGATTGAAAGCCGGCTGCACATAAGTCATCTTATCTCCCTCATTGAGAACAGAGTAATCTGGATAACTGGCATAAAAATCTAGCGTTCCCTCTTTTGGCCAGAAACGCTTGGGTGAATAATTCCAGTTATTACTACTATCACATACTACTTTCTGACCTCTAGCCGAATCACCTACATGATACATAAACTTCTTAACCTCACCTGAAGGAGATTTATGAAAACCGAAAATCTGAATCGTGTCACCTGCTTTAAATTGCGTTTTACCAGCATTCCGAGTATTGAGAATTTCCTTCCAATCTGATTGCACAGAAAACTCAATAGGCTGACCAGATACAGGAATAGCATCCTCCACCTGATTGGTACAGGCTGCACCCATCAAGACAAAGAAAATTATCCATAACTTACTATAACTATAAATATTCCGCTTCATATTCCCGATTATCCTTATAAAAACATTATTCATTTTTCCCCTCTTTCCAATCCTCGACTTTAGTCGTTACGTTGAAATTGATAGGATCAAGTGAAAGTTTCAAATGAAATACATACGCTTTTCCTCCTTCAAACGTAAAAGACGGATCACTAACTCCTGGCACTTCTAGCAGATTTTTCGTTACCGTCACATCTTCCTTAAAATTTCCCTGCACTACCGTATAAGTTATCTTTAGATTAAAGTAATCGGGCTTCTTCTGAGGGATTATAAAGATATAAGAATCGTCATGATTTGTTACTTTATCATGTTCATGGTCTAACTGAGGAGGTGCACTTAACTTATATATGATACTATTGTCAAATTTCTTGCCATCTACTGTGCCATCTGGTGTCCAAGTATAAAACCAACTAATACCATTATCGGCGAGAGTCCAATCTCCATTTTCAAGATTCAGATAGCCCGCCATAACAAAGACGCCTGAAATTTCTGAGGCGCCATATAGTTCCACCTCTTGAACTTTTATAACTGCCCCATTTTCCTCTAAATCCTGATTGGCTGTGATATCAAAGCCCAAACGAGCCAATGCATGATTGAAAGTAAATTTAACAGGTTCATTTGTCTTTGTCTGATCCTTAGCATTAGCCCACACCAAATCTATAGGAGACACATTAGAAGGAAAAAATATACAAGTTGGATTAGCTTCGTTTTTATTAGGAGGACTTACCAGTTTTGGTTGATCACTATAAGGCGCAAAGGCATAGAAATCCACAGATCCTTCACTTGGCCAATATCGGGTATTTGTATATTCCCAATGATTTTGATCTTTATTCCAGGTTACGTGTTCAGTATCCAGCAGAGATAAGATTTTCCCATTATAGTTGTATCTTGCAAAGACACCAAATCCGGAGTTACCTTCCGTCCCTTTGAGATGAGTATTATCGGTTACTTCAGAACGGGTTGAAGCATTCCGACCCAGATAAGCATCAAAGTTGATTTCAGAAGATGAAGAAGATGAAGTTTCTTCCACGGCTTCGCCGGCACAACCAGATAATACCAGCTGTGCTATCAAAACATAAAAGGCTAAACGAAGAAACTTCATCTTATGATAATTTTTAATTCATTATTTTTATCTGATACGATTAATTCAAAGGAATCTCGGGGATCGTATTATCATCTTTCCAATCTTCAACTGTAGCATCGAATTCGATTGGAGTCAGACCAATGCTCAAGTTGATCATATATGCCTTGCCCTGCAAGAAATTCTTTACAATCGGACTAGAAACCGTACTTTTCATTTCTGCCATTTCACCATTATTATATTTAGTATATTTTATAGTGTAGTCTACGATAACATAAAGTTTATCAGCATTTTCTTCTGTTTTAGAGAAATCCTGTGGAATTACAAACAAATATTTTGTATCAGGATTAGGAGTAGATGCAGATGTAATAGTAGTTGCCGACTGAGTTTCAGAGAACCAATTAAAATTCTGCTTATCATTAGAAGATTGATTTGTCCAAAGACCATCAGAAGAAGTCTTAGACAAATCTATGGTACCCGTTTTATAGAAAGCTTTCGTTTTTTCATCAGCAGATCCTGCCAATGTTATCTTATTCAATGTAATAGTTGCATTAGAATAATCTTTATTTAACTTTACAGTATAACCAATCTTAGCCAATGCATGATTGAAAGTAAATTTAACAGGATCGTTAGTCTTTTTCTGTTCCTTAACATTAGCCCACAACAAATCTTTCTGGTCACCAACCTGTTCTGCTACAATAAAATTAATTTTAGATGTCTTTTTTGACGCTGTTCCATCTGAAGTTGTATTTAACGCTGTGGTAGCATCATAAGGAGCATACGCCAAGAAATCAATATGACCTTGTGTTGGCCAATACTTAACAGGAGTATATGTCCACGTTGTAACTTTATTAGAAGTTGTTCCAGTTACTTCCTGATTGTTGAACAAATTAGAACCAAACTCCTGCCCCCCCGTAGAGTTATAGTTACCAAACACACCAAAACCTTCTGATTGAAGAGTAGTATTATCCAGCACGCTACCACGTGAACCATTTACAGCAACTGCACTTCTTCCCAAATAGCCATCAAAGCTGATAGCCTCATTCTTAGAAGAATTGTCTGAAAAACTATTCAAGTCATCGCTTGAACAACTTACCAATGTCAACGCTGCCATTGCAGCAATACCCATAAAAAATTTCTTATACATATCTGTTTTAAATTAAACTAATCTATTATTACTATCTTTACTATTTTTATATGTTTCTTATCACTTTACTATTTCTACAGTTCCATATCAATATCCTCAGGTTTACCCCAATCCTTGATCGTGACGTCAAAACCACCAGAACTTCCCTCCGAAGGCTTCACCTCAGGTAATGGTTTCGGCACCTTAACATCAACATGGAGAGAAATAACATAACCTAACTCCGATGAATTTTCATCTTTCTTAAACTTATCTCCTACCGCAAACTGATGATCTACCTGCGTCTTTTTGTCTATCAACAAAGCAGAAAGGGACAACTTATTGTTTTCAGCATCTGAATGGGTGGTTTCTGGTAGTCCAAAACATTTAACCGATGTCTTCAACGTTCCTAGTGTTGCGTCATTTTTATCTATCGTTTTCGTCCAGGACTCCAGAAGATAAGTCACCTTACTCTGAAGCGGCTTCCCCTGTCCCAGCAGAAATCCTTCTGAAATACCAGTTAAGGATCCTCTCGCAGAATACAGGTTTCCTATACTTGGAACTTTCACGTTGACCTGGATATGCGAAAGCACATTCCTTGGCGTTAAAGTAACCTCAGAAGAGTCTCCAGAAACATCGAATTCATCGAGTTTATCAGAGGCAAGCCACTCGGGCTGAACCCCTATCTGTTCATCATCTCCACGCGAATACCAGCGCGATGTTGTATGCTGTACCACAGCTCGCGCTGTCTCGTAAGAGTCCATTCCCAGAAAGTCGAGTGTACCAAACTCGGTCGTACTCTGGTTGAATACCAGTACATGATATTTTCCAGGTTCTAAGGAAAAGTCGGCATGAGTTATCTCATTAGTCAAGACAGTTTGCGGAGCACCACCTGACCAGGGAAACACCATGACCGTCATACCAGTAGGCACCTCTTTATCAAACAAATGCCAATCCACATTAATCCGCACCATTTTACGGCTATCCTTTTGCGGACAACCGGAATAGTCTTCATAAATGCAAGAAGTAAACAAAATGATAAGGAGCCAACAGTATAAGAATAGCCCTATACATCTTTTCATGAATGCTTCATATTTATAAAACTTCTTTTCTAGTTATTATATTCATTTCAAAATTTCGAGTGCAAAATTACAACCTAAAATTGATTTAGCTCTCAAATAATATCTAAAAGATATTAAAAAGTTACATGAGAAAAAGCTTTTGTTACGTCATCAGGTAAATTGCAAGTAACCATCTCTCTTGCAAGCAATAAAAAACCTCCAATCGAACCAATCGATTGGAGGTTTCATTTCTATCATCTACAGCAGCCAGGCAGTAAAAACACTACCGGCTGCATAATTTTCATGCATTTATCTTCCCAACCAAGCCTCTGGGTTGAGCTTGGCAGTCTCCTTGCGAAGCTGGAACTGGAGGATGTTGTCGGAACCCACGGCACCCAATGCCTGGCGGGTACTTACCTTCTGTCCCTTATGAACGCTGACCGATTTCAGGTTGCAATATACTGAGATGTAGGCACCATGACGAACCAATACGTTCCACATGCCACCATAGCCGAATACGGCACTCACCTCACCATCGTAGATGCTGCGAGCCACACAACCCGGCTTGCCCTGAATGTTGATACCCTTGTTATCAAGCCTAACACCCTTCAAGCCCTGCACGTTATACTGACCGAAATGGCTCACGATGCGATAGCCTCCACTGATAGGCATCGGCAGACGACCACGGTTTGCCTCGAAACCACCATTCAGCATACGGTCTACCGAACTCAAGGTAGCCGCCTCTTGCGCCTCCTTCTTGGCAGCAGCAATCTCACGAGCCTGACGCTCCTCATCCGCCTTCGCCTTCAGCTCGGCAGCCCTGCGGTCAGCTTCAGCCTTTCTTGCAGCCTGCTCGGCAGCAGCTTCACGTGCCGCCTGTTCTGCGGCAGCACGCTGTGCCGCCTCGGCTGCAGCACGAGCCTTAGCCTGCGCCTTGGCTTTCGCCTTCGCCTCCGCCTGGGCAGCAGCTTCTTCCTGTGCCTTTCTTGCAGCCTCGGCAGCAGCACGAGCCTCCTCGGCAGCCTTTCTTCTTGCCGCCTCGGCAGCAGCCTCACGGGCTTTCGCCTCAGCTATTCTGCGGGCATTCTCTCTTGCGGCAGCCTCGGCAGCAGCCTTCTTGCGGGCCAATTCCTCAGCACGCTTCTTGGCTGCAGCGGCAGCAGCAGCCTTGCGCTTAGCTTCGGCAGCAGCACGGGCACGAGCCTTTGCCACTTCCTGCTGAATCAGACGGTCAATCTGTGCATTGATGGCCGCATCCTTCTGGCGCTGGTCGGCGATGACAGCCTGAATGGTCTTCTGCTGCTTCTGCAGTCCCTGCACCATCTCCTTCTGCTGCGTCTGCTTGCCTTCCAATGCCGTCTTCTCCTGCTTGCCCTTATATAATAAGGTGTTCTTATGACCCTTTACGTTCTCTAACTGGTGATGCTTCTCGTTCACCTGCTTCTGCTTTGCCTGGATGGCCTGTCCCTGCACCTTCTGATAGGAAGAATACTGGCGGATGAACGAAAGGCGGCGATACATCTGAGTCAGGTTCTTGGCGCTGAAGATAAACATCAGCTTATCCTGCACCGTATGGTGCCTGCTCATATAGCGCATAGAGCGGATATACTTGTTCTTTCTGTCCTGCAACTGCTGCTGAAGAGTCTTCAACTGCGCCTGCAGAATACCTATGTTTCCGTCGATATGGTGGATATCTTTCTGGATTCCATCAATCTTCTTCTGGCTCTGGTCTATTTCGCCGTTCAGAGCCATCAGGTCTTCCAGTCGCTTCTTCACGTCGGCCTGATTCTTGCGCAACGCCTGCTCCTGTTCCCTGATTCGCTTCTGGATACTGGCACGCTGTCCCTGCAATCCCCTGATGTTGGCATTGCTGTAGGTGGCAGCTCTGCGTTCTGCCTTCGTTGGAGCCTTGGTAGAAATCTGCACATGCTGCTTGCCCCTTCGGGCAGGTGCCTTGGCAGCCGTTTTTTTTCTGTTGTGCTGTTTGTTTGAGGCAACGGCAGTCTTCTTCGCAGGTTTCTTCTGCACATGATGCTGTGCAAAAGGCGCCAGCGAGAACGTCATTGCCAATATGAATAATATGATTCGCTTCATGATGAATAGGAATGATTTCTATGTTTATTTCCAGCAATCATGCGATTACATGCTCATGAGTTTGCCAAGTACATCTTTAGGTGATACCTGCTTGTACTTACCCGATACCTCGGTCTGCGCATCCCACTTGTCATCGGTCTTCACGCTCTTCATCTCGATGTTGAGCTTTGCCTCCTGAGGCTTGTTGTTCAGGATGGTGGTAAGCGTCATGCGCTGGGTGGCAGGAAACATCTTCACGCCCACACTCTTGAAGTCGCTATACTTCAGGTTGAGTCGCGAATCGCCATTGCCTTTATCCTTGTAGATAACGTTGGCTTCTGCGATTCTTCCGCTGTTTCTATTCGCCTTCCACTGGTAGTTCATGTTGCCATATCTGATGGAAACAGGCACATTTTCGGCGGTTTCATCGAGATTTGCCGAGAATTTCTTCAGGTCGGAATCTGATACCTTCTTCACACCTGGCACGAGCAACTGGTTCCAGAAGAGTGCCTGGAGCGAATAGAAGTTGATGCCCTGCTTCTTGAGGAAGTCCACCTGCGTATAGTCTGCCTTGATGTATTCCTTGTGCATGCGGTCTACGATGAGCACATAGTTTGGGGTGAACTCCAGTCTGCCCACCTCGGAACCCAGTATTGGGATAAAGAGCTGGATGCGGATTACCTCGTCCTTGCGCATGCTCAGCTTGCCAGGCACGGTGATGTCCTTGCCTGCCGCCTGCAGATTAAACGTCATATTGCCCACGATGTTCTTGGCATACACCTGGTTGTCGGCAACCTTCTGCACGAAAGCCAGGTTCTTCATCGAAGCCACCTCTGCTGCATCCGCAGCCTTGGTCTCGGTCTTCCTGTTCTGGGCATTCACCTTGCCCGTTCCTTCCATCTTCTTGGTAGAGCCGCAAGAAGCCATCAGCAGAAGAGCCACGGCAGCCACTGCCATCTTCAAATTGTTCATCACTTTCATTTTCTTCTTATCCTTTCTTATTTCTTTCTACCTCTTTTTGTTTTTCTGCCCGTAGCCTTGCCGGTGGTTTTCTGCTTCTTCACCTCGGCTACAGCCGGATTCATCCTTTTCTGGAATTCTTCTTCAGAGATATATTGTTTGTTCTTTATTTTCCAATCAAGCGTAGTCGACGGATTATCGTCGGTATGGGCTTTCTTCCAAAAATCCACGGCTTCATCGGTGATTCCGTTCATGGCGTAAATATCGCCGGCATGTTCAAGAACCGTACTGTTATTCTCGGTGGAATCGCGGTTTTTCAGCGCTGCATCGATATAAGTCTTGGCATCTGCATAGCGTTCCTGCATAAACAGAATCCAGGCATAGGTGTCAAGATATGTGCCGTTGTTCGGCTCCGCCTTGATAGTCTTGTAGCTCATCGATTCTGCCTTGTGCAGGTCCTTGCCCTGCTCGCTCAGATAGTAGGCGTAGTTGTTCAGCGCCATCACATTGTCGTCCTTCCATTGCAGACAGGAATCGTAGGCTGCCATCGACTCCTCTGTTCTTCCTTTCTTATACAGGATGTCGCCCATCACGGCATAGAGGTCGGAAACCAGATCCTTGTTCGACTGTTCGTTGAGCTGCGCCACTCCCAACCGGAACTCGTTGAGTGCATGGTCTTCGTCGTTCTTCTGATAATACGCCATTCCTCCGAAATAGTAGAAAACCATTTCCTCGGGATTATACTGATGGGCTGCATGCGACTGGGTAATGACTTCGCCATACTTGCGCTGGTTCCAGAGACTCTGGATAAGCTGCAGGCGGGCGTTCACGTTGTCCGGTGCTATGTCGAGCACCTTCTGGAATGCCGCATTCACCGTATCGGCAGGCATCTGCTTCAAACTCATATAGGCAGCCCTCAACTCGGCAACCTCTGATGATGGTTCCGGCTGGTTGAGCACCTTGTTGAAGAGGGCGAGCACCTTGGTAGAGTCGCCTCCCTCACTCTCGTTGGTCTGGATATAGGAACGGAACATCATAATCCTGGTTTCGGTATCCGTCTTCCTGCTCATCAATATCTTGTCGAGCATCTGGTGCGCCTGTTCCTCCTGCTTGGTGGCATTATAGTAGTCGTAGAGCGACATCTGGGCGTAGGCATTGTCCGGCTCTTCCTTCAGGGCATCGGTAAAATACTTGAATGCCTCTTTCTGCCGGTTGTGCTGCATCAGCCAGTTGCCGAGCATCGTCTTATACACCATGTCCAGGGGATGCTGTTCCGACAGCGTCTTCAGTTCGTTGTAAGCCGCCTTCGGGTCGTTCATCATCTCGTAGATGCGCATCTTGGTCAGGGTAAGCTGCTCGCTCTCGCCTTCCTCCGTCTCCAGTCTGCCCACGGTGTTGAGCATCATGCGGTAGTTTTTCTGCTGCTGGTAGAGCTGCGCCAGGATGCAAAGGGCATCGGTGTTGCTGTGGTTCTTGGCATAGAGTGCCTCGTAAGAACCGATGGCCTTGTCGTATTGCCCCATACCTATATAATATTGGGCAAGGCGCTCAACATAGGTCAGGTTGTCGGGATTCAGGGCGATGGCCTTGTTCATGCACTCCAGCGCCAGGGAATCCTTCTTCAACTGGGTATAATAGAGCGACTGGTAGAAATATACCTCAGCCGCACGAGGGTCTATCTTCCGGGCATGCTCGAAGAGATCGAAGGCAGCAGTTAGGTTGCCCGCCGCATGCTGTCGTGCCGCCTCGGTAAAGAAGTATTCAAATCGCTTGCGGTCGTTGGGTGAAAGCGAATCCACCCAAACAGTCTGCTGCTTCGCCGGCTGCACCTTTTTCTTACGGGCCAACGAAGGCAAGGCCATCACGCCTGCCAGCGCCACAGCCACCCAGAAGCCCTTATTTCCATAAATTCTCTTCACGATATCTTTCCCTTTCGCTTTCTCTATTTTTTAATGTTCTGTTCTGATGTTATTTCACTCCGGTATGTCCGTATCCACCGGCGCCACGTTCGGTCTCATCCAGCTCTTCTACCTCGATGAAATCGCACTGTTCGTGCTTGGCAAGCACCATCTGGGCGATGCGCTCCCCGTCGTTGATGACGAAGTCTTCCTGCGAGAAGTTGATGAGCAGCACCATGATTTCGCCGCGATAGTCGGCATCGATGGTGCCCGGCGTGTTGAGCACGGTGATGCCATGCTTCAGGGCAAGACCGCTGCGCGGACGTATCTGCGCCTCGTAACCCACTGGCAGAGCCATGAAAAGACCTGTAGGAACCAGTCGGCGTTCCATAGGATGGAGCACGATGGCTTCGTCGATGTTAGCACGCAAGTCCATGCCCGCACTCTGAGGTGTGGCAAACGCAGGGAGAGGCTGATGTCCCTTATTGATAATCTTTACTTTCAGCATAATTCTAGAATTTTCTGCAAAAATACTGCTTTTTAGGCGAATAATCGCATTTTATAAGTGAAAATGATATAATTTATTGTTTTTTATTTTGATTTATGCGCACTTTCATGTATTTTTGCGCATCAGAAATGAAAGGATAGTAAGAATCACTTATATAGCAGATGGATTATGGAATGGAAACAACTCATATCAAACAAGCGCTTCGGACAGGAGCATAAGCATGCCGAACGCCACGACGATCGCTCTGAATTCAAACGCGATTACGACCGCCTCATCTTCTCGTCGGCGTTCCGCCGACTGCAGAACAAGACGCAGGTATTCCCGCTGCCGGGCAGCATCTTCGTACACAACCGCCTCACCCACAGCCTGGAAGTATCGAGCGTGGGCATGTCGCTGGGCAACGACATCTCCCGCCGCATCATCCAGAAGCGTCCGGAGCTGAAGGATACCCTCTTCGAAGAGATAGGAACCATCGTGAGCGCAGCCTGTCTGGCACACGACTTGGGCAATCCTCCCTTCGGCCATTCCGGCGAGAAAGCAATCCAGACTTTCTTCAGCGAAGGAGCAGGCCAGAACCTAAAATCGGCGGTTTCATCGGAGTTTTGGGATGATATCACCCATTACGAGGGTAATGCCAACGGCTTCAGAATTCTGACGCACCGCTTCAAGGGCCGTCGCCAGGGTGGATTTGTGATGACTTATCCGATGCTTGCCGCCATCGTGAAATATCCTTTTGCCAGCAGTCTGGCTGGCGACCACGGTAAATTCGGCTTTTTTACGTCGGAAGCGGCTACTTACCAGAAGGTTGCCGATGAATTGGGCATCCGCCGTCTGTCTGCCGAAGGCGAACCGCTGAGGTACGCCCGCCACCCGCTGGTGTATATGGTAGAGGCAGCCGATGACATCTGTTATGAGATTATGGACATCGAGGATTCGCACAAGCTGAAGATTCTTTCCTTCGATGAAACCGCCGATTTATTGCTCGGCTTCTTCGATGAAACCACGAAAAACAAGATTCGCCAGCGCATCATCAACGAGGAACTGACCGATGAAAACGAGCAGGTGGTTTACATGAGAGCCTGCGTGATAGGCAAACTGGAGAACGAATGCGTGAAGGCATTCCTCGACCACGAGGAAGAGATTCTTGCCGGCACCTTCGAGGGAGCCCTCATCGACCACATCTCGGAGCACGAGCGCAATGCCTACATCACCTGTACCCAGGTTTCGAGAAAGAAGATTTATGCCAGCAAGCCCGTTCTCGACATCGAACTTTCGGGTTACAAGATCATGGCCACGCTGATGGAGGTATTCATCGATGCCGCCGTCAACCCGTCCCGTTTCTACTCTAAGCAGCTTCTGCGCCGGGTAAGCAGCCAGTACGACATCGAGAACGAGAGTCTGGAAGAACGCCTCATGGCCGTATTGGATTACATCAGCGGCATGACGGATATCTATGCCTTAGATATCTATCAGAAGATAAACGGAATAAGTCTGCCGATAGTATAGAAACAAAGCTGGCATACGGGCTTTAGAGCTTTATGTTAAAAAGCCTAACTCGCTCTAAATTGGACTTTGATTGAAAATCAAGAAGTTTTACGATGAGTTTTTTATGGCAATTAGAACTTTTTGTGTTAAATCACATGCATGAAATGCAGTTTTCTAAGAAAATATTTGGAGATTCCGACAAAAAAGCGTATTTTTGCAGCAACAAATCCCACCACGCCTCTCAACGATGCGT
>JAIJUV010000374.1 GCA_022732315.1 Prevotella sp.
CCAAGGGAGAACCTTTGGCGTTTGCCAATGTAGTATTATTGAATAGAACAGACTCGGCTTTCGTCAAGGGCGCAGTGAGTGGAGAGGATGGCAGCTTTGTCATCGACTCTTCCTGCAACGGCGGAATCATCAAGGTGACCTCCGTAGGCTATAAGACAATCTGCAAGGATTGCACAAGCGAGAATGTGGGCATCATCAAGATGGAAGAAGACAGTAAGATGCTCGGCGAAGTAGTCGTAAAATCATCCCTGCCTAAGACTATCCTGAAGAATGGCGGAATGACGACAACCGTTGTCGGATCCGTACTTGAGAAGGCAGGAACCATGGAGAACCTGCTCGACCGCATCCCTAACGTTTCTGCCCAAAATGGCAGCATCAAGGTATTCGGTCGCGGTGAGCCTGTTATCTATATCAATGGACGACAGATGAGAGACAAGAGCGAGCTGGACCGTTTGCATTCCGACAACATCAAGTCGGTGGAAGTCATCACTAACCCTGGTGCTCGTTACGCTGCCAGCACCAAGGCGGTCATCCGTATCACAACGAAGAAGATACAAGGCGAGGGCTTTGGATTTGACGCTACAACAGAAGGATCGTACGACGAGAAAAAGAACATTGGAGGATATGGCAGGCTGAATATGAACTATCGCAAAAATGGATTAGAGCTGGGCGTATACGCCTTTGGGGCAAAGCAATACCAGCCAAACAATCAAGACTTACAGCAGAAGACTTATCTTGACAAGACCTGGAACCAGAAGAGTGAAAACAGACAAGTAAGTATAGTAGAAGCCATGAACTTCCGCCTGGATGCCAGCTACCAGTTGGATGCCAACAACTCTATAGGTGCCAACTTTGGCTTTCTGAGAAATCCGAAACAGACCTGCGAAGCCAATATGATTACTGCTATATGGCAAGACGATGAACAAACGGAAAGCTCTGACAGCCACGGTAGTTTCTTCGAGCAGAAGAGCACTCTTTCAAGCAATGTTTACTATGTAGGAAAGATTGGCAAGCTTGGCATCGACTTCAATACCGACTGGCTTTGGTCGAAGAATAACGAGGACGTTGTTACAAAAGAGCAATATCAGGAAGTGGGGATGGACGCGCAGAGCCAGACGGTTCATAGCCTTACTGACAAGAAATATCGTTTGTTGGCTTCCAAGTTGGTGCTTTCCTATCCTTTGTTGGGTGGTGAGTTATCTTTGGGTGGTGAATATTCCAACACGCATCGCACATCCAAGTATCAAGTGGTACCAACCAACTTCGTGCCGGATGACGACAGTCGTATTACAGAAAGTATGACTTCTTCATTCTTGACCTATTCAAGAGATTTCGGAAACATGAGCATGGAGGCAGGACTGAGATACGAATACATCGACTTCAACTACTATGAGTATGGCAAGTATGTGCCAGAGCAAAGCAAGTCGTATGGCAACTGGTTCCCATCGCTCAGCTTATCGATGCCTGTGGGCAAGGTACAGATGCAGTTGAGCTATGCTACCGACATCGATCGTCCTTCCTATAATTACTTGCGTAGCGGCATACAGTATGACAACCGCTACACGTATGAAACGGGAAATCCATTCTTAGTGTCTGAGATAAACAGAAATCTCAACTACGAGTTAGCTTATAAGTGGTTGACTTTCGATATGACCTACAGCCATACTTCGCATACGATGATGTCGAATATGGAGACTTACAAAGACAATCCTGCAATAGGACTGCTTAAGCCTGTGAATGGAAAGGCATATAATCATGTAGAAGCATCCGTCAACTTATGCCCTTCGTTTGGCATTTGGCATCCTTCATTTACGGCATCTGTGGCAAAGCAGTGGCTTGATATGGATGCACATGATGGCAAAATATCCAACAATCCGATGGCAGTATTCAACTTTAATAACACCTTCAACACCAAGTTGGCAATGTTAACGTGGATGATGTCGTATACCACAAAAGGATATGAGAGAAATATATGTTTGTATAAACCAAGATTTTGTACCAATGTATCTGTATATAAGTCTTTCTTGAAAGACCGTTTGTCGTTTCAGCTCTTTGTCTATGATTTGTTTGGAACAGACATTAGCCACATGATTGCTCATTTTGGCAATATGAAGGACATGATTGTTGATATACAGTCAACAAGCAAAGTGTCTCTTACTATACGGTATAAGTTCAACACTACAAGAAGCAAATATAAGGGTACGGGTGC
>JAIJUV010000375.1 GCA_022732315.1 Prevotella sp.
TCCGGAATTTCCAGTTCGCCCGTTTTCTCATCTCTTTCTCCCTCTACGATGCCCGGAGTGAGATGATAATAATCGAGTGTGAGATGCGAATGCCCCTGGCGGTAGTTCCAGCCGAGAAGCTGCGAGAATGCCTGCTCTCTGAGTGATGAACCGAATACATAACCATCGTATTTATTCTTGTAGGCATGCGCCATCTTTCCGCTGTAGCGGGTGTTCCATACAAATCCGCCCTGGTTGCCGGCAAAGTTGAGCGAATAATCGAAAAGTCCGTTGTTGGTTTGATAACCGGTAGAGAAATTTGCTCTCATGTCGCCTTTGGCAAGCGTTGGAGCAGAATGGAAGATGAGTACGCCAGCCATCGCATCCGAGCCATACATGAGACTTGCCGGACCTTTCAGAATCTCTACGGAATGCACCGAAGCCGGGTCGATTTCTATTCCGTGTTCATCGCCCCATTGCTGCCCTTCCTGTCTGATTCCATCGTTCACCACGACCACGCGGTTATAGCCCAGGCCACGGATCACAGGCTTTGAAATTCCGCTTCCCGTGGTAATCTGCGAAACGCCTGGCTGGTGGGCGATGGCGTCGATGATGTTGGTAGAAGGTTGCATTTCGAGCTGGCGGGCAGAAACGAAGGAGATGGGTGCGGGCGATTGCTTCAGTTTCTGGCTGCCCGTCAAGCCAGTTACCACCACTTCGTTCAGTTTCACGCTCGATTCCGTCAGCGGCTGGTGTTTCACAGAATCGCTTGCTTCCTCTTCATGAATGTTAGTTTCCTCCTTACCATGATTTACTCTGTTTATAGCCATAGCAGGGGCTGTTGCCGATGAGCACAGACTCATCAGCAATATTGATTTCAATATTGTTCTCATTATTTATTTTTATTACCTTATTTTATTCTTTTTTCTATCGATTAGAGATAAATCATCTGGGATTCATCGCGCAGAGCCTATTCGCCTGCAACTAATCATATAGAGACTATTCAACTGGGATAAATCGTATAGAAACAATCCTGCTGGGATTCATCATTTAGATACAATCAATCCTTTAGAAGAAAAACAATTAGTGAAAAAGAAAATAAGGTGGAGCACGGGTAGATTTTACCCCCTTCGCCCTGCACAAGCAAGGAGAGCAGTAGGCACGGCGAGGGGAGAAATGAAGCACGGCGAGGGCAACCCAAACCACGAGGGATGGAGCCAGATAAGGAGTGCTTTGCAATTGGCAGAGCACACAGTCGTGCATGGTATTCTGCAGAGCTATCAGATGCCCGTCGTGATGAATATGATGGGCGCAATCTGCACAATAGAAACCAGCCTGACTTCCCTGCGCTTCCCCATGATGGTGAAACGTAACAACCAACAGCATCGGTATATAAACCAATAACAACAGCCAGGAAATTCTGATTCTCTTATGCGTTATCCTCTGCATTTATCTACAGTATTCTGTTTTTATTTGCAAATTTAATCATTTCTGTCGGGATTATTCTTAGGATTCCGATATTTTAACGAAGATTATTTGTTTTTCAGCAGGAAAGCCATGTAGAGGGGAAGAATGAGAGTTTGTGCTCATCACTCTTCCATTCTTTGAGATATTTCTCGATTTTTCGTTTAAACATCTGTTTCCTAATGATTTATGATGTATTACTCTTGATGCTGTGCACGTTTTTCAAGGGACTTTTTGCTCTATTCTGCCACTTTTTCAAGGGACTTTTGGTTGTAAAGATACAAAATTTCCTTTTAAAAGGGAAAGAAAACGGCAATTATTTCCTTTTTAAAAGGAAAGTTTTTCCTTTCTCTCCTATTATTTTTGTACTTTGCAACATTATTTTTTAATAGGCGTACCCGATTCCAGGGGGATGTTGTATTATGAACAAAGTAGAATCATAAAAACAAGAAAAATGATGAAAAGAACGACTTCCCTTTTCCTATTCCATCTCCCATATTGGCATAACCTCAATCCTTATTCCGTCTCGTTCGAAGATCTCTCGTTGGGAGAAAGTGATGATTTTTCCCTGTTTGCAACCTGTAACCGAGGAGGCAGCTATCAAGCCTCCTATCTCTCGTTCTACGTTATCATCATTCAATGTCCAGCAGACTTGTATCAGCTCAGCTACACGCTCGCCCTTTTTCACAACGAAGTCGCATTCCTTCGATTCATAGAAGTAGAATATCCCGTCCTCTTCTCCAAGTGTTCTCTCTAAGTTGAGA
>JAIJUV010000069.1 GCA_022732315.1 Prevotella sp.
GCTCCTACAATCATCATGATCTTTTTCTTGACATCCTGCTCCTCATTGTTCATAGCGATGTAAACGCTGATGGCACCCACTACGGCAACAACACCTGCAATGGCATAACAGAGCTTGACTACAATAGGCACGTATTTGGCTATTTCCTCTGAATAACACAAGATTGTGTTTAAGTACTTGATTATCAGTGTATGATAGATGTAAGGGCAAGTATGATGTTCCCAAAATGTTCCAAAAAACATATTTTAATGGGGAGTTTGAATGTACTAAAAGAGGGTGTGTTCAAAAACATTGAAAAGGCTTCAAAAGTGGAATTGAGCGATAAAGACTTGTTAACACGAAATTAAGATATGATTAACATTTTATGAACGAGTGACACGATTTTAAGTGCTGTGGTGAAATGTCTCGAAAATGTAGAATGTTTTGGATATTGTTCGTTTTCTCAGTAATCTTTCACGTCTGCATTTTTCTCTTCCCTATTTTTGAAATATTGGAGAGAAACAAATAGCACTACTGTTCAAAGATATAATAATTGTTATATTTACCAATTATACAATTGTCATATACGCCAATTTAAGAAAATTGTTGTACCTTTGCAAAAAACATAAATTTGGGGACACTAAATATGATTGAAGATATTATTTTTGAAACGAAAGGTAGTAATCAGTGTGAGATAAAATTACAGCACTCAACTGGTGAAACAACCACATTGTTGTTTAATAGTACTTTCCCATTGCAAGCTCAGGAATACTATTTAAAAGCAATACAATTATTACAAGAAAGAAAACCAGACTTATCTCCTAAAGATGATTTGTTTGGTATATTTACTTTGTGGTTTGTTCAAAATTCATTGGAAATGCCGTTGGGGGTAGGTACTTCTAAAAATGAAGAGCGTATAAGGATTGGTAAACGCATAAAAGAAATTAGGGAAGAAAAACATTTAGAGGCAAAGACACTTTCCTTGCTCACAGGGATAGATGCCGCAAACTTGTGTAGAATAGAACAAGGGAAACAGTCTGTTGGTATAGATGTGTTATCTAAAATAGCAAATGCGATGGGGTATAAAATAGAATTTGTAGAACTTAAAAAGTAACAACAATGAAGAAGGTGCAACAAAAGCATGAAGCCCATATGCTAATATATGCAGTGGACTCAAATGGACAGCTTGTCAATGTAGATAATGTCCGTACTGGTAACGAGTGCGGATGTTTTTGTCCTGCCTGTAAAGAACCATTGATGGCTAAAAATCAAGGATTGAAAAGAATTCATCATTTTGCGCACCAATCTGGAACAGAATGCGATTTTGCCTATGAGTCTATGTTACACCTTCTTGCAAAAGAGAAAGTTCGTAATGCCTTTTTGGATAATGAAGAGTTTTTAATGGGGTTTGAGTATAAATCATATTGCCCAAAATCTAAGCAATGTGTATATGTACGATATGACGAATGTCGAACAATTCAACAGAAGCTTTTCAATTTAAAAAAATATTATGATTCCTGCGAACAAGAAATATGCTATGACAATATCAGAAGACGTTCAGACTTAAAGATATATTCTTCCACACATCCAGAAAGAGAACCAATCTATATTGAATTTTGCGTGACTCATGCAAGTGATGAAGCAAAACTACATAGCGGTAATAAAATTATAGAGATTCTTATTGAGGATGAAGATGACATTTCCAATTTGATTAAAAATGGATTTATTGAAAAGATGTCATTCAATATGTATTCAGAACAAGATTCATCAAAAATTAATTTTTATGGCTTCAAAATGGAAGACTATAACAACCATGCAATAAATAGTAACATAGAGTTTGTAAGATATGTTTTGTACCAGTCTGGGAAAACTCGCTGTTATCAAGATGGTGGAAATTGCAAAGAGGCGAGGAAGTCTTCTCCACATTCTCTTTTTGAAATGCGTTTTCACACTCCTGTTTCATTCGAAATATACGACTATGCAAAATATGTGGGCTTTCAAAAGTATGGCATTCTCAATTGTTGCGTATGTAGAAATTATGTTGATAGCTATAAAGGATTGGGCAAGATATGCCGTCTTTATAAACATTTGCAAATACCTCAATATGAAACTTTGGATACATCAAGGGCAAAAAGTTGTCGTTGTTTCATGCTTAATAAAGAAGACATGGAGCAAAAGCTGAAGAATGGCGCTCCTGCACCTTATGACATTTTGTAAGTATGTGTAATCTTAGCAAGATAGTCCAATAAAGGTGTTTACTTCTTGATACACAATATGATTTGGTAAGATTATTGTATCAGTGTTCCCATTATGATACAAGACACAAAAGTGGATTCTTGAAAAGCTGATACAGCATATAGTAACATTGAAAATGTCTAAATTGGGGCATTTCTGAAAAATAATTATCACAGAATGATTATCTTTTGCCGATTTTTGCTAACTTTGTATCACTAAAAGAGTAAAACTATGTGTAAGGAATACATTAACAGAATAAAAATAGCCTTGGCTGAGCAGAATAAAACAAACCGTTGGCTTGCTGAAAAAACTGGCAAAAGTGATATTACAATAAGTCGATGGGTACAAAATAAAACTCAACCATCACTTGAACAGTTGGTTGAAATAGCAAAAGTTTTAGAAATCAGTCCTAAGGATTTAATAAATGACATAAGGCAATGACAATAAAGGAACGAAATAATACCAACAAGGTTAAAACTGTCTCGCTTTTCTCAGGTGCGGGAGGTTTGGATATTGGTGCAATTATGGCAGGAGCACATATCATATTTGCCAACGATATGATGAAGGAAGCTTGCATGTCGTATTCAACCAATATAGGAGACCATATCGTAAATGGTGACATAAATTCTGTCATGGATAGACTTGATGGAATAGAAAATGTAGATATGGTTATTGGTGGTCCTCCATGTCAAGGTTTTTCCGTTGCAGGAAAGATGGATGTGAATGACAAAAGAAGCCAATTGATTTGGAGTTATGTAAAGGTCATCTCAAAAGTTAAACCTAAAGCTTTCATTATGGAAAATGTTAAAGCGTTAGGTCTTCTTGAAAAATGGAAACCGATAAGAGAAAAATTACTATCTGAACTCAGACACTTGGGGTATTCTGTGAATTTTATGATTCTGAATGCCTCAGATTATGACGTTCCCCAAGCAAGAGAGAGAATTTTTGTTGTCGGAATTAAAGGCAATTGTAATAACGTGCCAAATTGGGAAGAAATGATAAAACACTATTCTCATAAAGCACCTACAGTTCGAGAAGCATTACAAGTTTTGGATAAAGCAGGACATGGTAATAACCCAAGTACATGTAGAGCGAAAATAACATTGGCTTCAAACCCAATATTACGCAAGTCGCCTTATGCAGGAATGTTGTTTAATGGACTGGGAAGACCAACTCGTATAGATGGGTATAGTGCAACATTACCAGCCTCAATGGGAGGAAACAAGACCCCTATCATTGATGAAAATGAGTTGTATGAGAATTGTGCTCCTTGGATTGTAACTTATCATGATGAAATCATGAAAGACCCTTCAAAGGCAGCATTCAAGGAAGCTCCTTCTTTTTTGAGAAGAATGACAGTAGAAGAAGCTGCTATCTTGCAAACTTTTCCTATAGAGTATGAATTTTGTGGTTCTCAATCATCAAAATATACCCAAATAGGAAATGCTGTTCCATGCAATATGGCTAAGGCTGTTGCTACGATGGTTATTAACGTTCTTAATGGTGAAGAAAATGTAATTTTTAAACCAACAGAACATAATTTGTTTGATTTTAGCTATGCAGAAAGTTGATAAAGAAAAAGCGGAGAAAGTGCTCCGAATGGCTAATGAAAAGCCTGTTTATCAAGATGATACAATAGGAGCATCGATTGATTCAATATTAAGAGGTTCTCACAAAACATACAGATATGTATTGGTCACATCCTTATTAGCAAAGAGCACTAATAAGGATGTTGATATTTTGAGTCTCCAAGCAAAAGATGACTCATCTGGAGCATATGATGCAAGAAGTTTGTGTCATAAGGTGATAGTTCCTTTTGAAAGAAGTACCTATCCGAATAGCCTTGGCGGTTCTAACGAACCTTTTCTGAATAAGCCTGCTCGTTTCCAACGGTTGGCAAAGACCAACGCTGTTAGGAGTGGTAATGATTCTGAAACTCTTGAAAGCTTGATAAAAATTCTGTCAGAAATACAGACAAAGAAACAAGCTTTTAAATATCTTTCATCCGCTTTATGTTCTCTACGAGACATTTATAGCGAAATAGAGGAAAAGTATTCTATTCCAGATTTGGAAATTGAAGACGAAGCGAATCCTCAATCTATATTAGACTATGTGAACACCCTCATAAAGAACTCATTTGAGGGGGAAATGTGCCCTTTGGTTGTTGCTGCTATAGAACACCTATATTATAAAGGTGAAAAAACGGTAGTTCCACATAAGGTGAACGAAAGTGGCGCTTCATCGAAAGAGGTTGGTGATATTGATATTTTTGACAATGCAGAGCAGTTGGTCTCTTCTATCGAAGTAAAGGACAAAGATTTTACAAAAGAAGATGTTGAACATGCCATTACAAAATTTGCACTGGCTCAGATAGAGAAAAGCCTTTTCATCTTTGGAAAGCATGTAAACTTTGAACAGCATGATGTTTATGAAACAGCAGCAGAACTTGGTAAGAAAGGCTATTTTTGTTCTGTAGTGTCAATCATGGATTTTGTGCGTATGCGTTTATATTCAATGAATGGTGATGTCACTATAAATCGACTGGCTCATTTGCTGTTAGAATATGCCCGACAGATAAACGCAAAAGATGAAACCATTGAATGGATTAAAACATGTACAACTGAATTTGGATTATAAGACGATGTTCGAGATAAAAACGATAGCTGATTTGCAGAGACTTATCCAAGATGAAATAGAAGAATCTACAGTCTTGGAATACAAAAGTTCATTTGCAATACAGAACAAAAAATGGAAAGAAGAATTGGCTAAAGATGTAAGTGCTTTAGCTAATTCTAATGGTGGTAATATTATATTCGGAATAAGAGAAAAAGAATGTGATGGAGGAAACTCCATTCCAGAAAAATTGCTTCCAGTACCAAATACAGAGATGTCAAAGGACAAACTGTCTCAACTTTTATCATCAAATATTCAGCCTAAAATAGATGGCTTGGAAATAACATATATACCATTTGATGAGAAAAGTGGATTCTATGTTGTTTTTGTACCTCGTAGTAACACGGCTCATCAGAATAGACTTTCACATGTTTATTATAAGAGGAGAAATGCTACAGTTGAAGCAATGGAAGATTATGAGATTAGGGATATTATGAATAGAAGCAAAACTCCTGTAATTGACGTTGAATTTACCTTGCTCATAACGAAAGTAAATGTGACTAAAAACAAGACTCCTTTTGGACTCTTTACCGCACAAAAGATAGAGGAAAAGAGTATAAGATATGAATGCACCTTAAAATTTCGCGCAGTAAATAATGGACAAATTCTTGCAAAATATGTAAATTATTATATTTATGTTCCTCAGCAAATAATAGAAAATATTGAGGAGTCTGACTTGCAAGATGGATATTATGTAAGATATGAAGACAATACGATACGAGACATTGTTGGTATAGAATTGAACAGACCTAAATATGGGCCTGCTCGGTATGATCCAATTCTTCCAGGAATGTGCGATAGAAGACATTCTGTTAAACTGAGTATTGATGACATAAAGACAATTACCGATTTGCCATGTATAAAGTACGAAATGCATGCAGATAATGCCCCTACAAGAATAAAAGAGATAAAATGGGAAGACATAATTGTGGAAGAGCAAAGCAAGGAAGAATACATCGACAATATTCCTCATTTTGCTCCCAATATATAACTTGTAGTTTATCATCTTCTCAAATTGCTTCCCTTCTTTGTTTCAGATATGATTTCAGCCATTTCATTATCAACCTTATAAAGCTCATATTTGTTAAGTAAATGGATGGCGTCAATCACAATTCGTTGGGCAGCAATGCGTCTGCCCAATAGAATTGTTTCCTTGCTGTTGCCACAAGACCGATTGGCACCTGTGGCTTCAATATATTTCTCCAAGGCATCTTTCATCATGAAATATCCTTTATCAGTCTTAGCCCAATGAATGAGTGCATCCTTTGCTTCTTCTCTCAATTGTTCAATAATTTTATCATCCATAGTTCCGTTATTTCTTGATATAATACTGTTGCCATAACTGGCTTATTTCTTTTGAATGAGCTGCTTCATCAGTATATACCATATCCACATAGTTTACAAATTCAGCAGTTTTTGGTTGTGAAATGGCTAATTTGCGTATAAGCATATTCTTCTTTTTGTCTTTTTGCAAGTCAGCATTGTCCTTTGCCAAGAATAGAGTCAATCCAATAGACAAAGCCCAAGAACACAGCATGAGTATAAGAGCTAATTGTCTAACATAGCGAGAATACCAAATGCGCCTTATCCAATACCAAGGAATGGTGCAAAGAAGAAACGACGGAACTTCCTTTAATGTCTTGGGCATTGATGGCTGCGTTACGCCAACTTTTGCTTGCACCCCCAATTTTTCACAGATAGAGTCCAATGTATTGCCAATAATCTTGATACAATCATCGGATTTCTTATACCTGTCATTCAAAGAAAAAGCCAAAGCTCGTTCTTTTTCTATAATGTTTAGAAGTCCCTCGCATCTGGAAAGGACAATATCATACCTTTCTGATAGAGAACCCATGTACTCATCTTGGGTTATTCCGTATTTCTCTTTGTCGTTTTTGTCCTTTTCCTCACGCTGTTTCTGTCTGTCATTCAACAAGTCTTCTACAGCCGATTTTGCAGCGGATGCTACATCAGCCTTGAACATTTCCATATCCAAGTTGTTTGTTGGTTGCGAGCCGATTTTGCTTGACAACGAATTGAGCGCATCGATACAAGTCTGCAACTTGTCTTGCAGTTCATCAAAAGTATCTATTTCTTCGTCCTTCAAAGGGATAGGTTTCTTGTTTGCCATAATCATCTGCGTCTTGGTTTGTACTTTTTCTTATCCTTATCATCATCGTCAGAACGTGACGAACCGCCACCTCCACCAATAGAAGGAACGACATGAGGTTGAAGCACCAACTCCGTAACAGCTCCTACAACATCTGACATACCAGTAGAAGCCTCGCCTGTGTCATTAGCCGTTGAAGTACTTTCATCGTCTGCAATAGATACGCTTTCCCCATTGTCGAAATTTAGGGAAGAAGACGATGTAGAATAGGATGAGGATTTTGTATTATCCATGCCATGTGCCACCCCGTTTGTCGTGTAACCTTCATTTTCGATATTCTTCACAGCATTGACAGTTTGCCTTTCATCAGTCAGAACTTTCAGAATAATCCCCAAGGTAAGGCTTCTGTCAATCCTACCACCAGAGAAAGTAACATTGCCATCCGAGAACGAAATGCCCTTGACACTTCCATCTGCCTTGCGTATAAAATCCATCGTTATGCCTTTCTTGGAAAGAGCCTGTCTAAGGCTGTTCCAACTGTGGCAGTCTTTCAATGCTGCGGTAATGAGGTCATACATTCTGTACTTGGCGGCATCCTTGCCTTTCAATCTGTCACGGTTCACATTCTTCTTGCCTTTGCCAAAGGTCAATCCATATTCCCTTGTGAGTGCCTTGGTGATGGCTGCGGACTTCTTGAAGTTGCTGTCACCAGTGATTGCGTTGCCGTCATTATCCACTCTGTTGTACACAATGTGAACATGGTCGTGCGCCTTGTCGTGGTGACGGAAGATGACAAATTGGGTGTTCACTATCCCCATTCTCTGGAGATACTTCCTTGATATTTCCGCTATCAGTTCGTCACTCATTCGCCTGTAATCCTCTGGTGAAAAGCTCAGAGAAATATGTCCGACATACGCTTTGAGTGTCGGGCGAGCCTTGGCTTGAATGTTAAAACTGGCGACAATCGACTTGTTGGTAGAAAGGTCAACACCTTCTGATGCGATGATGTTCGTGTCCTTGTTCTTGATGTCGTTGGCGTATGAGACCAATCCACCAAAGCCCTTGCCCTGCTTAATCTTTGCTATCATAGACTATAACTGTTCGTTGATTTTGATGATAATCTCACTGATGGACTGTGCCAGTCGCTTGTTCTCATCTGCCACTGCCAAACCACCATAGATATGTCCGAGGTGTGCCAGTTGGTTCAAGTTGTTTGCCATGCCCGAAAGGTCACGGATATACTTCGTGAGTTCCCTTGAAATTGGCTCTTTGACATAGCCGTTTACAGCAAGATTATATACCAAGGTGGACAGCGGAGTGTTGTCTCTCCTCTGTATGCGGAGCAGCTTCCTGTAATTGGCATCGTCAAAATACACCTTAACTGGGTGGGTGCGCTGCGTTCCTTTCGGCTGTTTCGGACGACCGCCTCTTTTCTTCTGTCCTGTTGATGTTGGGGATGTCATTGTTCTATCGTGTCTGAAGCACCTGTGCGGACACTCCCGGCTTGTGAGCCGTGGTTTTGTGGTACACTAAACCTATACTTGCTCCCCAACATCCCCAATAATCAAAGATACGCTTGGCGGTTCGACTGACCTACAAGAGGTAGATTTGCCAACAGCCTTGCCGTAAGGTGAAGCTATGGCGAACTTAGGGAAGAAAAGAAGCAAGGCTCTCAGAGAATGTCTTGACTGGTGCTGTGGTGTTACAAATGTTACTTCTTGGCTCTGTCATTGAGTATCTTCTGAATGTCCGACAAGGCAAACAGACGCTGCCGTCCCATCTTGGCAGGGACAAGATAGCCAGACTTCGCCCAAGACCATAAAGTGGTGGCGCATACACGGCACATCTTGGCTGCTTCCTCTGCGGTCAGCCATTTCTCCTCATCGGGATTGTTTGCCAGTTCCATTGCCTTTATCTCCTGCGACTTTGTTATAAGTCGATCGGCAAATGTGACCAGATCCTCGGAGGTCACTTCTACCTTGAAGTGTGCTCCATTCTGTATCATTGAGTATAAATCCATATTATTCCTTTCTTTTGATTTTTGTGTGAATACGTGAACCATCAACCGATAAGGTCAACAAGCCCACGCTTGATGTCATCGTCTATTGTTCGGTATCGGGCGAAAGCTCGGCTGCCATTGGCATGACCAGACATTGAGGAAATCAAATTCGGGTCTTGCACTTGCTTGTAGAGATTTCCGATGAAAGTTCTTCGGGCGGCATGGGAAGTGGCAACTTCGTATATCGGTCGCATCTCGTTCTGTCGGGTCTGAGGGTTGAGTATAGGCACTTTCCTGTCAAGATGTGCCAGTTCCATGACCGCACGGACAGCCTTGTTGAAGTCTGCCACGTTGTAGTGTGGAAACAACGAAAGGGTCGGTCTGTCTTTGTATCTGTCATAGATAGCGAGAGCTTTCTCTGTAAGAGGAACACGGACGGTTCTTCCGTCATGATTCTTGGTCTTCTGCGGAAGATACTCCACCACACCGTCTATGACATTCTCCTTTTTGAGGTTGAGCAGGTCACCGAAACGGCAACCGAGGAAGCACTGGAAGACGAACATATCTCGGAACGTAGCCAAGTGCGGATTGTCCGAAAGGTCAAGTTCGTAAAGACAATCACGCTCCTCTATGCTGATATACCAAGGAGTTCCATATACGGCTTTCGGCATTTCAAACTGTAGAAACGGATTGTTGGTGGTGATACCACGATGGATGCACCACATGAAGACTGTCCGCAGGCGTGCGAAGTTGGAGTGCAGCGTGTTGTCTGAACGCATGGCTTGCGTCACAGACTTTGCCGCATTTCTATACAGATATGGGTATAACTTGACATACTCATGCTCATGCACCAAGAACTGGTAGAAGTCTTCCAAATCCTCTGCTGTAGTATTGTCAATGCCCATCACATAGTCGGTGCGTTTCTTCACGGTCTTCTGGTATTGCTCGAAGCGTTCTATCTTCCCGATATTGGCACGTATTACGGATGCCTGTCTTTTCTCAAAGCCTTTTGCCTGAATGTATTGCTCCACAAGCACCGACAACCTTGTCTCTTGGCATTGGTTGTCTTTCAACTTGTAGGCATTGGGATGATGGAAGACGAATATCACACGTTTCAGCCATTCTGCGGTTGCTCCTATATAGTATTCTTTTGATATGAGTCTCTTCAAGTCAAGAATGGCATCATTAAGCTGCTGCCTCTCGCTATCCTTTACCAAAGCTATGCGCTGTTTGTAACTCTGACGCTTGGCATCCCAATGGTTGGGATTGATGGTCAGTTCGCTCGCACACTTGATGTCACATTTCTCGTCACGGACACGGAAATATATGGTAGCCTTGTCTTTGGCTGATGTCTTGCGTATAAAAGCGGTTACGTTCATAATTGTCATTTTATAAGATTGATAATTTCACGTTTCATGTCATCGTCTATGGTGCGGTATCGGGCGAATGCTCGGCTGTTAGGAGCATGTCCTGTGAGCGAAGCCACCAACGCTTGGTCTTTGACATGCTTGTAGATGTTCGCTATAAAGGTTCTTCGTGCGACATGGCTTGTAGCCACCTCATACAAAGGCTTCATTTCCTCTTGCCGTGTTAGCGGATTGAGAACTGGCACCATGCGGTTGACACCAGAGAGTTCAAGAACAAACTGGATAGCCAAGTTGTAGAAATGCTCATCCAACAAAGGGAACATTCTCGGGCTATACTTCTCGTACTTAGCCAGTATATTCAATGCCTTGCCGCATAGAGGAACACGGACTACCTCTGTCTTGCCTTTGTTGAGGTTCTTGCTCGGTATGTATTCCAAGAAATCCCCAACGATATTCTCTCTTGTTAAAGCGAACAAATCGCCAACACGACAACCAACAAGACAGTGGAACACAAACATATCCCTTGCCAGTTCGATACGTGGACTGATTGAGAGGTCTCTGTGCAGCACTTGGTCACGTTCCTCAATGGTGAGGTAGTAAGGGATGCCGTACACATGCTTGTCCACCTTGACCGTGCGAAATGAGGTGTCGGTGGTGTAGCCTTTCTTCACACACCAGTTCAAGAACGCCTTTAACCTTGTTCCTCCACTAAAGGCGGAATTGGCAGATGATGGCTTCATTGTATTGCGGTAAATCTCAAATCGGCTGAAGAAGTCGGGATTGTTGGCAAAGTATGTGTATTCCTCAGTGATATACTTCATGAAGCGTTCTAACTCGTCTGCTCCAAAATCCTCGATACGAAGAACAAAGTCCTTGCGACCTTCCATTTCCTTTTGCCATGCCTCATAGCGGTGAAGTCTGCGGAATATGGATGTGATAGCACATTTGGTTTCCGCTCCATTCTTTACCTCTCTCAAATACTGCTCGGCTCTGTCAAAGAAACCAGTCTTGGTGTTGTCAATGTCCTCATGCTCCTTTCCCTGCTTGTCGGGATTGAAATAGTTATCTACAATATGGTGCAGGAAGTCAAGTGTGCAGCCTGTGTGATATTCTTTGCCGACCAAAAGAAGAATGTCTGCGAGTTGTCTGTTGAACTTGTCCTTCACATCTTGAGGTACATTGCTTTCTTTTGAATAGCCAGGCACGGATGCGTCATAATGGATAGGGTCGATATACAAGTTTGTTGATATTTTGTAATCAACGTCCTTTCCGTCTCTCAACCTTACATAAACGGCAGAATTACTCTTGCGAAAATACGGTATAATCTTCATCTCAAAAACAAATTTATGAATGTTCAAAACTGGGGTAATATTACCCTTTTTCAATGCAAAGATAATATGGTTCCCACAAATGTTCCCACAGAAATCAAACTTTATGCAAACCGATTAAGTATTATTAGAATTCATTTTTACGCTGTAATTCGTTGTGTATGAAGTATTATTATTCGATAAGTATGATTTTATGCAAGTATTATATTTAGTTGGATTTACCCCAAAATTGATTTCCTCCGTCACTGTTGTAAGCGCGGTGGTACCTGCCGTGTAGTCACCTGCCGAGTTTTGCGCCATGGCAATGCCACCGCCCACAAGGAGCATAAATGCCAATGTCTTCAAGCGTCCTGAAGAGAGAACGCTCTTGGCGGTCTTCTTCAAATAGTTCGTTGTTTTCTTAAACATTCTTTCTTGTTTTACTTGTTAATGATTCGTTTGGCAACACCTTATTATAATTATATAGAAAGGTGTTGTCGCTTTCACATGATATACTCTTCTGCAGTTGAGTCTTAAATCTGGTAGCCAAAGAATGCTGGGAACAGGATGGATGCGCCTATCATAAACAGACAGGCTCCTATCAGCGTCAGTATGGACTTGGTAACTCCATCTTCCCCTGTGTTCATCTTGATGTATATCTGCAAAGCGGATATAATCACCATCACAGCAGCGACAGCGTATGTAAGATACAGCACATACAGCATCATCGTCACCACATAGTCATGCATCCCTGCCAGTGCGTCTGCTCCCCAGCTATAGTCCACATTACCGCATTTGGCTGATGCTGACAGGGGGAGCAGCGCAAAGACAAAGGAACTTACTACATTCTTTATGATATGGCTAAATTTCATCCTTGA
>JAIJUV010000376.1 GCA_022732315.1 Prevotella sp.
GATGATATGAATGAATTCTTTGTTTCCATAATTGTTCTCCTAATTTTGGTACAAAAATACCACAAATATTTTTAATTGTGGTACTTTTGTACGGGAAACTTTTAAAATCCGCTCTTTTTTAATACATTCCAACAGTTTTATAGCTATTTTAGTACAAAAGTACCACAAATATTGCTGGTTGTGGTACTTTTGTACGGGATGATAGAATGGACAATGCATGGTTATTTGCCTCTTGATTTCTTTCTCATCATTCTATTTTCTCCTTTATCCGTTGTACTTGAACACCTTGACCATTTCCTTGTCGCCACCCACGAGTTGGCTACATTTATTCAACATACCAGTATCGACGAAACAGCATTTCTCCATGACTCTTCCTGATGCAGGATTGCCTGTGAAATGGTCTGCCCAGATGTTTTCGAAATGCTTCACGTTGATACAGTAGTCAAGCATCAGCTTCAAGGCTTCGGTGCAGATTCCTTGGTTCCAAAATGGCTTTCCTACCCAGTAGCCCACCTCACAGTCGTTTTCTCCGATTGGGATGTTGCTGGTTTCATGGGTGTAGTAGCCGATGCAGCCGATAGCCTCGCCAGTCTCTTTCAACACAATCGCCCATGTCGTGTCATTATGGAAGAATGTCCGGATTATCTCCCGACTTTCCTCAACAGACTTATGTGTCGGCCATCCAGCACGTGGTCCTACGTCAGGGTCGGAGGCGTACTTGAAGAGCGCCTCTGCATCTGATTCCTGCCAATATCGAAGTAAAATTCTTTCTGTTTTCATCAGATTATTTCAATGAAATTCTTCGTTCTTTATTATGTTATTGATTCATGTGTAAATACGCCATCAGCGCAATCTGTATCAGCAGAATGGCAGGAATACCGTATTTGAATTTCTTGTGCATCGTCTTATGGTGCCAGACTTTCATTCCCATCCATGCCCCGATGCTTCCTCCAACGACAGCCAGCAATAAAAGCGTTATTTCCGGAATGCGCCATTTGGCTTTCTTTGCCTTGTACTTATCAATGCCGTACACGATGAATGCAACTGCATTGATAGCAAGGAGATAGTAGGCGAGGTAACTATGTAATGTATTTATGCTCATTTTCCAATTTTACTCCTTTATTCTGTTCATCTTTTTATTTCAAGAAAGGATCAAGCGTAGCCAGCAGTTCGGCTTTATCTACCACACCGCTTGTGCGCCAAAATACTTCTCCGTTTCGGAAGAGCATCAGCGTAGGCACGGATTGGATGCGGTATTGGCTTGCTGTTACGCCGTACTTGTCCACATCCACCTTGATGATTCGGATGCGGTCGCCCAATACACTCTTCACCTGCTCCAGAATGGGGTGCATCGCCTTGCAAGGTTGGCACCATGTAGCAAAGAAATCGACCAGAACAAGCTGGCCACTGTTTATTACATTATTGAATGTCTCCATAATTATTTGTCTATTTCCGTGAAACGATTATAAGTTCTGCCGTCGTGGCGAAGAATCCATGTAGGAATAATATCTTCTTCATGCTCAAATCATTTGATAATGATGCGCCTGTAATCTAGGGAGATAAGCCATGCTCAACTCCATATCAGCTCAATATATCTGCAAAAATACAAAAAATATTCAGAAAAGTGATTATATGGATGGATTTTGTTCGCTGCACAAACTTGATTTAACCTTATTTTATAAGATAGAGGGATGTTGAGGGATATTTTGAAAAACCGAAATCCTTAATGACCTTAATGACCGTGACCTTAATGACCGAAAATAAAATAAACCGCCCCACCTATATATATAATAAGGTGGAGCGGTAGTAGCCTACATGCAGCTCGTTACGCCGAGCGAGGTGGCGATAGCCGTCAGGATGCTGATGGCTATCTGAATCACCATTTTCCAAGTTTCTTTTTTCATCATCTTCTACTTTTTAATAGGTTCTACGATTGGGGGTGGATGGAGTTGATGGGGGAGAGTTCCAGCCGTGTGAGGGCTGGAACTCTATAGGCTAGATAGTTACATCCGCGCTATCGCCGTCGCCGGAACTTGGGTCGGTCTTGCCTGAGCCCTCTCCGGTGTTGCCGCCAGAAGTGCCCGTGTCACCCTTGTTGCCGCCCTCAGAGCCGGTGGTTCCGCCTCCCTCGGTGCCGGTGGTTCCGCTACCGCCTGCATTGCTTCCGCCGCCAGTAGTGCTGCTTCCGC
>JAIJUV010000070.1 GCA_022732315.1 Prevotella sp.
GCTTCTTTCCAGAACAAGCTTTTCAAGACCACCATCGATGGTGGCGTGCCAGCCTTCCACTTCTGTAATGTAAACGGCAAGTTTGTGATGGCCAACAGTTTCTTCCATGACAACTACAACGACCAGACTTACTTCACCGGTGGTAACGGCGTGATTATCAACAATATCTTTGCCGATAGCGGAAATGCAGCCGATGGTGGTGAGGCCATCAACGTGAAGGCAGGTTGCAAGCTCGATGTAGCCAACAACATCATCTACAACGCCTGCACCAACGCCTTCAAGCTTTCTAATGCCGGAAATAGCGAGGTGATTCCTCTCTCTGAGATGACCGCCTATAACAACACCATCATCAATTGCGGCTGGCGCCGTTCCAAAAACAAAAAGGGTGGTTCAGTCTGGGTAGAGAAGGCAGCGAAGCCAATCTTCGTGAACAATCTCATCTACGATTCTCGTTTCGGACTGAAGCAGCCAAAGAAGGATGGTGCTGATATGGAGCACAGTCGTCTTACACCAAACTACTACTTTGCATCTACAGAGACAGGCGTAGCGCAGATGGCGAAGGGTGCAGAGCTCGGCATCTGGTTTGATACCGACATCAGAAGCAGCGTGACAGGTCAGCTCAATCCACTCTTCAAGAACTTCACTCAGAGCGAGAAGATGAACATCAACTGCGAGATAGATGATGTAGCCCAAGGTGCTCCATTGGCATTCTACAAGAGTTGGAATTTCGAATATCAGGCAGGCAGTCCTGCCCTCTCAGGAGGTGTAACCGATTTCTCCCGCCTCTTCCCGGAGGGTCTGCCATTCTTCGGCATGAAGAAGGTGAATTTCCTGGATAAGAATAACGACCAGAACTATTACTTCGCCGCCCCATTGCCAAGCGCAAGATTCGGAGCGTGGTTGTAGGATGATTCTCCCCTCCTCTTATTTCTTTTCTCCCTCCTTCCAGTATTAATTTTGTGTTAATCTTAGGAAAAGTCTTGGTTGTTATTAGGAAAAAATGTACTTTTGCCTAGTAGAAAGTTTCGTTCATAACTTTTGAATGTCCGTTCATAACTTTTGAATGTCCGTTCATAACTTCTGAATGTGCGTTCAATACTTTTAAATGTAGGTTCAATACTATTGAACGGAGATTTCTATTAGGAGTAGTAACAATTATCCTTAGGGTTAGTAACAATTATCCTTAGAGACGGGAACCATTATGCTGAATGGTGAATAGAAAATCACTTAGGTATAGTGGCTGTTGCAATAAGGAGTGATAACAATCTTTATAAGAAAGGAATCGTCATGACAAAGTACAAGTTGCAAGAGATGCCCGATGTTCATAACACAGGCAAGCGCAGAGTTTATCCCAAGATGGTGACCAATCGGACACTATCCAGAAAAGAGTTCATCAAGAAGATGCAGGGCTACCATCGTGGTATTTCAGAAAGTACCACGGAGGCAGTATTGATGGATGTGGCTGATATGCTGGTAGAAATGCTCTCCATGGGCTACAATGTGAATCTGGAAGGCCTCGGCACCTTCTCCCTCTCCCTCGGTTTCGAGGACGATAAGCCTACGGAAATGCAGGGTGAAGAGGATAAGATGGCGTATCGCAAGGTGGGCGTGAAGGACATCAACTTCAAGGCATCTCCTGAATTACTCAAGAGTGTGAAGCATGAAACCGATCGCGACCTGGAGCGAGACATGGGTGGCGTAAAGGTGATTCGCAAGCAGCTCTATTCCAGGGAAGAGCGCATTGCTCGTGCCCTGGAGGTGATAGAAGCCAATGGTTTCATCACCCTCTCTGATTATGCCTACATCAACAACCTGAGCCGCACCGCCGCCTCCCTGGAGCTGAAGAAAATCACCACCGATAGAACTTCGCCGATAGGTTCGATGGGCAGTGGCAGCCACAAGGTTTGGGTGAAGAGAAAGGAATAAATGCAAATATCTCTCAGAATATTTGTTAGTTTCAATTCTTTTTCGTATTTTTGCGGTGTAATTTAAATGATAGTGTTATGACGACAATAACAAGGGAACATCTTGAAGATGAGGTACTCAAGTCGATTCAGAAGAAAGCGGAGTCGATTATGCCGAAAGATGCCAAGGTTATTCTTTTCGGGTCAAGGGCCAGAAGGGATGCCAAGGCAGATTCCGACTGGGACATCCTTGTGCTTCTGAATAAGGATAAGATAGACGAGCAGGATCATGATAATTACACCTATCCTCTTTGGGAATTGGGATGGCAAATCAATCAGATGATTCACCCGATAGTGTATTCGATGAAGGATTGGAACAGCAAAAAGGGCAGTCCTTTTTATAATAATGTAGAAGAGGAAGGGGTGATGCTATGCTAGAGGGTCAACAACGTAGAGATCTTGTACACTACAGGATAGAAAAAGCTTATAAGAGTTTTGATGAGGCTAAGGGTGTGGCAAAATTGAAGTATTGGAATTTGACGGGAAATCGTTTGTATTATACTGTATTCCATATGGCTTCTGCTTTGTTACTTGACAAGGGCTTTACTGCAAAGACTCATGCCGGTGTAATACATTTAGTTGGAGAGAAATTTATTGCCACAGGTTTGTTGAATCGCACTTATGGAAAGTTGTTCTCTCGTCTATATGAACTTCGGCAGTCTGGCGATTATGATGATACCTTTGATGCTACAGAAGAAGAGGTCTTGCCGTATTTTGAGAAAGTAGAGAATTTTATCAAAGATATGGAAGCGTTGATTACTCATAAATAACATGGGTAAATATTTAAAATGATAGTGTTTAATTATGGAGCAGATTAATATAGATTTTAAGAACGCTTTTGATTGTTCCAAGAAGGAAAAGTCGAAGGTTTGTCGCTCTGGCTATGTACGTGTGGTTCGTTTTATGGATGATAAGAAGCATACTAGACCCCAAGTGTATGAGGGCAATTTGTTGGAAGATATTATGGATGTAAAGAGGGGCAATGTCAAGAACTTCGATACATTGGAGGATATGATGAACTATCTGGAGGCTTAGACATGTGTATAAAATGCCTGCTTTATAAGTAAATCATCAACTATTTTATTGGGATTTGCAAGAAACTTTCTGATTTTCTTGCAAATCCCAATTCTTTTTATTACTTTTGCAGTTGTCTTGCTGTGGATGGCTGGCGATGAGTCGCTGGTTAGGTAAAAGTCCATGGCTTGGCCTATTTTAATAAGAAAGACGTGTACTGACGTTTTCTTCTGTTCAATTGAAACCTGGAAAATTTCAAAATGAGAGACAGAGGAAGGCTGCGGTGGACGACTACTCATCGTGTATATACGCGAGGCATAGGTGTGCCCTTTCCATTCGTATGGAGAGGGTGCGTCCTGTGCTATCAATATATGCAAGTTTGGCGTAGGTGTCTATTGCTTCAATCCTTGTTCTCATAGGTTTTTCCAGGACCTCAATTGGCAAGGATAAGTAATATGATTCCTACGCTTTTCTTTTTATTATAGCCATTACAAACACGAACAATCTTCTCTGCTTAGGGAATCGGTGGAGCATATTTATAGGGCTAGGAGACACCGATATGGCAAAGAAAATAGACTTGACAGCTTTGCGCCAGCAGATAAATGAGCTTCAGATTGATAAAGATTTGAAGCACGACTTGTTGGCTGCTATCAACGATAAGCAACGTTATGGACTTGTGTGGGAGGAGAGTTCTGAGGAAGCATGGGATGAAATGCAAGACCAACTTCCTATTTTTATTGAGGATACCACCAAGCGTTTGGATTCTGCGCCAGAAGGTTCGCCTAACCATGTACTGATAGAAGGGGATAACCTCAATGCTCTTGCTGCTCTTACTTATGCTTATGCCGGGAAGATAGATGTAATTTATATTGATCCTCCTTATAACACAGGTAATAAGGACTTTATCTACAACGATTCTTTTGTAGATAAAGAGGATGGCTATCGCCATTCCAAATGGTTGTCTTTTATGAATCGTCGATTGAGAATCGCCAAGAAGTTGCTCTCGGAAAGTGGCTTTATCTTTATATCTATTGATGACAATGAATTCGCTTCCTTGAAGCTACTTTGTGACTACATCTTAGGAGAGAACAATTGTCGTAATATTATTAATACAAGGCGATTAGATAAGAATTTATCTCAGCAGTTCATTAAGAAAGGCATAAAATCTCTGGCTGTTGGTTGTGAGTATATTCTTGTTTATTCAGCATCTGATAATTCCAACTTTTATCCTATAATGAGAGAAAGTTCAGATGAAAGAAAAGATTATGGCTATTGGAAAGGATTTTGGAATGCAGCTGATAGACCCACTATGCGATATGAGCTTTGTGGCTTTAAGCCAGAAACAGGGCAGTGGAAATGGAAAAAAGAGAAAGCATTAGAAGCTGTGGCTAATTATGAGGCGTTTTTGAAAGCTCAAGAAGAAAATCCTGCTTTGATGTTGGAGGATTATTGGAAGCAAACAGGAAAAAACTTGAAATTTGTTAGACGTAGATATGAGAATACTAAAGGTAAAAACATGGGAGTTGAACATTGGGTTGAGCCTTCTGAGGGAATATTGAGAACAAGCAATTGGAGTGATATTATAACAACTGAAATATCTCTGAATATGCAGATCGATTTTTCTTCTCCGAAAAGTATTAAGCTCATTAAAGAAGTCTTGAATTTCTCAAACGGAGGCAAGGATGCTACTATCCTTGATTTCTTCGCTGGTTCAGGCACTACTCTCCATGCTACGATGCAATTGAACTCAGAAGATGGCGGTCATCGCAAATGTATCTTAGTGACCAACAATGAGAATAATATCTGCGAGAAAGTAACTTACGAGCGAAACAAACGAGTCATTAATGGTTATACGAACCAGAAGGGTGAAGAAGTCCCTGGCTTGACTCACAATAATCTTCGTTATTATAAAACGGAGTTTGTGCCTCGTGACCAAAGTAACTCCAAAAGTCGTCGAGCCTTGATGGCTTCTCTCGTTGACCTCCTCTGCATCAAGAACAATATCTATCAAGAGCAAGAAACGTTTGGAGGCAAGAAATTTAAGAAGAGCGTATTGCGCTATTTTAAGGATGAGGCTGGACAGATGCTTGTTGTCCTCGACGAGCGTGTAGTCAGTATTATCATTCCGATGATAGCTGAGGTTGCGACCAAGCAGAATCCTTTGAAGGTTTATGTTTATAGTGATGGCGCATACGCCTATGAGGACGAATTCCATAAAGTCATGCCTGTTATAGAACTGTGTGCCATGCCAGATGCTTTCTTGCAAGCTTTAGAAGGCAGAACGGATATTCTGCCAAAGCGAAAGTATAGTGATGCTATGATGAAAGAGTTTCAGCAAAATGAGGAACTCGCCATGCATGACGAGGAGGTTGTGAAAGAAGCTCTCAGCGACGATTATGATTATGTGTCGAAAGAGAAAGAAGATAATGTTACTAATGACATAATAGACTAAGGAGGTAACGAAAATGATAGAACTACGAGATTACCAGAAAAAGGCGGTGCGTGAACTGAAACAGAAGATGATTGACATGCTCAATGATTCAGAAGACCGCCAAAAGTTGATATTCAAGGCTCCTACAGGAGCCGGAAAGACGGTGATGGTGAGTACCTTACTGGATGAACTGACTCGTGACCTTCCTATGAATGGGCAGTGCCGATATTCTCGTGTAGCTTGGGTTTGGATTGCTCCTAACAAGTTGCACCAGCAGAGTTATCAGTCTATGCGCAATTTCTTTAGTGAACGAAGATCGTTGCGTCCTGTTATGTTTGATGAGTGTGATCATGTAGATGGTCTGCATCCTGGTGATGTGCTCTTTTTAAACTGGGAGAGCATCAATAAGGATAATGCCGTCATGATACGTGATAATGAACAGAACCGCACGCTCTACGAACTGATACGAAAGACCAAGATAGAGCAGCATCTGCCAGTGGTGGTTATCATAGACGAGGAACACATGTTTGCCGGACGTAATGCCAAGAAGAGCGAACTTGTGCTGCAAGCTATCCAACCGCATATCGAGTTGAGAGTTTCAGCAACGCCAGTCACCCAAAGCTATCATGCTGTTCTTGTGAAACGCCAAGATGTAATCAATGAAGAGATGATTAAGAAGGGCATAGAATTGAATCCGAATGTAAAGAGCAGTAAGGAACAGTCGGAACTTACGGTTAACCAGCGTCTCTTGAAGAAGGCTCTCGAAAAGCGAAAGGAACTGGCTGAGGCTTACAAGGAATATGGCATCAATCCGCTGTTGCTCATTCAGTTGCCTAACGATAGCAGCGAATCTATGTCGTCGAAGGACAAGACCATCGCCGAGGAGATGCAAGCTTACTTAGAACAGGTTTGCGACATCAGCGTGGCAAATGGCAGGTTGGCAGTATGGCTGTCAAAGGATAAATCGCCCAATCTTCAGAATATCACTCAGCCTGATGATATTACCGAGGTGTTGCTGTTCAAGCAAGCCATTGCCTTGGGCTGGGATTGTCCTCGTGCATCCGTTCTCCTGATATTCAGAGAATTGCAGAGCATGACCTTTACCACGCAGACCGTGGGACGTATCTTGCGTATGCCTGAGCAGCATTTCTACCAAAACGAATGTTTGAACTATGGCTATGTTTATACAGATTTGGCGGCAGATATGATTAGCATTGTTGGTGATGACATGAACTATATCAGTACGCTCTATGCCAACCGGAAACGGGATCTTCAAAACATTTCGCTTCGTTCCTCTTATAAGGATAAGCATGGGGCAACGAGAAATCGATTAGGTTCTCAATTCCGAAGCGTCTTTTTTAAGACCATGGAACGTGAATGGGAGCAGAATCCTCTTCTGCTGTTTTCGCCAGAGGATTTCTTTGAGGATGATGGCGAAGTGGAAGACCAGGAAGAGACAGAAAAGAAAGAGGCTGGCATGGATGAAAATATCAAGTTGAACCGTTATAATGCCAAGCGTCATGGTGTGCAGACTGATGTTTCCAGAATCTTGGTCGCTATACCAAAGGATACGCCAATTACGGGTGATTCTGGTATTGTTGAGATAACTGACAAGGCCAGACTAGCTCTTAACGCTTCAGAACTACAGAGCCTTTTCACTATGTTCTGTCGCAAGAATGTGGGTAACTTTTCTAAATTTGATAGTACCCCTGTGTTGCAGGGAGCTATTGAAAGTGCATTAGAGGAGTATCTGCAAGTCTTTTCGATGGATGTGCCGAAGGTAGTGCTTTATCATCAGAACCGTCCCCGTTTTGAGGAGCTGATTCGCAAGGCTTTGGTTAGCTATGAGGCTATAATGAAGCGAGATGCCAAGGATAAAGAGACCGAGTACCAAGTGTCGTTATGGCAGGTGCCGGAGACTAGACTTTATAATGCCGCAGCTGTAAGGACCACGGAGGGTGAGATTTTTAATCATGCTCTGTATCCATATTTTGAACAGATAAAGGCATCTGGGCCGGAACGGGAGTTTGCCCGTTGGTTGGATGAAAAAATGGAGTATGTGGATTGGTGGTATAAGAATGGCGATGAGGGTAAGCAGCATTTCGCTGTGCCATATACAGATTCTGGAAATAGAGAACGTTGTTTCTATGTTGATTTCATCGTTAGATTAAAGTCTGGTACCATTTGTCTTTTTGATACCAAGACTCCAGGTAGTGATGAGGATGCTCCAGAAAAGAACAACGCCTTGATGCAATACATTGAAGCCTATCAGGAAAAGGGCAAGAAGATAGTGGGTGGTGTGCTCATCAAGGACGAAGGAACAAGTAACTGGTATTATCCTGGAGGCATTATCGATAACACTGACAGTATAGATGGGTGGTCGGCATTGCATCTGGAAACCCTATAATATAATAAGGTAATCATATATAATAAGGTATGAAGAAAAGCTTGGACAGAACATTCCTGAACTATGGAATCAGGCAGGAAGACATGCAACTCATAGAGAGTGCATGCCAATCGGAAGGTATAGATGCGGAATGGCTCAAGGATTATATCCTCAAGCCTTTCCATGAAGAGCGTAATAACCAAAATGAGCCAAGTCTTGAGGAAAAGAAGGTGACAAGAATACTCAAGAAGGCTCTCAAAGAAATTAAGAAGTAATGAAACTGAAGCGTATCTACATAGAGAATTATAAGACCTACAGAAAGTTGGACTTAAACTTAGAGGTAACTAGCGACCGTCCCATCATCTTGATAGGTGGTGCCAACGGTTGTGGAAAAACTACGCTCTTCGATGCCATCTATTCTGCACTTTATGGATTGAAGATATCCAACAAGCGACAGTTTGAGGAAATCTTCAATTCGGGGGTGAAGAACGAGAGTGGTATAGAAGGCAAGACCATCATGCTGGAGATTACTTTTTCTGGGGTGGTGCTAGGACAGGAAACGCCCTATAGGTTGCGCCGTGCCTATAAGTTTGTTGATGGCAAGATACAGGAGAGCAACGTACTCAATATGAATGGTAACAGTTATACTTATGGTACTGGTTCTACGGCTGTCAAACGCAGCACCAATGAAGCGATAGTCAACAAGATTATCTCTGCCAATCTGCCTGCTGAATTGAGCAACTATTTCCTCTTTGATGCCATGAAGACTTCCGATCTCGTGAAGGAAGAGCAAATCAACAAGCTCATCATGAAGAACATCAATTCGGTGATGGGCTTCAATAAATACACTCAGTTGCAAAATGCAGCCTCTGCTTATCTCGACGAGAAAAAGGCGGAACGCTTGGAGAACGAGAACCTGCGTGCCGAATACCTGAAACTGACCAAGCAGAAGGTGGAGATGGAAAGGGATGTGGCAAGTCTCAACGATGCTTACAACGATGCATTGAACTATGCCAACGACCACAAACAGCAATATGAGCAACTGAAAGAAGGTAGAAACTCTGACGAGGTGATACGTGACAAGATGCGCCAGATAGAGGAGAGCATCAACAGTTACTATCAGAAGGAGAAGGAATACAGACAGGATGCCGAGGCTATCTCGAAGGACTTGGAACTGAGAGTCTTCCTGCCGAAAGTAGCCAACATCATCAGTACGGAAGTGGAACTCATTCTGAACGAGAAGGAGCAGGTGGCTTCGGCAAGGGGAAACATTTTGAACGACCAACAGATAGAAAAGGTGACGCAAGAAGTGGTGGAACTATTGAAAGCAAAGTATCCACAACTTGCCGAGGTGTCTATCTCGGAGATTATAGCTGAAATCAAAAAGGCACAAGATGCGAGCGAAGACTACAACGACAAGTTTAGCTATCTGAGCGACAAGGATGTCAGCGTGCTGAAGAATCTCGTGCAGCAATCCTATTCAAATCCTTATATAGCCCTGGATGAGCGACGTGAGAATTTGGATCTTGAACTGGTGGACATGCCAAAGAAAAAAGAGCAACTCGAAGAGTATAAGCGAGCCTTGACAGGAAGCGACTATAGCATCATCGAACTCTATGAGGCCAACGACCGAAGAATAGAGGAAATAAAAGCCAAGATAGCAGAGAAGAAAGCAAGCATCAAGGAACTGGAGAAGAAAATCTCCACTTATGATTATGATATGCCGCAAGTGCCAGATCCACAGTATGACATGCTTTGCAAGTTGCCTGGTTTCTTCAAGACCCTGTCGAGAAAATTGCTGCAAGCCAAGAAGGCGAGCATTGAACGCATGATGAAGGAGCAGTTGAACATCAACTTGGTGATTTATGCTGGCTATATCGGTAGGGTAGAATTGTCAGCCGATGATTCCGAGGAAATATCCTTCAAGATATTCCACAAGAATGGCAATGAGATTTATCTGAGCCAGTTGAATGCCGGTGCCAAGCAGACGGTGATGCAAGTACTTTTGAAAGTGCTGTATGAGTTGGGTGACTACGACCCGCCTGTGATGATAGACACCGTGATGGGTGTACTCGACAAGGAGAGCCGAGAGGTAATCATCAATCGATACTTCCCAGACTTGGCTCATCAAACTATTTTGCTCAGTACGGATACGGAGATCACTACCGAGACGGATTTCAAGAAAATCGTGGCATACGTGGCAAGGACCTATACCTTGCATAGAGACCAGGAACAACAGTGTACCACGGTAAGTGAGGATTACTTTGGATTACAAATTTACGATTTCTAGAAGAAATGAATGTACAAGATATAAAACTTGAGGGAATGAGAATTCTGGAGGGAACTCATGATTTGCTTGAAGAAGTGAAATATGCTATCGAGCAGAAACTAAACCTTTCGGATTACTCAGATATGGTTCGCCCTGTAGTACTGAACTTTACTACGGTTATGCGAATCTGCCTCCTCGTTGGATTGAGTGATAAGACGCCAAGGAGCAAGGCAAAGGTAGAGGAACTTCAAACCTCAGCTGGTATGCAGCCATTGGGTGGTTCGTTCTTTACCAAGTCGAACATAAAGGAAGTTTTCGTGGCTCTTATTAAAATGCGTTATTGCGACATTGATGCCGACTGGCAGAACTCAACGTTTCTGAGCAAGGTGCTCTTTAGCGAGATGATGAGAGGCAAGAACATCTTGATGGAAGAAGGTGGCATAGATGAGTGGTTGCACTACAGTCCGTTGCGAGGTGGCAAGTCGTTGATGGATATTCCTGAGCTGAATCTCTATGTCGGACAATACGAGAATGGCATGGATGCTGCCCTCGATATTAATAGTACAGCCATCGCCAATACGCAGATATTGGTGGCAGGAACTACTGGCTCTGGAAAGTCAAATTTGCTGGCTGTCCTTATCAACCAAATCAGAATGGCATCGGCTGATACCTACTATCCTGTCAACTTTCTCTTGTTCGATTACAAGGGGGAGTTCTCTGATCCAGCCCATGCCGATTGGCTGTCGAAGTTTGAGACCGATTCCTCTGCCATCTTGAATCCGATGGAGAAACCTTTGCCGTTTACTCCGTTCAAGGACTTTACTGGCAGACCTGTCAATGAAATCCACCTGTATTCCACGACCTTAGCAAATGCCATCTGTGCTATATCTTCCGCTAAGATTGGTGCTTTGATGGATAACAGACTGAGCGAAGCTATCATCAAAGCCTACAAGGCGAAGAACCAGAAACCAATCACCTTTCAGGAAGTTTTTGACCATTATACGATGTTGATGCCCGAGAAGAAACAGGGTGATATGGATAGTGTAAAATCAGTCTTAAACCAGTTGATTCTGAATAATATTTTTGCAGAGGAAGACAAGGTAGATTTGGTGAAAGGTTGTTATATTATCAATTTAGGAAAGTTTGACAAGGAAGGTATCATGGCAAAGGCTATCGTATATTTCGTGACATCTAAGTTGAACAATATCTATGAGCAACTGCCTCCACAGGCAAAGAATGAGGACAGGGTGGAACTACGCCATTTCACCATCATTGATGAGGCTCACTATATGCTTGGTTTCGAAAACAAGCCTTTACAGAACTTGATAGCTGTGGGTAGAAACAAGGGTATGAGCATCATCCTTGCTACACAGAATATGGATTCGTTTAAGAAAGCCTCTTTTGATTTCTATGCCAATGCCCAATATCCTCTCATTATGAAGCAACAGCAACAGAATGATGGAGTGTTGAAGGATTTGTTTGGTGTGAGTGGCATGGCTCTGCAGGAGCTGAAGCAAGCCATTGCTGGTTTACAGAAGGGTGAACTGATAACCAAGGATACTCAGGCTATGACCCTCGGCATCGGCAAACATTGGAAGAAAATTAAGGTTACTCATCTTATTTGATAATGGATAAAGATATAGACTATTATCTGTCTGCATTTGAAAAGATGAAAAGGGCGATTATGCGGGGTGTGAAAGCTCCGCATAAGCCCCTTTTACTCTTGACTATTTTAAATCTCTGCCAGCGAGGTATCATAAAAGATAATCATATCGTTCTTTCAAGTGAGTTGGTTGCGGAGTTTAAAAGGTTATGGAGATTGTATGTTGGTGAACAGAATACAGGGGGTAGTATTTTGGTTGCAGAGGGATTGGCTATGGATATTCCTCATAGTTATCCTTTTAAATGTAGCATAGAGAACCCTTATTATCATTTGCAGCATGAACCCTTTTGGCGATTGGTAAAAAATGAGAAAGGCAAAGAAAGGAAGTTTTATTCTAGCTTAAAGTCTTTGCGTGATGGTTTTGCTTATGCAGAAATAGACCAGGAATTATATGATTTAATGGTTAATAGAGAGTCTGCTGTAATACTGGAGTGTAAGCTTCGGGAACTCGTATAAATCAATCCCGAAGTATTTATGAATGCTTGTTGGTGATAAAAATATTATGCAAAGCTTTTGCCCTTACAGGGCGCATTGCTGATTGCTAGCATACCCAGGGTGCTGCCCTGGGCTAGGAGCTTTTGGGCTTTCAGCCCGTTTCAATCATACAGTTAGAGCTCTTTCCTTTATAGTTTTCTTTTGAATTGTCTAATCAGATATCTGGGGCTTCTTCTCATATCCCATAAATCTACGAAAATGACGAGGTCGTTGGCTTCGTCGTAGCGATAGATAATCTTCCAATTCTCCTTGATAATCGCACTATGG
>JAIJUV010000377.1 GCA_022732315.1 Prevotella sp.
GTACACTTCCTTGGTAAGTTCGACATCTTTCAATGTTGCTTCTAATGATTCTTTCATGTAATTGAAACTTTAGGAGTCAACCATATTTATAAAAAGACAAAAGTCCACTTAAAAAAGCCTAGAAACATGCTTTTTTAAGTGGACTCAATTCAATATCAAATATCGATTTACTCCAATCCGAACAAAGACTTCAAGCCTCCATCTACACCAGAGAAGCCCATGAAGGCAAGACTGAGGAGAGCGGCTGTAACCATGACGATGGCTACGCCCTGCATACCCTTAGGAATGCGAACCAAAGCCTGCTGCTCACGAATACCAGCGAAAACGATGAGAGCCAGAGCAAAGCCGAGGGCTGTAGAGAACGCATAAACCACACTCTCCAAGAGATTGTAGTCCTTCTGGATAACCAGGATGGCTACACCCAGCACAGCACAGTTGGTAGTAATCAAAGGCAGGAAGATACCGAGCGCCTGATAAAGTGCAGGAGAAACCTTCTTGAGAATGATCTCTACCATCTGAACCAAGGCAGCAATCACGAGGATGAACGCCAGGGTCTGGAGATATTGCAATCCGAATGGATCGAGTACATACTTCTGAACACACCAGGTAATGATGGTTGCCAAGGTCAAGACGAAGGCGATGGCACCACCCATACCGATGGCTGTATCAACTTTCTTCGATACGCCCAGGAACGGACAGATACCGAGAAACTGCGACAAGACGATGTTGTTGACGAATATCGCAGAGATAAATATCAATAAATATTCCATAATTTCTATTCTATTTCATTGATTGAAGCGATGCCTACGCTTACTTTTTTACCTTATTAAATATAGCAATGATGTATCCCAAGGTGAGGAATGCTCCAGGAGGCAGGATAAACATCAAGATATTGGTAGTCTCTGGCAACAGAGTGATACCGAATACGCTTCCTGCACCGAGAATCTCACGGGCACTACCCAAGATAGTCAAACCGAGGGTGAAACCCAAACCGCAACCAATGCCATCAAAGAGACTGGCTATCGGTGAGTTCTTGGCAGCAAAGCTCTCTGCTCTACCCAGGATGATACAGTTTACTACGATCAATGGGATATAGATACCCAGTGCCTGGTTGATGCTGTCAGGAGCATAGGCGCTCATCAACATTTGCAGGATGGTTACGAAGGCTGCAATCACGACAATGAAAACAGGGATGCGAACCATATCCGGGGTAATCTTCTTGATACATGAAATCACAAAGTTGGTACAAACCAATACTGCCATGGTAGCCAATCCCATGGAAAGACCGTTAATGGCACTGGTAGTTGTAGCCAAGGTAGGACACATACCGAGGAGCAACACGAAGGTAGGGTTCTCCTTGATGAGTCCGTTCATCAAAATTTTCATATTACTCATATCGGCTTATCCTTTCTTTTCGTTATGTTCAACTTCAGATGCACCGCTCTCAGCATCTGCTTTCTGAGATGCACCGCTCTCGCCATCTACACGCTTACCTGCATAGGCAGCATAAGCCTGATTGATAGCCTTGAGGAAGGCACGGCTGGTAATGGTTGATGCGGTGATGGCATCTACGGCATTGCCGCCCTTATCGTCCTTGCTCACGTGGAGGTCGCCATCCTTTGGAGTCTTTCCGATGATGCTACCCTTTCCGTCTTTCTGGAACCAGGTAGTTGCCTTGGCACCCAGACCCGGAGTCTCTGAAGCCTGAAGGATGGTGTAACCCATAACCTTGCCCTCGGTATCGAAACCTACGAGCACCTTCAAGTCGCCACCGAAACCGCCGGTAGTACTCTCTACGGCAGCACCCAACTCCTTGCCACTCTTATCAGAGCACTTGTGGAGGATAAAGGTAAATTCCTTGCCGCCAAACTCCTGCTTCACCTCTTCAGGGTCAGCCACCTGGAGATCTTCTGTGCCCATCACGCTCTTGATACCTGCAGCCAGACTCTGGGCAGCCTTCTCAGCGATAGGACCTGAAGTAAGATTGTTGATACAAGCCAGCACGGCACCCACAACGAGTGCTACACCTACGAGTACCAAAACCATGTTCTTTAATGATGATTCTAATTTCTGCATGTCTCAATCCTCCTTATTTCTTAGCAGGCTTCTCACCGAAGCGCTTTGGTTTAACGTATGTGTTAATAAGAGGTGTGAACGCATTCATGATAAGAATGGCGAACGA
>JAIJUV010000378.1 GCA_022732315.1 Prevotella sp.
ACTTAAAATCTCTTTTATGAAATATAGGAGTAGAAAAAGAATACTGAAAAAAGAAAGTCGCTGATTATTAGTTCAATACATGATTTTTAACAGTTTTTTCTTTTTCAGACCTTTTTTTTTATGCCATTACTTTATATAATATTTACTATCAAATCGAGTGCCCTCTTTTTCTATCTCCTTCCCAACCATAGAATAGAGCATCTTTCGAATCTCTTTCATATCTATATCAGGAATGCGCTCTGCCATATCAGATATTTTACTCAAAGGATGCACACGGAGATCTTCCATAATTAGTGCCTTAAGAACATGTGGTTCTATAGTCTTCAAACTAGTAACAATGTTAGATTTTGCATTTTTCAGCAAAGTTGTATTGATTTGGAAAAATGATCCTTTCTTGACGCCACCTTTCGTTATCAGATTGCTTTTGTCTAAGTTATCAATATAGCTTCTCAATCGTTCTTCTGCAGATAGCTGGAGGATTTTAGATAAATCGGTTGCGGCAATGCGTTTCTCTCTGGCTATGATACCGAAAGCAATCTTGTTCTTTTGGGAAAGCTGATAATTATGGTCAACATAATCCATCAGGCGAACAACTTCTTTATCCGTAATCTCTGCACTTTGATATACTGTGACTGTGTTGAATGTTGATTCTATCTCAGGTTGTTTCTTTGCTTCAACGGCATCCAACTCATAAATCAAGTCATAGCCAGAGCCCTCACCTTCCATCAATCCAAGTGCAGTCAGTATCTCAATCATATTCGGATTACGTCTGTGCTTAGTATGAAGGATGTTGTCTTTGGTTACACCCAAAGGGAGACCACCAGGATTGGAGATGCTGATATAACCTGGATACACCTTGATTGTGATGTCGTTAGAGATGGTTCTTGAACTATGAGCCAAACTGTTAACAAGCAACTCTCTGATTAAGTTCTCGTTATAATAGCGTACTGTCTTACGGAAGAGTCCATTAGGCATCTCATAGCTATAGGTCAACTCTACAGCCTTGTCCATAATATCTTCCAAAAGTTCTTTCGGATTACGTGTATTGTCACGCCATTCCAATTTGTTGGTTTTGTTCTCCAAGTCATCATATACGATATATTGCACAGTGATAGGATAGCAAATACGGCTACGCTGTTTGGCTGTACCAATCCATAAGACACCAAGATTAGTCATCTTGTTGCCGTCAAGAAGATGGTACTGTTCGCCAATTTCCATATCATCGAGCTGCTTGACATGCTGCTTCACTCTATCAGATTGGCGTATATCATTAGCGAATTTAGAGAGATTCGTCTTATTCTCATCTTCCAATTCAAATCGTGTTGGCACAAGTTCCCATTGGAAAGCTCCTTTCTCTTCTCCTACACGTTGAATATCTTCACTACGCACAGGCTCGCATTTGTCTGCGACACGGATGTACATTTTGCCATCAGAAGTGGTGGCATATGAATGGAGTGAAGGGAATACTGTGATGGCAAAGTACTGGCTGCCAGTTTCGTCTGCACAAACGTCGCCTACAGCAAGACCTACGTTGAAACAGAGTCCACGCAATCTTGTAACAGCACTATTTGCCTCTTCTTGCGGTATAACCTGATTGGGAGCAGGCTTCTTTGTCTTGTCTTCTACGCCAATCATAATTTGTCCACCTTGTGCATTGGCTAAAGCCACACAAGTAGTGGAGAGCTCTTTGAATCCTTTCTCTCCTGTTCGAATCTTTTGCAGACTCTTGTATTCTATCTTTTGTTGCTCTGTATTCATGTTTACTTGTTAATCTTTAAACAGATACAAAGATAAGCAAAAATCCCGAAACCGCCAAGCGATTTCGGGATTTATTATGTATTCAACCGTGTACCCAATACCTTGAAGGGGATTTTATCAGTATTCTTACTATCTGTTCAGTTCCTTGATGATTTTCTCTAGATTGTCAAGCTGGCGAGCATCCACTTTCACATCTACCAGATTTCCTTCCTTGTCGAAGAGGCGATAGGATGGGAAGGAGCGAATGTTGAGATAGTTCTCGATGGCACTCTGCTGAGCCGCTGGCAAATTGTAGTGGGCGATATTGTCGCCAACCAGATCATTCAGTTTGATGAGATTTTTCCATGACTCTTCAGGACTGTTGCTTGCCATGTAAAGATATACCACATCGTATGGCGCCAGGCGTTCGAACTCTTCCTT
>JAIJUV010000379.1 GCA_022732315.1 Prevotella sp.
GCTCCATCAAGCACTAGCGGCTACAAGAGCGCAAACTGGTGGGGAGCAGGCAATGAGAACAAGAAGAAGGACAACCTCCTGAAGAAGTTGCCATATATCAGTGCAGGTCTTAACACTACTGTCAAGAACCGCTACTTGTTACCTATCGCAACATCTACTATTGCAGACTCACGCAATATGATTCAAAACTCTTATGGTTTCTAAACATAAAAGACTAGAAAGATGAAACTCAATAAAATAACAAACATAGCACTTTCAGGAGCTTTCATGCTCCTGGGTGCAGTTTCTTTCAGTTCTTGCGCTGACCAGAACGATTGGGATGTAGACTCATCATTTGACCGTCTGTTCCATACAACAAGCTTGAGCGTAAGTCCTGACGAGAACTCTGCCGAAATTACATTCGACAAAACACCTAATACTACCAGTTATCAGGTGGAATACAGCACAGAAGAGCTCAATGACGAAATGGAGTTGGGTACAGCTGCAAACAGTAAGACTGCAACCCTGACTACCACACCAGCTACTATTGATGGTTTGGAAGCAGAAACTACTTACTATCTGCGCCTTCGCAGTATGAATGATGAGGGTAAGACTTCAAAGTGGGTATATCTCGAAGATAAGAGCTTTACAACAAAGGCTGAGCAGATTATCTCAAAAGTTACTCCTAAAGCCAAAACTGCTTTAGTAGAATTCAGCGAGAATAAAGACCTTAGCAATGTAACCCGCATCGCATGGTATCATGTAAGTAATGGAGAGGAAGCTGAAGAAGGTTCTGTTGATATAAATGGTTCAGATTTAGCTACTACAAAATCTTTCAATATCGAAGGTTTGAAGGCTAACTACAGCTACACTGTAAGAGTTTTTGCCGGTGATAAGAAACGTGGAGAATTAAAGTTCCGCACTACAGAGGAGTTACCTGAGAACTATGAATATCTCAACTGGGATGCAAACACTACCATCGCTGACCTCCTGTCAAGTGCAACACAGAGCGACGTTGTCATTATCTTCCCACAGGGTGCTAAGATTGACGAAGGTTCTACAACAGTTCCTTCAAACATCAAGAACATCTACTTCTGGGGTGCTGAAGGAAACAACAAGCCTGAGTGGACAGTAAAAGTTGTTAAACTGGAAGGTGACAAGGGTATCGTTAAGTTCAAGAACATGAGTTTGAAGAACGCAGGAACAGATAACGATTACGTTATCACACCAGATGCAGAAGCTGGCAATATCGGTTCTATCGAATTGGAAAAATGTAATATCAGCAATACACGTGGCGTTGTCAGATTTAATGGTTATACCAAACAGACTGATGCTGTCAACATCAATGACTGTGTTATCAACAACATTGGTAGCTATGGAGTTGTAAACTCAAAGATTACAAATGACAACTGCGTCAAGAGTATCAAGATTACCAATTCTACAATTGCAAATGTAGAAGCAGATGGATGTATTGTAAATGCGCAGCAAAATGATATTGCCATGACATTCACCAACAGTACATTCTGGAACTGCGGTATAGCTGGCAAGAATTTCATTAACTTGAATAAAATGAATCCAGTACCAGAATTCGAATCATGTCTCTTGGGTTGGGATTCTCCTATTGCAATGAAGGCTGTATCTACCAAGAAGGTAACATGTACAAATACCTACTTTACAAACGAATGTACATGGAGCAATGGCAAGATTGGTGATGCTATCGGTGCCAAGGGTACAGAAGTATTTACTAACCCTGCAAAGAATGAGTTCTACCTCCAGGATGCCTATGTTGACAAGTATGGCACAGCAGGTGACCCACGTTGGATTAGATAAATTCAATCAAACTATCATATTAAAGTGCAATGCCCTTATCGGGCGTTGCACTTTTTTGTTTCTCTCTCCCTCTCCCCTACCACCCACAAAAACTTTTTTAGTTAATTTCTTGGAAGTTACGAAAGAAAAGCGTATCTTTGCAGCGTAAGTACATAAGGAAGAGTGTACTACGTTTTTAGATTGTTGGATTTATAATTTGAAGCATATGGAGACATTGGAAAAAATGCCTTTCGAGGCTCAGCATAAGATATTCAAGAGACTGGCAGAAATCGCCGACTCCAAGAGCCTGACCAAAGAGGAACAGGAAAAATACGACAACAGCATGATGGTCATGTGGGACAATTATGCGGTATATAAGCA
>JAIJUV010000380.1 GCA_022732315.1 Prevotella sp.
GCAAGTACGAACTCTAACGATGCGCTTTATTAAGGTCTAATGATGCGCATCGTTAGGTGTTAATGAAGCGCATCGTTAGGTGCTAAAGAAGCGCATCGTTAGGTGCTAAAGAAGCGCATCGTTAGACCTTAATGAAGCGCATCGTTAGGTCATGTAGATTTTCTACCAGTTATATTACTGAAAATCAGCAAATTACACTCTATCTCAAGACTGCGAACTCTTGCCACCAACAGGAAGAACAGAAATATAAAAGTTTGTTTCATCCTTATATTGTATCATTAAACTATGCTATTGCAAAAGTACAAAAACTTTTACAATAACATACTATTTAGTTACTGAATCAATATTGTGCCGCTTATTATATTCATCCAGCAAGCCACAATTCGTTTCATACGAATAACCAAAGCGTCCCAATTTTCTAAAATAGGATTCTGCAGAATCCAATTACCTAAAAAATACTTTCCTTTATAGTAATAATAGTGATGTATCTACACTCTCCACCGCATCCTGATAACATTGCATTGCCTTGGGTGCCTCTTTCATATCACAATAGATACATCCCAAGAGATAATGAGCCTCCATCTTCTCATTAGGGGGGCGGATTTCCTTATACTCAGAAATGCTTTCTTGCAAAGCGCCTTCTCCTCATCAGTCATATTCTTAGGCTGGATTTCCATACCCAGACGACCACTCATCGCCACATCAATACGATACTTCAAGGAAGTAGTACGGAAGACGGTATGATTAGGAACCGCAGAGATATGGCTTGCCATAGCGATGGCTGGAAAGAAATAGCTGGTTCCCCAGTTGGCTCTACCACCACCACTCGCTCAGCACTGGATAACTACATCTTTATATTTGGCACGAATACGGTCGGAGTGCAGTAGAGAGATTTTCTTCTGTTTTCGAATGCAAAAATATAAAAAAGAGCAATACATACCAATACTTTTTTGATTTATTTTCAGGAGAAAGCAGAAAAGGGCAAGAAATTGATAAATAAAGCAAAGAAAAATCAATAGGAAAGAGATGCGAAATCATCTCTTGAGAAGATTTATGAAAAAAAGTTTGTGCATTTCAGATAATAATACTAATTTTGTCCACGAATACAAGATATAAAAGCAATAGAAATAAACAGGGTATTAAAGATAAAAACATAATTAAGCAATATGAAACTCAAAATTCATTTCAGCCATAAGGAGGAACTCTGGAACTCCTGGTCTCATGCCGGAGGCATCCTGCTGGGTGTCATCGTGGGCATCATCTTCCTTTATTGGTGTTTCACGCAGCACAATGGTTGGGCCACAGCGGGCATCATCCTCTATCTTTTCGGTATGCTCATGTCATACATCGCTTCCACCACCTACCATGCCATTTCCGCTTGGAGCAAATGGAAGGAACGTCTGCGCAAATGGGACCATGCCGCCATCTATTGGCATATTGCCGGTTCCTACTCCCCTATCACACTCATAGCCATGCGCGAACAGGGTTACTGGGGATGGAGCCTTTTTATCTTTATCTGGGCTTGCGCCATTGCCGGAACCGTCATGAGTTTTGCCAAGCTCAAGGACCACAGCAACTTAGAGACGCTCTGCTTTGTCGGCATGGGTCTCTCTGTTCTCGTTGCCTTCAAGCCTCTTATCGATTCTGTTTCCCCAGCCACAGTCTGGTGGATTATTGCAGAAGGTATTTGCTACATCACGGGTGCTGTATTTTACAGTATCAACAAGAAGAAATACATGCATTCCGTGTTCCATTTCTTTGTACTGGCAGGTAGTGTCTGCCACATCATCGCCGTTTGGGACATTCTCATGAAATATATCTAAACGACTTAATAAAAAGTATCAAGGCATCGGAAAGTTTTCGCTTTCTGATGCCTTTACTTTTTTATAATGCTCTATATTACAAGACGTTCATCCATATCATACTCTTCTTCTAATATAATAAGGTGGGATTGTTAACAATACGTTAAAGTATGAAAATAATTGCCCAAAAGTTTGGAACTTATCGCAGAAAAGCATACCTTTGCAGTGTTCTATTGAAGTAGTACACTAAAACATTAAAGATTATGATACAGATTAAAGACATTGATTTCAGATACCCAGGTAGCAAGCACCTTGTATTTAGAGATTTCTCTTTGGAACTCAAGGAGAACAACATTTA
>JAIJUV010000381.1 GCA_022732315.1 Prevotella sp.
TTGGGCATGGAAAGCCGAAAGGCAAATATCTCGTCTTTTGTTCTTAGAGGAGGGAGCGAGGTTATGTTTTGGGAACCCCAAAACTCCTCGCTCCACCATAAGGGCGGAGAAATTTTGCTCCCGATGGTCGCAGAAAGTGAGTGTACCAACTGTAAACAGTATATCGAATGACAAACATACAGAAACAAGACTATTATTTTGTGGAAATACTACATCAAGCCAAGGAATGCTTCCTTTTTATTTTCATCAGTATCTGCCTTTTTGCGGAAGCTAATCCTGGGGATAGCGTCTCTTGTTCCAACATGTCCAAAGCCGTCTTTAACTCGCTGAGAAGTTCGGGATAATACTTCATTTGCCCATAAGCAAGCTTCATGCAATAGGCTCGTATAGCATAGGGTTGAGCGCAAGCGGTAATCTTGCTTACACAGAAGTCTATGAAATCCGAGCGGAGGAATTCTTCTTCAAACGGTTGGCGTAAGAGAAGATTGAGCATTAGACGGCGTTTCCCAACATGCTCTTCCTTCATCACTCGGTCAATCAGCTCGTCATGTTTGCAATAAAGCCACTCATTATTGGCTAAGTCGAAATTTGATAGAACATGAAGTGCATTGAATGCTACTCGGTTGTCCTCATCGAAAGTGAGCCGATAGAGTTCTTCCTTTCGGTGATTGTTCTCTTCGCCTTGGGTGAGAAAGCATAGCTCATGGATGTTATACGACTATAATTCTACCAATTAGTTTTTGTTTCATATCATGCGGCTTAGTGTCCCATGCGTGATGTATCCACCTCCTTTACTGTCTTCTCCTTGTAGCCGCCGAACTTATAGATAACTGCAAAGGTGACAGACGCCCAGTTGTAGTTTATCTTCATACGGTAGTCTTGGTTGCCTTGTACTGAACGGGTGTCGAACCGGTTGTTGAAGATGTTGCTGCCATTAAGGCGCAATCCCCATTTACCGTCATGCGACGACCATTGCAGCTTGGCATCCATTCTGAAGATAGGACTTATGTCGTAAACACCTTGTATGGCCTTAGTCTGATAGAAAGGATTCAGAATAAGGCGCAAGTCCTGCGTGCTGCATAGTTTTACGGATGCCGTACCTCCAAGTATAACAGACAGTTTCTTGCGATTGAACGGCAAGTCGAAGAAGTGGCTGCTCTTGTCGTGCTTGTAGGTTCCTACTGCAAACACGTTGCCGTTGAGCCATTTGCCTGCACTGAATATGGCAGATGCTTGTAGTCCATAACTATTGGAATAGTCGAAGTTGGTTTCCTTCATTATCACAGCCATGCGGTCTGTGGTCTGATATGGCAACTGAACGAAATAGTCGGGCTTCAGACTTGCAAAAGCCATAAGCGTATAACGTCGCTTTATCTGCCACATCAGGTTGACATTGTAATAAGAGAAGGGTTTCAAATCGGGATTGCCATGTATCTCGGTATATGTCGATGAGTAAAATACACTGCTCATTGTTGACCAATAGCTCGGAAATTCAGAATTGGAACTGAATGACAAGTTGAGTAAATGATTCTCGTTGATATTCCACAGGGCATTGAGTGACGGATATATGCGCCATTTGTCCCATATCGGTGAATGGTATTGTTCGGCTGCTGCGGATACTTCAAGACTAATTGCCTTGTTTATCTGTTTGCTGAAACCTGCGTATATATTCCAAATACGTTCGTTGATGTCTACACTGCTTGTTGCATTAGGCAGAATGTTACCCTCTTTGTCGATGGTGTTCTGATAACTCTTGTTGCTTGTGAATTGTCCCTTTGCACCATACGACAATCCCCAACCATGTGTAAAAGAATGGTTTTGGTCGGCTGCAAACATCCATTTGCTGATAGTCTGTTCACTGCCACTTGTAAGGTTGCGTTCCGTTTCTGTCGTATTTTCATTAGCATACATCGTACCGTCAAGTTTTTGTTGTTGAGGTGTACGATAATTTGTGTACGAACCACTAATATTAAGCCCAAATGGAAGTGAGTAGTTTACATCAACATTGTGCAAATACACATGGCTGTCACTATGCATTCCGCTTTCACTTGAGCCTGTGGTGTAGCTGTTGGAGCAGGACTTGTCCCATTTACCTGTATATGCAATGTCAAGACGATGATTCCTGCTAAAGGCGTAATTCATGCCAAGTCGGTAGTTATG
>JAIJUV010000382.1 GCA_022732315.1 Prevotella sp.
CTCCAACGCTGAAAGGGCAGGAAATAAATGCAACCTTCACTGTTGGAGGTGTACAGACACGTGTCAACACTTTGGAAAAAGGTAACAAATGGGAGAATGATGACGATCTTAAAGTACTGTTCTTTACAGATGACTATCTAAGTGAGTCTGCTATTCTTAATTTTGATGGCAAAACAAAAACATGGTCTCATAGTAGGCTCTTCCGTTGGAAAGATGATTACAGCACGCATAATATATTAGCGGTACACCCTTTTAATTATGATTTTGAAAAGTATGAATTACCTTTAGAGCAAAAAACGTTACCAGAATTAAAGTCGGCAGACTTAATTAATGGCTATTTGTGTCAGACCCCAGATTGGTTTATAGAGATTCCCATGAGACATCGTATGTCGCTGGTTACAATAACATATCATGTTGGTACTGCAGATTATCCCAATTTGGATATAGAGGAACTACAAGTGTACCCCAAAAGCACTAAGGTGACTTTTAAGATTGACCAAGGAAAGAAAGAAATTACCATGAATCAGCCTGGGGGCAATCCAAATTCTGATTGGATAACGGCTTGTAAGCACGACAACAACCAGTTCTCAGCAATAGTAATTCCTGATTCATATGCTGCTGATGATACTTTCTTGAAATTCAAGTTAGGCAACCAAAGTTTTAATGTTAAAATGAATATGGATACTTCTTTCAAAGAGGGCATATGTTATACGTATGAACTTAAAGTTGGCAAGAACAAAATGGAGTTAACTCCTACAAGTATAGAAGATTTATCTGGTTGGGATAGTGAAGAAGAACTTAAAAGTAAATAGATATGATTATGCGTAAGTTTTTTCAATATGTATTGATGACTGTTACTGCAATGATGGTTACATCATGTGCAAGTGACATGGACGAAGCTCTTGTTAAGACCGACAAGAGCCGAACACAGTTTGTAGTAGGTGATTTTCCTGCATTTAGAGACTCGCAGACTCGTACTGTAGGCACGGAGGATGGGGGGAAAACTTCATGGGTAGATGGGGATGAAATACTTCTCTCGTTTACTTCTAAAATATTGGGAGAGCAACGTGCCACTTTGACAAAGACTTCTTCTGGATGGGAAATAAAAGATTCTCCTATTTATATGCGAGAAGACGAAGCACCTGCGGTTAAAGCTTTGTATGCTCCTAACTATGAATGGAAAGATAACACACTGTCATTGAAAGATGGTACGGTGGAAGGAACAGGAGAGTATATTGAAGTGGATTGTGATGTACATAGTGCCGATGAAATAATAGTGCCTTTCAACAACGCCACACGCAATTATTCACGCTTGCGCATTGCGACGATTAAAAATGAACCTATAACGGTTGGCACCGAATATTTTACCCCTGTTGCTGGTAGCAGGGAGGATTCAAAGGAATACAGTCTAACTTCCGACAATAATGGCAATGTGTTTTTATATGGTTCATTTGTCAAGAATTCAACCGTTACGGTAAAATATAATGGTACATCTTTAGCGAATTATACTTTTACAGGAACAACTGAAAAAGGTAAGAGTTATGCGTTGGACGCAACTGTCATTTCAGAAAGTAGCGTTGATGACATAGGGGGTGCTATTGCGAATAAAATAGCTGAAGGTAAGACCAACATCAATCTTATCCTAACTTCAGAAGCTGACGAAAATGTATTTGAAAATATACAATATGGTCTGATGGAGGCTAGAAATGGAATTATAAATTTAACAGTGATGGGATGTAAAAAGATACCTTCATCTGCCTTTAAGCATTTCACGATGCTAAAATCCATAACTCTACCAGATGTTGAAGAAATCGGCGAATATGCTTTTGCTAATTGTACTTGGCTTCAAAAGGTTGTCTTAGGCAATCTTAAGAAAGTCTATGGAAATAAAGATTCTGGTGGTATATTTGATGGCTGTGATCCTAAATACTACATTGATTTGGTCTTGTCTAACGACCAAAAAGTCATGAGAGGTAAGGAAATTGAAGATGGGAGGTATTGCTGGACTCCTGACATGGAAAATTACAATAATTCCATGTACCATAAAAGCCCAAAATTTCTTGACTATGATTTCAAATCCATAAAATGTGGATATCAAACATACCCATAACAACAGGGAAATAAATGACGTTAGATAAACTCCTAAGCTGGGCA
>JAIJUV010000383.1 GCA_022732315.1 Prevotella sp.
TACAGTAAGTTGCTCTGACGAACTTGGAGGCGAGCGCGCTCCCATTTCGTCAGAAAGCAACTTGCATGTACTCGTGCCAACCGTGCTCAGCAGCCGCGGTACCCGTACCGACGATGCTTCCGGCCTTCCTACCTATAATGCTACGGTAGATGAATGCCAGATCAACGACCTGACCCTCTATGCTTTCCCTACAGGAAATGAAGGCAAGCTCCTGGTAGAGACGCTCCCTGCCCCATTGGCTACGATGATGGCAGAGCCGAATGTTGCTAACTATCAGCTCAATATCGAGCCGGGCACTTACCATATCTATGTGGTTGCCAACATGAACAAGGTGTTGAGTGGTAAGAATATCCAAACTGAAGATGATCTCAAAAATATAGTACTCTATTACAGACCTACAAGTACACCAGGTATGCCTGTATGCACCAATATCCCGATGATTTACGAACCTAAGGATGTGAACGGTACTATCATCGATACAAAAATAGAAAAAAGTGGTAAGAAATATACAGAGGTAGCAGCTAACCTGAAGTTTACATGCGTAAAGGTTAAGTTGAATCTCATCTTCGATCCTACTGCTGAAGGTTCTGCATTCAATGGTAATAGCTATAGCATCAAGGATATTCTGGCTCAAAAGCTTTCTCCTAGCACCACGCTGAGTTGGGATGGAGCATTTAGCAACTCTAATGTTAGCCCAGATTATGCCAATGGTTTTGAAAGTGAAGTTTATGCTACTCCTTCTGAGGCAAGCAATAAGGGTGGTTATTATAAGGCGGAAGATTGGAAAGAGGTTGCTGCCAATGCCAATGTGAATGATAAGGACATCATCACCCTTGTTCAGGGTGCTACTCCTAAAGCTGCTCCACAGAATGCCGCAGCTAAGTGGCTTTTCCAAGGCACATACTATCTGCCTGAGCGTTATATCGCCAAAGCCTCTCAGCAGTCTACCCTCAAAGTTAATGGCTCTGTGAATGGTAGCATTGAGAACAGCTATACGATTAATCTGGGACATCGTCAGGACGAGAGCCCAACTTCCACCGAAGTTCCGACATTCCCTCGTGGAACCTATTATGAAATTATCGGCAAAATCAAGAGTCTGGGAAACATGACCCTCGACTGTAATGTGAGCGTAAAGGACTGGACTCCTGTAGAGATAGATGCCGACTTCAACCATACTAAATTGTGGGTAAGCAAGACGGAGGCTAATGTGACTTCAATGAAAAATGATTATATCACATATAATTCGAATGCAGGCTATGTAGAGTTTGGATGCGATACTAAAATAAACTCAAAAGACATCATCATTGGCACCAAACGCGGTAAAGACGCTAATGGCAATGACAGTATCGAGTTTCGCGTGAATCCAGATATCCCAATCAGTGCCTATTCTGCGCAAAGTGGCACCGCTAAGTTTTGGCTCAAGGCAAATAATCTCAAGAAATATATAGATGTACATTATGATGTTACACCTTATCTGGATGTTACTAAAGAACTGGTCATCTATTATAATAAAGATGATAAATCTCAGAATATCAGAAATATAGAATGGGATACCAATCTTGGTGGTATTAAGTTGGATAGAACAACAGATACAAAAGGTAACTCTACCATCAAAATGAGCGTAAATTCATCGAATGATGCAACAGGAACGTTCACGGTTACAGCTACGGAAGATCCTGTAACAACCACCATTCATGAATTCACGGTAATATCAAAAGACGGCTCTAAGTTTCAGGATGTTCGTGTAACAGTTAGTCCTCCTATCGGTGACTATCGTATCTGTTTCAGAGCGATTAATGACCGAAGTATATATAATAATAGTAATAAAGAAGTTGATTTCATGGCTATAAAGGAAGAAGGTGGCACCAACAACTGGTACGACGGTTGGGATAATAATGGAGGTGCAGATAGTCCAAAGGAAGACAACCATCGCATCTATGTGTATACCCAGATTGGTGAGACTAAAATCGAAAATGGTAATTTACCAAATAAAGGAAAATGGATATATACTACGGGTGATAACGACAAAGACAACTGGCCTGGTGAAACCATGACAGCCGACAAAACTAACACAGGCTGGTATTATAAAGACTTCAAAGTAGATATGGTGCAAATAAGGAAAAAGGATACTCAAGAAGATAGAAAGATAAAG
>JAIJUV010000384.1 GCA_022732315.1 Prevotella sp.
ATAGAGATCACAGTATCAGGGAATGTCATAGACTCCAATACGATTGGGTGATCCTCATCACAGAGTGTATCACCAGTACGGATATCCTTGAAACCTACACCTGCACCGATATCACCTGCGTCGATAGACTCCATAGGGATTTCCTGCTTAGAGTTCATCTGGAACAGACGGCTGATACGCTCGCGTTTGCCAGAACGTGGGTTGTAAACATAAGAACCTGCAACAACCTTACCAGAGTAAACACGGAAGAATACCAAGCGACCCATGAATGGATCTGTAGCGATCTTAAATGCAAGAGCAGATGTTGGCTCATCCTCAGATGGTTTACGATCCTCTTCCTCTTCAGTATCAGGGTTGGTACCGATGATATTTGGAGTATCCATTGGTGAAGGCAAGAATGCACATACATAGTCGAGCAATGGCTGAACACCCTTGTTCTTGTATGAAGAACCGAGCAACATTGGGCAGCACTCCATAGCGCAGCAACCCTTGCGGATAGCAGCGAGGAGCTTCTCCTCTGGAATATCCTTACCATCGAGGTAAAGCTCCATAACCTCGTCATCGAAGTTAGCAGCACCCTCAAGGAGCTTATCACGCCACTCAGCAGCCTCATCAGCCAAGTCAGCAGGAATATCCTCTACATCATACTCAGCACCCATAGTTTCATCGTGCCAAAGGATAGCCTTCATCTTAATCAGGTCAACTACACCCTTGAAGTTCTCCTCAGCACCAATAGGAATCTGAATAGCAATTGGGTTAGCGCCCAAGATATCCTTCATCTGCTGAACTGTCTCGAAGAAGTTAGCACCAGAACGGTCCATCTTGTTTACATAACCAATACGAGGTACATTGTACTTATCAGCCTGGCGCCATACAGTCTCTGACTGAGGCTGAACACCGTCAGCTGCAGAATATGTAGCAACAGCACCATCGAGTACACGGAGTGAACGCTCAACCTCAGCAGTAAAGTCAACGTGTCCCGGAGTATCGATCAAGTTAATCTTATAAGACTTACCAAGATAATTCCAGTTACAAGTAGTAGCTGCAGAAGTAATAGTGATACCACGCTCCTGCTCCTGGGCCATCCAGTCCATAGTTGCAGCACCATCGTGTACCTCACCGATCTTATGAGTCTTACCTGTATAGAACAAGATACGCTCAGATGTTGTTGTTTTACCGGCATCGATGTGCGCCATGATACCGATGTTACGTGTCAAATGTAAATCGCGATTTGCCATTTTCTTATATACCTATTAATTAAATTAGAATCTGAAGTGAGCAAATGCACGGTTAGCCTCAGCCATACGATGCATATCCTCCTTACGCTTAAATGCACCACCCTGGTTGTTGTAAGCATCCATAATCTCAGCAGCCAACTTATCTGCCATAGTCTTACCACCACGCTTACGAGCGAATGCAATAAGATTCTTCATAGAGATACTTTCCTTACGATCAGGACGAATTTCAGTAGGAACCTGGAATGTAGCACCACCGATACGACGGCTCTTAACCTCTACCTGAGGAGTGATGTTATCGAGTGCCTGCTTCCAAATCTCAAGTGCAGACTTTTCCTCGTTAGACATCTTAGCCTTAACGGTATCCAATGCATTATAGAAAATTTCATATGATGTATTCTTCTTACCATCATACATCAAGTGATTAACGAACTTTGAGACCTTCTGGTCGTTGAAGACTGGATCTGGGAGGATCACACGCTTCTTTGGTTTTGCTTTTCTCATTTTTAATTGAAAAATTTTAAATTCTGCGGAGGCTGTTTACTGTTCTTCAACGTTCGCACCCGAACATTTACTCAACCTATTTACTTCTCCAGCAAAACGTTTTGAATAAAAATAATGTTTTTACCTAAACTCCCAACCTTCTCCGATCGTGAGTTTTCGGTTTTGTCTAAATTTTAAGAATTACTTCTTAGCCTTTGGACGTTTAGCACCGTACTTAGAACGACGCTGTGTACGATTTGCAACACCTGCAGTATCAAGAGTACCACGAACGATGTGATAACGTACACCTGGGAGATCTTTAACACGACCACCACGAACCAATACGATTGAGTGCTCCTGCAAGTTGTGACCCTCTCCTGGGATGTAAGAGTTAACCTCCTTAGAGTTTGTCAAACGA
>JAIJUV010000385.1 GCA_022732315.1 Prevotella sp.
ATGGTGTTGTTCCAGCCTAATGTGACATCAGGATTTGAGCGACCCAATACGAAACGGTCTGTACCTGCATTTGGAGAAGCAGTCTTGGTTCCGTCTGCTGCATAATACATGTCTACATACTGTCCCTTGTCGTTCTTTTCTACTCCAGCCCACTTGAATCCGTAGAATGTACCGATAGCTTCACCTTCCTTGATGATGGTACATGGGTCAACAGTACCAGGAGCTGGCTTCTCACCATAAATGATAGGTTCATCGGCTGTCATCTTGGTTACCTTGTTTTTGATGTAGCTGGCATTGAGTGTAGATGACCATGACCAATCCTTGGTCTGGATAATCTGACCATTGATGGTTACGTCAACACCCTTGTTGTTTACCTCGCCGGCATTTACCCAATATTTGGTTGCACCCAAGTAGCCAGGAGCTGCAGTCAGCAAAAGTGCATCCTTGGTGGTCTTGTTGAAGTAGTCGAAACTGATGCTCAAACGGTTACCGAAGAAACCGAGGTCAACACCGAGGTCAAACTGGTGAACCTTCTCCCAGGTCAGGTCTGGTGTAGCAAAACTGTTTGCCCAGTAACCTGTATAAGACTGGTTTGTTCCGTATGAGAAACCTGTTGATTCCAAAGTTCCAAGAGTAGAATAAGGAGCGATGTCCTGATTACCGATGATACCATAGCTGGCACGGATCTTCATGTAGTCTACTGCATTTCTGATAGGCTCCCAGAACTTTTCGTTAGAAACAGTCCAAGCACCTGCGATAGATGGGAAGTAACCCCACTTCTTGTTGGTGAAACGGCTGGAACCATCGGCACGGAATGTACCGGTCAGCATGTAGCGGTCGGCATAGTTGTACATGACACGGGCAACGCCAGAGAGCATGGTCCACTTGCTGTAACCATTAGTCGGATTCTTGGAAGCTGCATCCTGGATATTCCAGTAACCTAACTGCTCGTGGGCAATACCGGTACCGGTCATTTGCATTTTGCGAACCTCGTTAGAAGAAACTTCCCATACACCGGTAGCTGTCAATGCGTGCTCGCCCCACTTGCCCATGTAAGTCAAATTGTTGGTAGACTGCAAAGCGGTTACTGTAGCATCGCCATTTGTCATGGAGTTACCTGAAACATTTACTCTGGTTGAAGTGAAGTTGTACCACTTATAATCATTATAGTCGATACCATTTGTGGTGGTGAATGTCAAGCCTTTGAGAAGGTTGAACTTCAAGTCAATGTGGCCGGTTACCATGGTACGCTTGCGGTCGTTGTCGCCATCATGGAGAATACCGTAAGGGTTGTTCTGGATACAGTTGTAAGGATCCACATTGTAGTTGCCGTTAGGTGCCATCATTTCCATCGTTGGAGAGTAGTTCAATCCTACCCAGATAGGGTTAGACTGGTTCTGCGCAAAACCTGCACCAGAGTTGTCGGTCTGAGCAAGGTTGATATCGGTGGTCATCTCTAACCAGTCGAAAATCTTATTGTGCATGTTAGCCTTGATAGCGTAACGTCTTGATTTTGTATCTGTGATAACACCCTTCTGGTCCATATAGTTGGCAGAGAAGTAGGTCTGAGTCTTCTCATTGCCCTGAGAAACTGCTACCTTATAGTTCTGGGTGATTCCAGTCTGGAGCAACTCGTCCATCCAGTCGATACCTGGTTTGGTTCCGTCAAGATAACCTTGCATGGCACTCTTGGCTACACCCTTGTAGTCAATCAAAGCCTGTGCATATTCTTTGGTTCCCATTACCTCAGGAATGTGGTAAGCGTTAGAGATACCGAAACTTGCATCGAATGTTACCTGGGTAGCACCGGCAGAACCGCTCTTGGTCTGTACCATAACTACACCATTGGCACCGCGGGCACCATAGATGGCAGTAGAAGATGCGTCCTTCAATACCTGGATGCTTTGGATATCTTCAGGGCTGATACCCTCAAGACCTGTCTCGCGAACGATACCGTCTACTACGTAGAGAGGGTCGTTGCTCTTGTTTACGGAACTGGTACCACGTACACGAATCTTCATGGCTCCACCAGGAACACCGCTTGACATTACCTGCACACCAGACATACGTCCGTTGAGGGCATCCTCAACACGTGCAACAGGCTGGTCCTTGAAACTCTTGC
>JAIJUV010000003.1 GCA_022732315.1 Prevotella sp.
ACAGGGATGTTCTGGGTGCGAGGATCGTTCTTGAAGTCATCGTAAACACCCTTTACCAATGGGTCTTCAGGACCAACTACCACCATATCAACGCCATTCTCCACTGTGAAGTTCTTCAGAGCCTCAAAGTCATCGGCCTTGATATCAACGTTCTCGCCGACATTCTGTGTACCGGCATTACCAGGAGCGATAAAGAGTTTCTCACACTTCTCGCTCTGAGCGATTTTCCATGCTAAGGCGTGCTCGCGGCCACCGCCTCCTAACAATAAAATTTTCATTTGCTGTAAGTTATTGTTTGTTATTTCAAATAATCGAAGAAATAGTTGCTGATGCGCTCATGCAGATGAGTGCTCTGATGGCCTCTCATGTTGTGAGGCTCGCCAGGATAGACGAAGAAGTCGGGCTGGGTACCGGCTGCGATACATGCCTTCAGGAAGGTGAGGCAGTGCTGTGGCACCACGGTCACGTCGTTCAGGCCCTGGATAATCTGCAACTTACCCTTCAGGTTCTTGGCCTGATAGAGCAGGGATGTCTTCTTGTAACCCTCTGGGTTGGTCTGTGGGGTATCCATATAGCGCTCGCCATACATCACCTCGTACCAGTGCCAGTCGATCACCGGACCGCCGGCTACACCTACCTTGAACACGTCAGGATAGTTGGTCATCAATGAGATGGTCATGAATCCGCCGAAGCTCCAGCCGTGTACGCCAATCTTGTCGGCATCCACGTAAGGCAGGGTCTTCAGATACTCCACACCCTTCATCTGGTCCTTCATCTCCACCTGACCCAGCTGGCGGAAGGTAGCCTGCTCGAAAGCCTTGCCACGGTTCTCGCTGCCACGGTTGTCGAGAATGAAGAGCAGATAGCCCTTTTCTGCCATGTAGGTTTCCCAGCCACGGCTGCTGTAGTTCCAGCGGGCATCCACATTGTGGGCGTGAGGTCCACCATATACATATATAATGGTAGGATACTTCTTGTTAGGGTCGAAGTTCACCGGCTTCACCATTCTCCAGTAGAGGTCGGTCTCGCCGTCATCAGCCTTGATGGTACCGCAGCTGTACTCCGGCACGTTGTAGCCCTTCCATGGATTCTCGGCTGTGAAGTAGGCGGTGCGCTTGCCGTTTTCGGTGTTCACGATGGCAATCTTGCGAGGCACGGTTGGAGTAGAGTAGTTATCATAGATAAACTGTCCGTTCTCGCTCAGGGTAGCGTTGTGCCATCCCTTGCCGCAATCGTCCATCATGGCACGCTTGCCGGTCTTGGTATCCACCACGAAGATGTTTCGCTGGATAGGCGAGCTTTCATTGGATGCGATAATGATGCTCTTGCGCTTGGCGTTGAAGCCGAGCACTTCCATCACCTCCCATTTGCCCGATGTCAACTGCTTGATTTCGAGCGATTCCGTGTTGCTTGCCATACGGCTGCCGTGCTTGCCCAGGGTGCAGAGGTAGAGGTGGTTGTAGCCATCCTTGCGGCTCTGCATGATGAAGCTGTTGCTGTCCCAAGGCAGGAACTGGATAGGGTGGCAAGGCTCCACGTATTTCTCGTCGGTCTCACGATACAGTTCGCCAGTCTTCTCGCCAGTCTCTGCGCTGTAGGCAGTAAGGCGACAGTCGTTCTGGTCGCGGTTCAGCTCAAACATATAGATGGTCTTGCTGTCTGGGCTCCATGCGATGTTGGTGAAGTAGCGGTCTGTAGGGTCGCCCGCCTTCAGATAGATGGTCTTGCCTGTCATGCAATCGAACACGCCCACGGTTACCTTGTGCGATGTTTCGCCTGCCATCGGATACTTGTCTGGTGCAGGCTTGGCGCAGCAGGTCTGGGTTTCAGGATGATTGAAGTAATCAATCTCCGGGATATCCACCTGCGGATAATCCGTCACCATGCTCTGGTCCATACGATAGAAGGCGAGCAGTTCGCCGTTAGGGCTCCAGAAGGTACCCTTGCTGATGCCGAACTCATCGCGGTGAACACTCTGACCATAAACGATTTCTCGGCTGCCATCCTTTGAAATCTGGAAATCGTGCGATTTCTTCTCTCGGGTCATGGCATTGTTGGTTACGTCGAAGGTGCGCACGTAGAGGTTGCTGCCCTTCAGATAGGCGAATGCATTCTGCTGGGCGTTCGCCTCCAGCAGGTTCTCGCCGTCTTCAAAATCCATCTCGCTCACCAGCTTATGCTTTTTGAAGTCGATGGTGTAGGTCTTGCTGCCGTTGTTCACCATCACGATGCTCTTTCCTGCAAAAGGGAACTGAGCGTTGTAGAGGGCTCTTACCTTGATGTCCTTGGTAGGAGCAATCCACTGGTTGATATCGTTGATGCCGAAGAGTTTGGTCTCTTTGCCGGTAGTCTTGTTCACGAGATAGCAAGCCTCCACGTCCTGGCGGATGAGTTCATTTCCCCACCAGGTGCACCAGCGGTTCTTTGCCACCATGTTGCGATAGTTGTTGCCGCCGAAGTTCAAATCCTCCAGGGTGAAGGTTTTCTCGCCCTTCTGTGCCGGAACAACGCCCTGCGCCTGCATCTCGGTTGCATTCATAGCCATCATGGAAATCATTGCAGCGAAAGATAATTTATAAATTGAATTCTTCAGATTCATCATTGTTTTTTTTCTTGTTTTTATTTCTAGCGACCCCGTGTTTTACGATGTCGCTAGATTTATCTATCTGATAACTAAGATTTTATCTTTAGCGACATTGCGTTTTACGATGTCACTAGAAATTCTTAATCCTCGTCATCAAAGTCGGTGCCGAAGCTAGGCTGGCTGCCACGCTTTCCTCCGAAGTCCTTGCCGCCACGGCGGTCGCCCTTGAATCCACCGCGCTTGTCGCCCTTCTCGAAACGCTTGCCTCCGAAGTCTCTGCCACCCTTGCGGTCGCCCTTGAATCCGCCACGCTTGTTGTCACGGTCGCCGCTGCGCTTTCCTCCGAAGCTGCGGCCGCCCTTGCGGTCATCATCCTCATCGTTGCGTCTTCCGGCACCCACACGTGGGCGTCCGCCACGGCGAATCTCATTGCGGCGTTTCTCGAAGTCCTCCAAGCGATGGCTGTGGAACTGGAAGCTGCGGATATCAGCATCCTCGTTCTCAGTCTCCTCGCTCACACGCTTCTTGAACTCGCGCTCCTTCTTGAAACGGTGCTTCTGCGCCATCTCGCTCTTCTCGCGCTCAGTCTTCACGATACCGCCCTCAGAGCGGAACTCCTTCATCTTGCCGTCGAACATCACGTACTTGCGGAACTCGCACTCCAGACTTCCGTTATATACCGGAATCTTGATAGATGGCTTCAGTCCAATCTGCTCGAAGCACTCCTCGCGGTAGCTCAATACCCAAGCCTCGTTGCCGGCGAAGGCACGCTTGAAGCGCTCGCCAATCATCTTGTAGGTATTCAGCAGGTTAGGCGTAGAGATACGCTCGCCGTATGGAGGGTTCATCACGATGATGCTCTTCTCGGCAGGCTGGGTGAAGTCCTTGAAGTCCTGCTGGGCGATGGTGATATCCTTGCTCAGTCCGGCAGCACGCACGTTGAGGTTGGCTGTGTTCACCGCCTTCATATCTACATCATATCCGTAGATGTGGTGCTCGAACTCACGCTCCTGAGAGTCGTCGTTATAGATCATGTCGAAGAGTTCCTGGTCGAAATCGTTCCACTTCTCGAAGGCAAACTCCTTGCGGAATACACCAGGAGAGATGTTGCGGGCGATGAGGGCAGCCTCGATGGCGATGGTTCCCGAACCGCACATAGGGTCGATGAAGTCGCATTCGCCCTTCCAGCCGGTCATCAGGATCATACCGGCAGCCAGCACCTCGTTCAATGGTGCCTCCACCTGCTCCTGACGGTAGCCACGGCGGTGCAGACTCTCGCCACTTGAGTCGAGACTCAGCGTAGCCTTATCCTCAGCAATATGGATGTTGAGGCGGATGTCAGGGTTAGAAACGCTGATGTTAGGACGTGTGCCCTGCTTCTCGCGGAACCAGTCCACGATGGCATCCTTTACCTTGTAAGTCACGAAGCGTGAGTTGCGGAACTCCTCTGAATAGACTACAGAATCTACCGAGAAAGTCTTCTTCACGTCTAAGATGTCATCCCACTTAATCTTCTGAATCTCGTCGTACACCTCCTCGGCAGAACGTGCCTTGAAGTGCTTGATAGGTTTCAAAATACGGATGGCTGTGTGCAACTGGAAGTTAGCACGATACATCATTTCCTTGTCGCCTGTGAAAGATACCATGCGGCGACCTATTTGTACATTGTTAGCACCCAGTTGGGTGAGCTCCTCAGCCAAGACTGGCTCCAGACCCATAAAGGTCTTGGCAATGAGTTCAAATTCCTGTTCCATTATTGAATTCTATATCTAATAAACTTTGTTTTTCTTTTCTATATTTCTTTGTTTTCGGCTTCATATCCTTGGTCACCCACACGTTGGCACCCACGATGCAGCCCTCTCCGATGGTGATTCTGCCCAGGATGGTGGCGTTGGCATACACGATGACGTCGTCTTCCAGGATTGGGTGGCGAGGGATTCCCTTGATAGGGTTGCCGTCCTTATCCAGCGGGAAACTCTTGGCTCCCAGGGTGACACCCTGATAGAGTTTCACGTTGTTGCCGATGATGCAGGTGGCACCGATAACCACACCCGTGCCGTGGTCGATGGTGAAGTGGTGGCCGATGGTAGCCTCAGGATTGATATCGATACCCGTCTCCGAGTGTGCCAGCTCCGTCATCATTCTTGGGATGAGTGGCACGCCGAGCTTGTGCAGAACATGGGCGATGCGATAGTTGGTTATCGCCTTGATTACGGGATAGCAGGAGATGATTTCTCCGTGGCTCATCGCAGCAGGGTCGCCGTTGTAGGCAGCCTCCACGTCGGTGGCTAGAATCTTGCGGAGGTTAGGAAATTCCATGATGGCTTTTGCCGCTATGACACCTGCTTTGGCACGCTGGTGCTGCAGTTCAGCCTGAGTTTCCGTTTCGCAGTCATTGGCGAAACACAGTCCGGCGAGAATCTGCTCAGCGAGCATCTCGTAGAGTTTTTCTACTCTTACTCCGATATGATATTTGATGGTTGAGATATTGACGGAAGAGTTTCCGAAATATCCCGGAAAGAGGATAGAACGAGACAGATTGATGATGTCTTCGAGCGCCTTGCCCGAAGGAAGTGGATTTCCGTCTCGATGCTGATGGAAGAGACCCTTCAATGATTCGGCGCTAGAAAGCTCATCGATAGTCTCTGTCAGCTGATGAGTTAATGTATCTTTACTCATGTTCTTAATGTATCAATAAAATTCGAGTGCAAAGATACGATTAATTTCTTGAACTGCAAAGAAATAAAGAAGCTTTTTTGGATTTTTTTTGTAGAAATGGAAAGATGGAGTGGAAAAAGTGGGGGTGGAGATAAGCGTTAAAATGAGAAACTATCTTGACATATCCCTGAATGCACTCCAAGCTATCGGAACCGCCACGAGGAAGGAGCAGACATCTGCCCACGCCTGGCACATCTCTACACCCAGCAATCCGAAGAAATGAGGGAGGATGAAGATGAGCGGAATGAAGAAGAGTCCGCTTCGGGCTGCCGCTACGATATTGGCTCGGATAGGCTTGCGGATGGTTTGCATCAGCATGTTGGTAAGCACGATGGTGGCTATCAGCGGAAAACTGATTACCTGCCACTTCAGGGCTACGGAACCCACGGCCACTACATGAGGGTCATCACGGAAAAGTTCGATGATCTGCTCTGAGAAGATGAAGCCGATAACGGCACATGCAGCCAGAAACACCGTGCCGCATTTGATGCAGAAATAGTAGGCATCCTTTACTCGGGAATAGAGTTTGGCACCATAGCAGAAACCGCAGAGGGGCTGGAATCCCTGTCCAAGACCAATGACAACGGCATAGGTGAAGAAGGAAATTCTTGTTACAATACTCATGCCCGCAATGGCCGCATCACCATAGGCTCCTGCTGCCACATTCAGCACCAGGGTGGCGATGCTTCCCAAGCCCTGTCTTGACAAGGATGGGGTGCCGCCAAAGATGATTTCCTTGGCGTATGCCTTGGTTGGCGTGAAGTTGCGAAGGTGAATCCTGATGTTCTGTCCCTTGTGCGACATCCAGAAAAGCATGGCGCAACCGAAGCACTGACTGATGAGGGTAGCAATGGCTGCACCCGTGATGCCTAAGGCAAAATAAATGATAAGCAGTGGAGCAAGAATCAGATTGAGCAATACGCCCGACATGATGCCCTTCATGGCATACATTGCGTTGCCTTGAAAGCGCATCATGTTGTTGAGCGTTAAGGATGTAGTCATAAAAGGAGCTCCCAGCAGGATGATGCCCAAATAGCGCTCTGTATAGGGTTGGATGGTAGGTGTTGAACCCAGAAGAATGCAGAGCGGTGTAAGGAATATTTGTCCTAAAACGGCGATGATGAGACCCGTAAGAAAACTCAGTACGAAGCCCGTAGCAGCCATCTTCTTCGCCTTCTCTTCCTCTTTGGCGCCCAGCATGCGGGAGATGTAGTTTCCTGATCCGTGACCATAGAAGAAACCCACAGCCTGAATCACCGCCATCATGGCAAACGATACGCCCACGGCAGCCACGCTCTGGGTGTTGATGCTGCCCACGAAATAGGTGTCGGCGAGGTTGTACATACTCGTCGACAACATGCTGATGATGGTAGGAATCGCCATCGTGAAAACCACCCTGTGCACGGGGGCATGGGTGAGGAAAGTATAATTATCTCTCGTTTTCTTCATATTTTCCGAAACTACTTTTTCTATCAGAATTGCCAAATTCATTGTGCAAAGGTACTGTTTTATTTTCTTTTGAACTAAATATTCGGGCATTTTAACTATCTATTTGAAAAAAAATCTGCTATTAGTTGGCAGAGTAGAAAAAAACTCGTAATTTTGCAGCGGTTTTCTCTTATACATTAATTAAAAAGAGATGAAGTCCATTGATTTAAATGAGATGAACTCCATTGATTTAAAAGAGATGAACTCTATTAATTGATAAGAGATAAATGCCGTTTTAAAGAAATAGAAAAAGAAAAATAGATAGTTAAATGAGTGATATAAAAATCGTACCGGTTACCACCAAGAAGGGGTTGAGGGCTTTCATCCAGTTCTATTACGACCTCTATAAGGGGAACAAGTTTGCTGTGCCCTTCCTGCGGCTTGATGAATGGAATACGCTGAGCAATGCCAAGAATCCGGCTTTCGAATTCTGCGATGCTCAGTATTTCCTGGCCATCGACTACAGTGTGCCGAAGGTGGTGGGCAGAGTGGCTGCCATCATCAACCACCGTGCCAACGAGCAATGGAACAAGAAGCAGGTGCGCTTCGGCTGGCTCGACTTCATCGACGATATGGAGGTATCGTGCAAGTTGCTGGATGCCGTTGCTGATTGGGGAAGAGAACACAAGATGGAAGAGATGGTGGGACCGCTCGGATTCACCGATATGGATAGAGAAGGCATGCTGATTGAGGGCTTTCACGAGAAATCTACCATGTACGTGAACTACAATTACCCTTATTATCCGCAGCACATCGAAGGCTTCAATCTCCTGAAGAAAGACAACGACTGGGTGGAATATCGCATCAAGGTGCCTGAGGTGACACCGCCGAAATTCGCCAAGACTGCCGAAATGATAGAGAAGCGATACAACCTGCACGTGCGTAAGTTTACCAAGAACGAACTGGTGAAGCAGGGCATGGGCAGAGAGGTGTTCCACATCGTGAACGAGACCTACAAGGACCTCTACGACTTCCAGCAGCTCACCGAGAATCAGATTGATGGTTATGTGGATTCCTACATCAAGATAGCCGATACGAACCTTATCACCGGTGTGGTGGATGGCAACGATAACAACCGCCTGATAGGCTTCGGCGTATCCTTCCCGTCGCTCACCGATGCCCTGCAGAAAATAGGCAACGGCAAGCTGCTGCCTTGGGGCTGGTGGCAGATAGTGAAGGCACTGAAATTGCACAAGACCGACACCGTAGACCTGGTGCTCATCGGCGTGCTGCCGGAATATCGCAGCAAGGGTGCCAATGCCCTGATTTTTGCCGACCTTATCGAGCAATATCACCGCTACGGCTTCAAGTGGGCCGAGGCGATGCCGCAGATGGAGACCAATAAGGGCGTACAGAGCCAGTGGCAGTATCTGGAGAGCGTGCAGCATCGCCGCCGCCGCTGCTACAAACAGAAATTATAAACTGAACTTCAGCATGTTCCAAAAACATGCCATACTTGAATATAAAAGAAAAAATAGAATGAGATTTGCAGTTATTGCCGCAGGCGAGGGAAGCCGACTGGCACAGGAGGGCGTGGAACAGCCTAAACCATTGGTGCCATTGTGTGGCGAACCCATGATAGAGCGCCTTTTGCGCATCTTCGTAGATTGCGGTGCCACGGAAATTGTTGTGATTGTCAATGAATGGAGCACAGCGGTGCGTGAACATCTGGAGCAGATGCAGTTGCCAGTGCCTTTGCGCCTGGTGGTGAAGACCACTCCTAGTTCCATGCACAGTCTGCATGCCCTCTCGCCTTATCTCAGGGGCGAGCGTTTCTGTCTCACCACCGTGGATACCATCTTCCGTGAGGAGGAGTTCAAAAAGTATATCCGTTACTTTCAAAATGCGAAAGATATTGACGGATGTATGGCTGTTACACCATACGTGGACGATGAAAAGCCGCTGTGGGTTGGCGTGGAGAAGCAGGCGGATGCCGAGGGTGCCAGTCTGCTCGACAAGCAGGGTTCCCACAAGAAGCCTAGCATCACGGGCTTCCACGACAAGCAGGAGGGCGACGACCATCTGATTTCGGGTGGCATCTATTGCCTGGGCGACAAGGCGCTGGATGTGCTCGACCATTGCATGGAGCAGGGCATGAGCCGCATGCGCAACTTCCAGCGCCAGCTGGTGGTGGAGGGCTTGAAGCTGGAGGCTTATCCTATCAACAAGATTCTGGATGTTGACCACAAGGAAGATATCGCCAAGGCTGAGGCTTTTATCCATCCGCTGGAGGGTAAGACCCTGGTGGGCGTGTGCCGTGGCAACGAGTTTTCGCCTAATTGCGTGGATAACGATGCTGCCATCATGAACGCTGTGAAAGAGCAGCTGGAGGCGCTGGGAGCGCAGGTGATGCTGATGTGTGAGAAGGAGTTCTGCCGCAAGGCTGCCGTGCTGGAGAGAGCCTACGGATGGCCTCGCTGCCGTGTGGCCGTGGGCGTGGACGGCTTCTTCTCGATGGCACGCAGCAAGCAGGCGTTGGATGTGCTGGGCAGAATTGAGGAAGAAGGTGTGTTGGTGGTGAACTCCAGTCTGGGCGTGAACCGCTGCATCCGCCGCATCATGACCGAGCGTTTCATCGCCGGAGGCATCGCTACTCCCGAGAGCCGCATCATCGGCAGAAACGGGGAGATGGTGAAGGATATCCACTATCCTTGCTGGCTGAAGCGTGGCGACGGCTGTGCGCAGCAGAAGGAGGATACCTGCTATGTGCAGAACGAGCAGGAGGCTGAGGCGCTGCTGAAGAATTTCTGGCTGCGCGGCATTACTTCGGTGGTGGTGAACGAGCATCTGAAGGGCGACCTCATCAAGTTCTATGGCGTATCGGGCACCGATTTCTTCTATTGGTTCTATCCTTCGAAATGCGGTCATCGTTCCAAGTTTGGTTTGGAGGTGATCAATGGTGATGCGCAGGGCATCGCCTTCGATGCCGATGCCTTGAAGGCTGAGGCTGACAAGGCTGCTGATATGCTAAGTGTGCCAGTATATGGCGGCGACTGCGTGGTAGGCGAGGATGGCAGCGTGAAGATTATCGACTTCAACGACTGGCCTAGCTTTGCGCCATGCCGTGATGAGGCTGCGTTCTATATCGCCACAAAAATGATACAGGAATAACAAAATAAAAAAGATATAGGAATAACAAAATAAATATATAGGAAAAAATAGGAATTAAAAATAAAAAAGATGAATCAGGAATTTAAGGCTTCTCTGAAATCAGCGGATACCGAGGAGCACATTGATATTTATTTCTATCGTCCCATTGGCTACCAGTGGGCACGATTCTTCCGCATGCTTCACGTCACCCCAAATGTGGTGACCATTCTTTCCATCTTCCTCGGCGTAGGAGCGGGCATCTGCTTCTATTTCGACGATTTGGCAATCAACATCTTGGGCATCTTCTTGCTCATCTGGGCAAATGTTTATGACAGTTGCGACGGACAGTTGGCACGTCTTACCAACCAGAAGAGTGCCCTGGGCAGAATCCTGGATGGTGCGGCTGGCGACTTCTGGTTTGTCAGCATCTACTTTGCCATCTCTTTCCGCCTGATGCCGGAGTGGGGCTGGAAAATCTGGGCACTCTGCATCGTTGCCGGTTTCGGCTGCCATGCCATTCAGAGCCGTCTTGCCGACTACTACCGCCAGATTCACCTCTTCTTCCTGAAAGGCAAGGAGGGCAGCGAACTGGATGATGCCAGCAAGCAGGTGGAACTGTGGAAGCAGATGAAATGGAAGAAGGAGCCTGTGCAGAAACTCTTCCAGTTCTTTTATAAGAACTATACCTTGGGTCAGGAGCGAGATACTCCTATCTTCCAGATATTCAAGAGAAATCTGCGCGAAAGATATCCGCAGCAGTTGCCTGAGCAGTTGCGTGCCGACTTCCGTGCAGGCAGTCTTCCATTGATGAAATTTGCCAACGTTCTTACCTTCAACTGGCGCAGCATCACGCTGTTTGTATCCATATTGATAGGTGAGCCATGGCTCTATCCAGCAGTCGAGATTACCGTGTTCAGTCTGATTTTCTTCTATATGCGAGGAACCCACGAGCGCCTTTGTCTGAAGCTCAACCAGAAGGTTCTGAAGGGAGAGTATGAGGCATAAAATCGTATCTTATGAATAATAAATTCAGAAATATTTTTATGGCGTTCGGAATCATCGCCATTATCATCATGCTCTGCACGATGGATATGGACTATACCGATATCTGGCGCTATCTGAAGCAGGCGGGCATCTATTTCCCGCTGATTCTCGGTTTGTGGCTCGTGATCTATTGGGTGAACACCTGTTCCTGGTGGCTTATCATCAACGACGAGGGCAGGGTGAAGGGGCTGTCGTTCTGGCGAGTGTATAAGCTCACCGTGAGCGGATTCGCCCTGAACTATACCACGCCTTGCGGACTGATGGGCGGCGAGCCTTACCGCATCATGGAGCTGAAGCCGTTTACGGGTGTGAGCAAGGCAACATCATCGGTGATTCTCTACGTGATGATGCACATCTTCTCGCATTTCTGGTTCTGGTTCTTGTCGGTATTTCTTTATATCGCCTTGTATCCCGTAGGGGTATCGATGGGCATTATGCTGGGCGTTATCGCAGCCTTCTGCATGCTTGCCATCTATTTCTTCGTAAGAGGTTACAAGACGGGAATGGCACAGAAGGGCATCCGCCTTCTTACCCATATTCCTTTTGTGAAGAACTGGGCAAGGAGATTTGAGCAGGAAAAACAGGATACCTTGGAGCAGATTGATTCGCAGATAGCCTTACTGCATGGTCAGCACAAGCGCACGTTCTATGCCTCTCTTTCCTTTGAGGTGATGGCAAGGGTGTTGCAGAGCTTGGAAATTTATCTGATTCTGAAGGCGTTTGCAGCAGATATCAGCATAGCAGACAGTATTCTGATTCTCGCCTTTTCATCGCTCTTCAGTAACCTCATCTTCTTCTCTCCGATGCAGTTGGGCGCCCGAGAAGGCGGTCTTGCCTTGGCGGTGGATGGTCTGCATCTTACGGGAGCCCTGGGCGTATGCACGGGTCTTATCACCCGCATCCGTGAGCTGGTATGGATAGCCATCGGCATCCTGCTCATCAAGGTAGGAAACAAGGACCTGAAGCAGATTCAGGCGGAATACGAGGAAGAGCAGAAGCGCAAGCAGAAAACCAATTAATAAAGGAAAAAATGAAGAAACTAGATATAAAAGGAATTATCTTTGACTATGGCGGTACGCTCGATACCAGGGGCGACCATTGGTCGGAAGTGCTGTGGCAGGGCTACGAGCACTTTGGCATCGGCGTGGCTGCTGATGAAGAGGTGGAGCCAGGAGTGAGTATCCACAAGCAGGCTTTCCGTGATGCCTACGTGTATGGCGAGAGAGCCCTGGCGGTGAACCCTATCGTGACACCAGATTTCCATTTCGAGGATATTCTCAGAGAAAAACTGATTCTGGAATTGAATTTCCTGGCAGGAAAGGAGTTGCTGGAGACAGGAAAGGATGATGCAGAGAAGCAAGCGAAGCTTGGAAATGATTCAGATGCATCTTCAGAAAGTCTTTTGCTCTCCCTTTCCGATTCTGAAATCCATCAGATTGCGGTGGATATGGCGCATTACATTAATGCCAAGACCTTGGATTTATTGCACGAGAACAAGCAGGTATTGGAGCATCTGAAGCAGGCGGGTTATCCGATGGTACTCGTTTCCAATTTCTACGGCAATATCAACCAGGTGTTGAAGGATGCGGAGATTGACGGGTATTTCAAGGATGTGATAGAATCCGCCGTGGTGGGCGTCCGCAAACCGAACCCTGCCATCTTCGCCCTGGGCGTGTGTGCCTTGGATTTGCCAGCCTCTCAGGTATTGGTGGTGGGCGATACCTACGGCAAGGATATCATCCCTGCCCACAAGCTGGGTTGCCATACCCTTTGGATCAAGGGATTGCAGTGGGAGGAGAAGCAGGTGGACGAATCCATCCCCGATGGAATCATCCGAAATCTATCAGAAATGGAGGAATTTCTGAAAATCTCATAAAAAACTGAAATATATAATCGGTTTTTCATCGAAATTCAGAGATTATTTATAACTTTGCAGCCCGAAAACCAGTATGAATTAATAACGGGCTGCAAGCCCCTATATATAATAAAGGTAATGAAAGGTATTAAAAAATTGTATTTCATGCTCATCCTCTTCATGGTTTCTACCCTGCAGATGATGGCGCAGCAGAAGATAACGGGAAGGGTCATCGATGATGATGGCTTTGCGGTGCCTTATGCAAGTGTGCAGTACAAGGGCCACAAGATCGGCGTGTCTAGTGATGGAGAAGGTAAGTTCACCATCGAGAAGCATCCTGCATGGGTGCTCACCGTGAGCGCGCTGAGCTACAAAACCCAGACCGTGAAGATTGACGAGAAGACCAACTTCATCGAGGTGAAACTCAAGGATGATACCCATAAACTGGGCGAAGTGGTCGTGAAATCGAAGAAAGGCAGATACAAGCGCAAGGATAATCCTGCCGTGGAACTCATGCGCCGTGTCATCGCTGCCAAGAAGAAGAGCGACCTGAGCAACCATGATTATTATCAATATGATAAATATCAGAAAATCACCCTCGCCCTCAACGACCTGAGCAAGGAACAGCTGGAGAGCAAGTTCTTCAGCAAGCGACAGTATCTGCTCGACCAGGTGGAGACTTCGCCTTACAACGGCAAGCTCACCCTGCCTGTAAGCATCGACGAGACCGTTTCGCAGCACATCTACCGCAAGGATCCGAAGACTGAGAAGGATATCATCAAGGGTCAGCAGAGCAATGGTATCGGACAGGTAATCCAAACTGGAGAGATCCTGAACACAGCCCTGAAGGAAGTGTTCACCGACGTGGATATCTACGACGACTATGTGCGCCTGCTGCAGTATCCGTTCCCATCACCTATCGGCAAGACTGCCATCAGCTTCTACCATTATTATATAGAAGACACGGTGTATGTGGAGCGCGACCTGTGCTATCACCTGCAGTTTATCCCAGCCAACAGTCAGGACTTCGGCTTCCGTGGCGAACTCTATGTGCTTGCCGACAGCAGTCTGCACGTGAAGAAATGTAATCTCTATATGCCTCACAATTCCGACGTGAACTGGGTGAAGGATATGAAGATAGAGCAGGAATATACCAAGCTCGACAATGGCGAGTGGGTACTCACCAAGGACGATATGATAGCAGAGATGCACATGAATAAGCTGCTGCAGGACCTGCTGGTGGTGCGCAATACGCGACTCACCGACTATGCCTTCGACCCGCTGCCTAAGATGCTCTTCAAGGGTAAGGCGAAGGTAAGGCACGATATGGATGCCATGAACCGAGATGAGGCTTATTGGAACAAATACCGACAGGTGGACCTGACCAAGAGTGAATCGTCGATGGACAGTTTTATCCATCGCATGGAGAACTCCAAGGGCTTTAAATATATCATCTTCGGCATCCGTGCGCTGATGGAGAACTATGTGGAGGTGGCTCATAAGAACCAGAAGGACGACAAGCGAAGCATCTTCGACTTGGGTCCGGTGAACACCTTCATTTCCAATAACTTCGTGGATGGCTTGCGCCTGCGCCTTGCCGGACGTACGATGGCAGCCTTGAACCCTCATTTCTTCTGGGATGGTTACGGGGCATACGGTACGAAGAGTCATGAATGGTATTACGGTCACATTTTCACCTATTCGCTGAATAAGAAGAAGAACAGTCCGTTTGAGTTCCCGATGCGCAAGTTCACCTTCGAGGTGGGTCATGATATCACCTCGCCTTCGGATGATAACCTGCTGCACAACAAGGACAACCTGTTTATGACCATCCGTGCCACCACGCAAGACCAGATGTATCTGTATCAGCGCCAGAAGCTGGGTTTCACCTACGAGACCGATTGGGGCTTCCGCTTCGACACGAGCATCAAGTGGCAGAGCAACCGCCCTGTGGGCCATCTTCATTATTTCAAGCTCGACGGCACGGAAGTGAAGAAGATCCGCACCACGGAGGCCACCGTGGGCATTGACTACAACCCGGGTGTCACCTATGTGAACACCAAGCAGCAGCGATTGCCTATCAACCTGGATAGTCCGGAACTGATGCTCTCGCACACCATGGGACTGGATGGCTTCATGGGCGGTCAGTATCAGAGCAACATCACCCGCCTGGGCATCTACAAGCGCCAGTGGCTGGGAAGCTTCGGCTATGTGGATTTCAATATCGTGGGCAAGATGCAGTGGAACAAGGTGCCATTCACTATGCTCGTCCAGCCACCAGTCAACCTCTCTTACTTTGAGCAGGAGGCAACCATCAGTATGATGAAAGACTGGGAGTTCCTCAGCGACCGCCAGGTGTTCTGGTCGGTGGCCTGGGATATGAACGGCAAGCTCCTGAACCGCATTCCGCTGATCAAGAAGTTGAAGTGGCGTGAATACGTGGCAGTGAAGGGAGTCTGGGGACAGTTGACTGACAAGAACAATCCGGTGAAGAATCCTACGGATGACGTCATCTTCCAGTTCCCTAACAATTCCTATACCTTCGGCAATACGCCATATTGGGAATTTGTGGCAGGTGTGCACAACATCTTCAAGTTCTTTGGAATCGATTATGTGCGCCGCCTGAACTACTTAGACCACGCCAACGTGGATAAGTGGGGTATCCGCTTCGGATTCCTCATGACATTCTAAAAAAAAGACGATGTTGATACCTAGCGTTTTGCTAGGTATCTAGAAATAGATAAGTTTGCTGTGGCGTTTCTGCCATGGCAAACTTTTTATAAAAACAGGTCATATAAGAGATAGAAGAGAGTATAACAACATAAAAGAATAGGAGAATTGAATCATGAAAATTCTGTTAGCAGACAAGCAGGACATCACGCGCGCCGGACTGACCTATGTGATAGAGAAAATGGAAGGGTTTGAGACCAAGTACGTGGAAGACAAGACGGAGCTGATGCTCGCTTTGAAGGAGAACGAGGATACGGTAGTGGTATTAGACTACACGCTCTTCGACATCAATGATGCCGCCGAGCTCCTCATCCTCAACCAGCGTTTCCCCTATACCCGATGGCTTTTATTCAGTGAAGATTTGAGTGCCGACTTCGTGAAGGTGCTCATTGCCAGCAGCAGCATGTTTAGTGTTCTTCTTAAGGAGAGTCCGATGATGGAGATTAAGGAGGCCATCCGTTTCTGCGTGGCAAGCAACCGCTTTGTCTGCCAGCGCATGATGGAGGTTCTGTTGGCTCCCGTGCAGCAGGAGCCGGAAGAGAAGGTGAACCTTACCAAGACCGAGACCGAAATCCTGAAGGACATCGCCCTTGGAATGACCACCAAGGAAATAGCCGAAAAGCGATTCTCCAGTTTCCATACCGTGAACACCCACCGCAAGAATATCTTCCGAAAGCTGGGCGTGAACAATGTGCATGAAGCAACCAAGTATGCACTCAGAGCCGGCCTGGTAGATTCGGCAGAGTATTATATCTAACGAAGATTCAGTATTGTGTCTAAAGTAAATTCAATATAAGTATGATATATAAAAAATAGCTTCAGATTGTCCTCCCGACATTCTGAAGCCTTTTGTTTCTAACTAACTTATTATCAACTATTCATTACTTTCGGCTGCAAAATTACAAGTTTTTATTGAAAAAATGATGTTTTTCCATGAAAAAACACACGTAAACGTTTGCAATTTCGGATAAAATCACTATCTTTGCATAAGATAAGCTGCACTCGGCAATTTGAAAGCAAGCTTTCATTGCGCTCGTTGGCATTATCTTTGCATTGTGTCTTATCAAGAGATGCATAAATAGATGGTTAACTTATAGAAAAATGATACACTAGTATCGAGAACGAGATTCATGAAACAGCGTAGAACATCACTTAAAGACCTGGCTGATAAACTAGGTGTGAGCATAGCCACGGTATCGCGTGCTTTGCGCAATAGCCACGAGGTGGGTGAGGAAATGACCCAGAAGGTGAAGCAACTTGCCAAGGAGCTTAATTACCGGCCTAATCCTTTTGCTCAGAGTCTTCGAAAGGAGGCTCCGAGAGTGATTGGCGTGATAGTACCTAACCTGGTGACCCATTATTATGCCGCCGTGCTCGACGGCATAGAGGATTATGCGTCGAAGTTGGGCTATTCAGTCATCAGCGCCAACAGTCATGAGAACCATGAGCGCGAGGCGAAGGCGCTGGACAACTTTCTTAACATGCATGTGGAAGGCATCATCGCCTGTCTGGCGCAGGATACTACCGACTATTCGCACTTCGAGCAGCTTCATGATATGGGCATACCGCTGGTGTTCTTTGCCCGCTGCTGCCTGGAAGACAAGTTCTCGCAGGTGGTGGGCAATGGCGACGTGGCAGCACAGGAGGCCACCCAGCACATGATAGAGACCGGTTCCCGCCGCATTGCCTTCATCGGTGGTCCTAACCATCTCGACATGGTGCGCCGCCGCAAGCATGGCTATCTGGAGGCTCTCCGCGAGAACAGGATTCCTATCGACCGCTCGCTGGTGGTTTGCGATAAAATCGATTTCGATGTGGCACGCAATGCTACGCTCCGACTGCTGGAAGGGGAGAATCCGCCTGATGCCATCCTCGCCTTCAACGATATCATCACCTATGCCGCCTTCGATGCCATCAAGGCAAAGGGACTGCGCATTCCGCAGGATGTGGCCATCATCGGTTTTACCGATGGGGATACTGCTGCCTTCGTTACTCCAAGACTCACCGCCATCATGGATAAGGCACACGAGCAGGGATCCAAGGCATGCGAACTGTTGATGAGAAGCATCAACGGCGATGAGAAGATATATAAAGAGGTGGTGCCGATGATTCTCAAAATCAGAGAAAGCTCGGAAAAGAACGAGGAAGAAAGATGAATATCAATCAGAAAATATAAACCTATAAATATAACAAACTAAAATGAAACAAGAACTAAAACTATTTCTGAAAGGCATCCTGGTGATGCTTTTGCTGGCGATGAAGTCGCTGCCCTGTAATGCCATCGGTGCTTATGGGGCAGTGGATTTTAATCGTCTGACCAACAGAAATGGATTGAGCAACAGTCAGGTGAATGCCATATTCAAAGACCAGAAGGGCTATGTATGGTTTGGCACCCAGTCGGGACTCGACCGTTTCGACGGATTTCGTATGAAGGCATTCCTCTACGATGATGGCAATCCCAATTCCATCCCCAACAATTCGGTGGATGAAATTCAGCAGGCCATCGACGGGTCGCTGTGGATTCATACCGGGGTGGGATATTGCATCTACCAGTATGACAAGGAGCGATTCGAACGCAAGCCAGAGGAATGGCTCAAGACCATCGGCGTGGATGGACCTCCTTACAAACTGCTCATCGACTCGAAGAAAAACATGTGGATGAGTGTGTATGGTCAGGGCATCTATTTTGTGGATGTCAAGAACATGACAGCTTTTCTCTTCCCTTTTTCCAAGACGAAATCACGCAGTTCGCTGCCTGATTATCAGGTGAGCTGTATCCGCGAGGACAACGGACAGGCGGTGGTAACCTTCGTCAATGGTGTGATCTGCAGACTGGATGGCTATGCCCAGCAAGTGGTGTGGATGGACCGTTTTATCCTTAACAACCGACTCTCTACCGACCATTCGGTCTTCACCTTCGTAGACAGCAAGAACAACTATTGGGTGAATACCAATCTGGGCATCTATGTGTATCATAAGAATCTGAAGAAATGGTTTGTCGGGGCGAAGGGCTATCTGGCCACCTTCGGCTTTGATGTGCCGGCTTATCCGGGGCGCAAAGTCATTATCCGTGATATGGCAAGAGACAAGCAGGGACACATGTGGATTGCAACCGACCATAATGGCTTGATTTATCTGGACTATGCCAAGAAAATCTGCCGCCAGTTTATGTACAATCCTAATGATAAGGGGTCTATCTCCGACAACTCGCTTCCTGAGTTGTACGTGGATGACAACGATGCTCTCTGGGTGGGTACCTACAAGAACGGAGTAAACTATTATTCTGCATCTTCCACCAAATTCTATACCATTCCGCTGGGCGATGTATGTACCATTACGCAGGATCTGAACGGCAATCTCTGGTGCGGTACCAACGATGCGGGCATCGTGGCATACAATCCGACAACGGGCCAGTCGTCTCGTTTCTATGGAGCCAAAACCGGACTGGGTTCTGAAGTGGTGGTGAGCAGTACCACCATGAAGGATGGAACCTTGTATTTCGGAACCTTCAATGGCGGATTGGCGCGCTTGTCGCACGGCGTGTGGAAATCCTATCATGCCGGAACCAGCGGACTGGCAAACAACAGCGTTTGGTGTCTTGCCGAGGCTCCCGACCATCGGCTTCTGATAGGAACCCTGGGCGGCGGTTTCCAGATTTTCGACCCGAATACGGAAAAATTTGAAACCTACAATACCAGCAATTCCAAGCTTACGAGCAACTTCATCAACTCACTCTTCATGCAGAATGCCAACCAGCTGCTGTTGGGACATTCGCAGAACATGTCGGTCTTCGACTTCCATGACCGGAAGATTACGGATTTGAGCAAGCTGTCGAACGGAAAGGCTTTCTTGAGTCCATCTATTAACTATTCGATGATAGACAGTCGTGGACTCCTCTGGATAGCCACTCCTTCGGGCATCGCCATGTATGATCTGAAGTCGAACCAGGTGGAGAACATCAATAATCTGAACGGTACGCCGGGAGCCGTGGGCTGCTCCATCATCGAGGACAAGAACCATACGATGTGGCTGGTTTCAGAGTTTGTGGTTACCCATGTGAAGGTAGATAAGGATGAAGAAGGCAAATGGTACCTGAAGATAACCAACTATAATTCGCTGGATGGCTTGCAGGAGCGCCAGTTTAACTATCGCTCGGCATGCCTGATGCGCAATGGCGACATCGCCATCGGCGGACAGGATGGTGTGAATATCATCAGTCCCCGTTCGGCACAGAATGCCAAGAACCATGTGCGTGCACTCTTCAGCGGCGTGGTTCTCTTCGATCATGCCCTGACGGCAGGCGAGGAGTATGAAGGCAGGGTGATTCTAGAGGAGTCGCTCGATGCCAGCCATCGTCTTGATTTGAGCTATAAGGAAAATGCCTTCACCATCCAGCTGGCTTCCAGCGAAGTGACGGTGCCATCGCGCAACCGCTTCCTCTATCGCATGAAGGGAGTCACCGACAAGTGGCTGCTCACACCAGCCGACCGTCCGGAGGTAACCTTCACCAATCTCTCTTCGGGCAGCTATATCCTGCAGGTGAAGGTGGTGAACGGCGACGGAACCGTGAACGACGAGATCAGCGAGCTGGAAATCAATGTGGCTCCACCTTTCTATCTCTCTATCTGGGCATTCCTGGTATATATCGCCCTGATAGCCGCAGCCTTCTTCCTCTACCGTCGCAGAATGATAGAGCGTCAGCGCAATCAGTTTGAGCGCAAGAGCATGGAGGACAGCATGAAGAAGACCAAGGAACTGAACGAGCTGAAGCTGAACTTCTTCACCAACGTGAGCCATGAGCTCCGCACTCCGCTCACCCTCATCATCTCGCCTCTGGTGACGATGATAAGAGAAGAAGCCGACCCTGCCAAGCGCAGAAAGCTGGAGCTGATTCATCGCAACGCCACCCGTCTGCTCAATCTGGTGAACCAGATTCTCGACTTCCGCAAGTTCGACCAGAACAAGGAGAAGCTGAATCTTTCGCAAACGGAAATAGTGAGTTTCGTGGATAATATCTGTGCTTCCTTCCGTATCCTTGCCAACAACAAGGTGACGCTGGAGTTCGAATCGGAATTCCCTAAGCTGAACATGACGGTGGATGTGGATAAGGTGGGCAAGATAGTGAACAACCTCTTGAGCAATGCCTATAAGTTTACCCCTGATGGCGGCAAGATTGTAGTTTCGCTGCGTGCCAAGACCCGTTTCGAGATGAAGGGCGGTGAGCACGATATGCTTTGCATCTATGTGATTGATACTGGCAAGGGTATCAGCGATGAAGAGAAGAAGAATGTCTTCGACCGCTTCTATCAGGTGAACGGCACCGAGATGCAGCCTGCCGGAGGCAGTGGCATCGGACTCAACCTGGTGAAGAAATATGCCGAGCTGCATGGTGGAATGGTTTCTGTGAGTGACAACGAAGCAGGCGGTTCGATATTCGTAGTAGAATTGCCTATCGCAGACGATGGTTCTGCCAAGGTGAATGCCCATCTGGGTACCTTGCGTTCGGCTCCAGTCATCACCACGGTGCATAAGGCTGTGGAGAATGATGTTCCGGAGCTGATAGATGATGCATCGGCTTCCCTCTATGGCATGGCCCGCAAAAAGGTGCAGCCTGCTGCGGGAGATTCATCTGCACACAAGCCAACCTTGCTGCTGGTGGATGATAGCGACGACTTCCGCGAGTTCATGCACGACCTGCTTTCCGATTATACCGTGGTTGAGGCCGTGAATGGTCAGGATGCCTGGAACAAGATCATCGACCATCGTCCGGATATCATCCTCAGCGATGTGATGATGCCGGTGATGGATGGCAATGAACTCTGCCGGCAGGTGAAGGAGAACGACGAGACTGCTTCCATTCCATTCGTGATGCTGACGGCTCGTCTTGCCGATGAGCATCGCAAGGAGGGACTGATGAGCGGTGCGGATGAGTATATCACCAAGCCATTCAATATCGACATGCTCAACCTGCGACTCAAGAATCTCCTGAATCTCGTGAAGCGCACTGGAATGGTGGCGAAGCCTACGGGCGAAGTGGTCAAGGAGAAGCAGCTCAACAACGGTCACTTCGTGCTGGGAGCAGCCGACCAGAAGTTGATTGAGGATATCGACAACTATATCCGCGACAACCTGAGCAACCCTGATACATCCGTGGAATCGATGAGTGCTCATCTTTGCATCTCGCGCGTACAGTTATATAAGCGCATGATTTCGCTCATGGGCATCACGCCTTCGGAGTATCTTCGTGCCAAGAGAATCAAGTATGCCGAGCATCTGCTCCACTCCAATGAGTATAACATCAGCGAGATAGCCTACAAGGTGGGCTTCAACAATCCTCGCTACTTCTCCAAGTATTTCCAGGAGGCGTATGGCGTTACTCCTTCGCAATACAAGAAGAACCTGGAGGCTCAGGAATAACATCCTTTCATCCCCGAAGTAAGTAAACAAGACTGCTAAAATGTTGTCTCGTTTACCTGCTTCGGGGATTTTTTGTTTCGGGTTAACATTTTGTACCCTCATCCTAAACATTTGCACACCATGGAATCGGAATAATTTCGTATCTTTGCCACAGATTTAAGTAATACAACAAACAATCCTCTAAATAATATAGAATGAGAATAACTAAGACTTTATTCATTTCAGCAGTGCTGCTGATGAGCGCCACAGGCCTCCAGGCAGCAGGATTTATCCAGAAGGGTAATTATCTTACCGTTCAGTTGAAAGAGCACCAGAATTATGGTCCAAGTCAGATTCGCTTACAGGTTGTAAACGATCAGATAATCCGTGTGCAGGCCACTGCCGAGCAGAGCTTCCGCAACAAGCAGAGCCTGATTATCGTGCCTCAGAACAGCAAGGCAAACTACAAGGTTGAGGAGCAGGGCGACAAGCTCATCATCACCACAGCTGCCATGCGTGCCGTTTTGAACGAGGCTACCGGTCAGATTACTTTCTATGATTTGAAAGATAATGTTCTCCTCAACGAGGTGGCGCAGGGTGGAAAGACCTTCAAGCCTTTCACTGTGCCCGACCGTGAGATTGGCGTTGATATCGCCAAGGTGCCTGAGGCGCAGAAGCACGGCTGGTCATGGCGTGCCCTCTTCGACTCTCCCGACAACGAGGCTTTCTATGGTCTCGGTCAGCATCAGAGTGAGGAACTCAACATGAAGGGCAAGAACGAAGACCTCTTCCAGTATAACACCAAGGTGAGTGTGCCTTTTGTCGTTTCTAACAAGAACTATGGTATCCTCTGGGATTCTTACTCTTATTGCCGCTGGGGCAATCCTGACGATTATCTGCAGCTGAACCGTGCCTTCAAACTCTATGATAAGGAGGGCAAGGAAGGACAGCTCACCGGTACTTACGTGGATAAGAACGGACAGAAGATAGTTCGCGGCGAAGACAGCATCTACTTTGAGTATGCGATGCCTGAGGCTTCAGAAATCTGCAACAAGACTGATAAGGGCGGTATCCAGAACCTGCCAAAGGGCTTTGCCCTGAATGGTTCCAAGGTGGTTTACGAGGGTTACGTGGAGGCGCCAACCAACAGCTTCTATCAGTTTATCCTCTACTATGCCGGCTACACGAAGATTTATATCGACGGCAAATTGGTGGTACCTGAGCGCTGGCGTACAGCCTGGAATCCGAACTCCTATAAGTTTGATGTAGCCATCAAGAAGGGGGTAAAGACTCCTATCCGCATCGAATGGCAGCCAGATGGCGACGTTTCCTATTGTGGTCTCCGCGTGGCTGCTCCCCGTTCAGAGGCAGAAAAGAACCAGTTGAGCATCTGGAGTGAGATGTCGCCGGATATGGATTACTACTTCATTGCAGGCAAGAACCTCGACGAGGTGATTTCGGGCTATCGCACTCTTACCGGTAAGGCTTCGGTTTATCCAAAGTGGGCACTCGGTTTCTGGCAGAGCCGTGAGCGCTATCAGAGCAGCAAGGACATCGAGGACAATCTGAAGAAGTTCCGCGACCTGAAGATTCCTGTGGATAACATCGTGCAGGACTGGAACTACTGGAAGCTGGATTCCTGGGGAAGCCATGAGTTTGAGGCGGCACGCTATCCGAACCCGCAGGCGATGCTCGATAGCGTCCATGCCATGAACGGAAGATTCATGATTTCCGTATGGCCTAAGTTCTACGACACCGTGAAGAACTATAAGGAGCTTGATGCCAAGGGCTGGATGTATCATCAGGCTATCAAGGATGATATCCACGACTGGCTCGGTTTCCGTGGTTCTTTCTATGATGCTTATTCTGACGGAGCAAGAAAGATGTTCTGGCGACAGATGGACGAGAATCTCTATTCCAAGTATAAGTTCGGTATCGATGCCTGGTGGATGGATGCATCAGAACCAAACGTTCGCGACTGTACTCCGATGTGGTATCGTAAGGCACTTTCGGGTCCTACTGCCCTGGGTACATCTACCGAGTATTTCAATGCCTACAGCATCGTGAATGCCGATGCCATCTATAATGGTCAGCGCAGCGTGAACCCTAACCAGCGTGTCTTCCTCCTGACCCGTTCCGGTTTTGCAGGAGAGCAGCGCTACAGCACCGCCACCTGGTCGGGCGATATTGCTACCCGCTGGGAGGATATGCGTGCCCAGATGACAGCCGGTTTGAACTATTCGATGGCGGGTCTTCCTTTCTGGGGCATGGACCAGGGAGGTTTCTGCGTGGAGAATCGCTATGTGGCTGCCCAGCAGGAGTTTGACAAAACCGGTAAGGAAAATGCCGACCTGAAGGAGTGGCGTGAGCTGCAGGCTCGCTGGAATGAGTTCGGCTGCTTCGTTCCGCTCTATCGCACCCATGGTCAGTGGCCTACCCGCGAGGTTTGGAACATCGCGCCAGCCGATCATCCGGCTTACAAGAGCATCGTGTTCTACGACAAGCTCCGCTATCGCCTGATGCCTTACCTTTACAGCATGGCTGGTATGGTTCACTTCAAGGACTACACCATGATGCGTGGCTTGGTGATGGATTTCAATGGTGATGACAATATCTACAATATCAAGGACCAGTGGATGTTCGGTTCTGCCCTGATGGCTTGTCCGGTGGGCGAGTATCAGAAGTACAGCCGCAATGTTTATCTTCCTAAGCAGAAGGGTTGGTATGATTTCTATACAGGCAAGCATTATGCCGGAGGTCAGACCATCGTAGCCGATGCGCCATACGAGAAGATTCCTGTCTTCGTTCCAGAAGGATCCATCCTTCCTGTCGGTCCGGAAATGGAGTGGAGCGACCAGAAGAAGCCTGAGCTTATCGACCTCTATGTATATGCCGGCAAGGACGGTTCTTATACGCTTTATGAGGATGAGGGCACCAACTATAACTACGAGAAGGGCAAGTATGCTACCATCGACTTCCAGTATGATGATGCTCAGAAGACCCTGACCATCGGTGCCCGCAAGGGTAGCTTTGATGGCATGCTTCAGAAGCGCCGCTTCAACGTGGTATTGGTTAGTGGAGATAATCAGCAGGGCATCAGCCTCGCCAAGGCGCCTAAGGGCAAGAAGGTGAAGTATGCAGGCCAGGTTGTTACTGTAAAATTGAAGTAGTCTAATCTCCCACAGATGACACAGATTTCACAGATTTTTTTATATTCTCAGAAAAGATGAATCTGTGTAAATCTGTGCTATCTGTGGGATTTCTTATATCGATAGGAATGAACAAGAAAACATTATTGGGCGTAGTTTTGATGAGTGGGCTTTTAGCTCATCCGTTGAACGCCCGCGAACATCAGTCTTTTGATAAAGACTGGCTTTTCGTTTTAGCCGATAGTGCCGGTATGCAGAAATCGGAGTATGCTGACGGACATTGGCGCCGCTTGAATCTCCCTCACGATTGGGCGATAGAGGGCGATTTCGCTCCATCCAATCCTTCGGGAGCCAGCGGTGGCGCTCTGCCTGGAGGCATCGGCTGGTATCGCAAGCATTTTTCCGTGAATCCGAAGGAGAAGTACGACCGCTTTACCATCACCTTCGATGGCGTGTATATGAACTCTACCGTTTATATCAATGGGCACAAATTAGGCACGCGCCCTTATGGATACAGCACCTTTGAGTACGACCTTACACCTTATATCAATAGGAAGGGCGATAATGTCATCGCCGTGAAGGTGGATAACAGCGACCAGCCCAACAGCCGCTGGTATTCGGGCTGCGGCATCTATCGCCATGTATGGCTCACCAAGACCATGAAGAAGGCATACATCCCTCAGTGGGGACAGTATGTATCTACCACGCCGCAGGGTGATGTGAAGGTGAAGGTGGATTTCCTTGCCCAGGGCAGCAAGATGAAACTTTCCATCCGCAACACCATCTACGATGCCGAAGGTAAGGTGGTGGCAAAGAGCCAGGGCAACGAGGTGCAGCAGCTTAAGGTAAAGAATCCGCAGCTCTGGGATATCGCAAAAGGTTATCTCTATAGCGTGAAGAGCGAGCTGGTGGTGAATGGTAAGGTGGTGGATACCGCTACTACCACCACAGGCTTCAGGGATGTGAAGTTTGATGCGCAGAAGGGTTTCTTCCTCAATGGCAGGAACATCAAGATCAATGGTGTCTGCGAGCACCACGACTTTGGCTGTCTGGGTGCAGCCGTAAATGAGGATGCGATGCATCGCAAGCTCACCATCCTCCGTGATATGGGTGTGAATGCCATCCGAAGCAGTCATAATCCTCCGGCTCCGGAACTCTTGAACATGTGCGATTCGATGGGCCTCCTCGTGATGGACGAGAGTTTCGATATGTGGCGCCGCAAGAAATCGAATGGCGACTATGCCCGCTTCTTTGGTGAATGGCATAAGCGCGATCTTTCTGATTTGATAAAACGGGATAGAAACCATCCGAGCATCATCATGTGGAGCATCGGCAACGAGGTGCTGGAACAGTGGTCGGATGCCGCTGCCGATACGCTTTCGCTGGAGCAGGCGAATCTGATATTGAATGCCGGGCACGATGCTTCAACCCTGGCACATAGCGATGAACTGAGCGTAAACTCGCTCCTGACGCAGCATCTTGCCAAGCTGGTGAAGGAGAACGACCCTTGGGGCACGCGTCCGGTTACGGCTGGTTGCAACGAACCTGACCCTAAGAACCATCTCTTCAAGAGCGGTGCCATCGATGTCATCGGTTTCAACTACCATCATCAGTGGGTGAAGGATGTGCCCAAGAACTTCCCTAACAAGCCGTTCATCCTTTCGGAAAGTGTTTCTGCCCTGCAGACCCGCGGCTATTACATGATGCCGAGCGACCATATCTATACGGCACCGAAGGAATGGTGGCTGCCCTATACCGACCCATCTTTTATGTGTTCGGCATACGACAACATGCATGCTTCGTGGAGCAGTACCCATGAGGAAACCTGGGATGTGGTGAAGCACAACGACTTTGTGGGTGGCCAGTTTATCTGGACCGGTTTCGATTACATCGGAGAACCTACGCCTTACGCTTATCCGGCACGCAGCAGTTATTTCGGCATCATCGACCTGGCGGGTCTTCCGAAGGACAGTTATTACATGTATCAGAGTGAGTGGACCAGCAAGGATGTGCTCCATCTCTTCCCTCACTGGAACTGGCTCCCGGGTCAGACCATCGATATGTGGTGCTATTATAACCATGCCGACGAGGTGGAACTTTTTGTGAATGGCAAGAGCCAGGGCGTTCGCAAGAAGACTGTTTATGGGGCGAAGAACGAAGGCGATGCTTTCCTGAAGAGTACGGAGTATCACGTGATGTGGCGTGTAAACTTCGAATCGGGAGAGGTGAAGGTAGTGGCAAGAAAGAATGGCAAGCAGGTGGCAGAACAGACCATCAGAACGGCTGGTGCCCCTCATCATCTCGTGTTGAAGAAAACCTATCAGGGTAATCTGGCTTTTGGAGCCTCTGAACCAACTACTTTCGTCGAGGTGAATGTGGTGGATAAGGATGGAAATCTTTGTCCGAATGCCAGCAACCAGATATTCTTCTCTGTAGAAGGAAAGGAAGCTGAAATGGCAACTTCGAAAGGGCTTGATAATAAGGCAGAACTCAAGATTCTTGGCACCGATAATGGTTGCCAAACCTCGCTGGAGCGCTTCACCGACCCTCATCGCAAGGCATTCTTTGGTAAATGTGTAGTAGTTTTGAAAGGTAAAGGCTCCCTGAAAGCGGAGGCTGTTGATTTGAAAGATGCAACATTGAGTCTTTAAAAATCAATAAAAATTCGTTTTTCTCGTTTGTTTTTACTATCTTTGCAAGCGGATTCGACTTTCGGGTTGTTTCCGCTTGTTTCATAAATAACTAAAAGGGAAAATGAAAGTACATATAGAGCAAGGTACGCCTGATAAGGCATCACATATTGCATCGCTCATCATGGAAGCGATGAACACAGACTGCTGCCAGAACTTCGCTGGTCCGCATCATACTTTGGTGGATTTCCATCAGATGATGGAGCGTCTGGTAAAGATGGAAGATAGTCAGTACAGCTATCTTAACACGCTGGTGGCTAGCAACAGCGAGGGTATCATCACCGGTATCCTTGTGGCATACGATGGTGCCCGATTGAAGGAACTGCGCAGACAGTTTATCAAGGAGGCTATCGTAAGCTTCGGCATCGACTATTCGGCAATGGATGCAGAGACAGAAGCTGGCGAGTTTTATCTCGACAGTTTAGCTGTTTCCAGCAGTTTCCGTGGCAAGGGCATCGCCAAGCAGCTCCTGGCTGCTGCCATCGAGAAAGCCAGAGAGTTGGGTATCCCTAAGGTGGGCCTGCTCGTAGACAAGGGGAATCCGAGAGCGGAGAAGCTCTATGCCAGCATCGGATTTAAATATGTCAACGATACTGTATGGGGAGGTCACGGCATGAGACACCTGCAATACACCATCTAAATATGGCGATAAGTATGAAGAAATAAACGATAGGCTCGTTTATCACATATACAAAAGCCCGGCATCGCATCACTGCGGGCCGGGCTTTTATCACTAATCAACAAAAACTAATAAAATATTATTAAACCTATATAACCTTGCGTATGAAATGTCTTTTATCTTAATTTCGTTGCAAAGATACGTATATTGTTTGATATTTCATTATTTTTGCTGCAATATCTTCTTTTTTTCAGAGTAAACGTTTGCACAATGTTGTATATTATTCCAATTCCTCAATCTCACTCTCGTCCATATCTCGGTCGAGTCGGTCTCTCCAGAGATACTTTCTCGTTTCGTGGACGATGATGCCGCTGAGACAGAGCAGGGAAACGAGGTTAGGGATAGCCATGAGGGCATTCATGCAGTCGGCGATGTTCCATACCAATCCCAGGCTGATGACGCTACCGATGAAAATACTGATGATGTAGAGCATTCGATAGCAGAGCATCCATTTCTTTCCCTTGAGATATTCCACGCAGCGCTCGCCGTAATAACTCCAGCCCAGGGTGGTGCTGAAGGCAAAGGTGCTCAAACCGAAGGTGAGCAATGGGGCACCGATATATGGAATCTTGCTGAACGCTGCCTTGGTAAGCGCAGCACCGTTGTGATAGTCGATATCAGGATAAGCGATGATGCTCGATGTGATGACCAGTCCGGTGAGGGCACAGATAATCACGGTATCCCAAAAAGTACCTGTGGATGAAACCAGTGCTTGGCGCACAGGGTTGCGGGTCTGTGCCGCTGCAGCAACGATAGGGGCAGAACCCAAACCGCTCTCGTTGGAGAACAGACCACGGGCGATACCATAGCGGGCTGCCATCATCAGGGTGCTGCCCGCAAAACCGCCACCCGCTGCCTTGGTGGTGAATGCCGATTCAAGGATGACCTTGATGGCTGGCATGAGATAGGCATGGTTGACGATGAGGATGTAGATGCAGCCCAGCACATAGAAGAGTGCCATGAATGGCACGAGCATGCCGCATACCTTAGAAATGGTCTTTACGCCACCGATGATAACGGCAGCTCCGAGTGCTGTGACGATGGCTCCCGTGATATAAGGAGAAATGCCATACTGGTTCTCTACCAGGGTAGAGATGGCGTTAGCCTGTACGGTGCTTCCGATGCCGAAAGAGGCGAGGGCGGCAAAGAGTGCGAAGAGGATGGCTAGCCACTTCCATCCCAAACCTTTCTCCAGGGCATACATCGGACCGCCAAGCATCCGTCCACGCTTGGTCTTCACACGATATTTCACGGCAAGCAAGCCCTCGGCATATTTGGTTGAAATACCGAATACACCCGTAAGCCAGCACCAGAGCACGGCACCTGGACCTCCAAGGGCAATGGCGGTGGCCACACCGATGATGTTACCTGTACCAATGGTTGCAGCAAGGGCAGTAGCCAAGGCACCAAACTGTGAAACATCTCCCGTGGCATTCTTGTCTTTCTTTATTGACAGCGCTATCGCCTTGAATATCTTGCGCTGTGGAAAGCGCAGGCGAATGGTCAGGAAAATGTGGGTTCCTAACAGAAGGATAATCATTGGCCATCCCCAGAGGAATGAACTGAATGCGGTGAAAAAATCGTTGATAGTCTCCATCTTTCTTTCTCTCTTTAAATGTTTATTGTTTTTTTATTCCTCGAATTCAATCTTGATATATCTTGAATCCAATCTTTATTTCTCGAATTCAATCTTTACATTGTTGAAACCCATGGCTTTGAGCATTTCCCTGAACTGTTGCTTGGCATTTCTCTGTGCCGTCTGGATATTCACGGGGGTGATGCAGCGCTTCTTCATCATGGTGTAGGCACGGTCGTACATCGCCTGGCGGTCGGCTCCGGTCCACTTTCCTTCTTCAAAGAAGCTTTTGGTGCGGGCTTCGTCGATGAAGTTGTTGTCGAGAAGGCGGATTGGGGGCAGGGTGCAGGTGATGGAGTTTTTTTCTTCATCCACTTTCATCCATCCTTCCTTCACGTCTTTCATGTCGATGCCCATCCTGAGGGTTCCGTAGTAGATACGTACCAGCTGGTCGTCGCCAAAGAAGCCGCGGCGCACGGTGTCAACGAGTTCCTCGTCGTTGATGGCGAGAAATTCCCATTGTCCTATCGCCTCGATACTCTCCACCTGGGTAGGCGAGAGGGTGGTCTTTTCTTCTGTAGCCACCTCCACCGTATTGTCTTTATTGAGCCAGTATAATGCTCCGCCTATCACCACGGCAAGGAGCACGATAAGCATAATTCCATATTTCTTCATGTCTGAGTCCTCCTATTTTGATGCCTGGTCTGGGGCGTTCTTCTTTTCTATGGTTGTCTTGTCGCTCAGTCCGTTGGAGATGAATCCCTTCAGATCCTGCAGGGTAAACTTCTTGCGGAAACTGATCTTGATGTTCTCTTCCTTGAATCCCATGTCGATGAGCATCGGGATGAGTGTGTTGGCAGCACTGAATTGTGCCTGCTCCATCAGGTCGATATTCGGAATATCGTTGATGATGCTCTGGCGGCCCTGCTGTTCCAGCTTCGTCAGTTCGGCATCGGTGAAGTTGCTTCGTGTCAGCGAAACGTATTGCTTCACTGCCTTGTGGTCTATCTTGCTGCTGGTGAGCACCAGTTTCGGGTCGGGCAGGATGATTTCAATCTTGTCGCCCTTTCGGGATACGTTCTTCTGCGAGAATCCCTCGAAATCCACATACGCCTTGATGGTGGCATCCATTGGGATGGCTACCTTGCGGTTGGATCCCGGAATATGGATGTTGAAATCCTTCTTCATGAAAGAACCTTTCAGGTTCAGCTGGTCATCATGGGTGATGATTTTGTGAACATGCGCTTCGGCTGTGTAGAGACGACTGCACTTCTGTATCTGCATCACCATCACCGGAATGGTGTCGATGACGTTTGCTTTTTCTTCCGTTGGCTGCTTCTGCGAGCAGGCTGAAAAGGCGAGAATCATGGCAGATAATATGATATTTAATAACTTCTTCATACAAAATGTTTTAAAATCGTTGCAAAGATACGACAATTTGTTTGAAAAACCAAAGAAAAAGGTAAAAAATAAAAGCTCTTGAAGCTAAAAAGTAACTTCAAGAGCTTTTGGTGTCTCATTTTATTTCAAGAGTTTCTCTTTTTTTATTTCAAGAGTTTCCTGTATTCCTTGTCAAATCCCTGTGGATGGCGACCGGTGAAGAGGATGTTCAGGAGGCAGTTGGCAGCTATCTCAACATCATTGAGGTCAGCTCCCTTTCCTTTCTTGATCTCCTTACCCAGACATACATCCCAGTTGCAAAAGAAGCAACTGTCGTTGGCTCCCACAAACATATCGCTGGAGTTTGGATCTTCTATCAGTTCGAAGCGAATCACCTTCTTGGAACTGATAGGCTGGATGTCGCAAAGCATATTGAATGCCTTTTCGAACACATCGCGATGCACTTGAGCATTAGGAAACATCGCATTGAGCGTTGGGAATATCTCCTCAAACTCAAATGACTGAAATAACTGATAGAGTTTCATATGATACCTTATTTATATATATGATACAAAAATCCTTTTCTCTATTAGAACTTCGCCATCTTGATAGCGTCGATAGCGCACTCGTCACCCTTGTTGCCCAACTTGCCACCGCTGCGGTCCTTGGCCTGTTGCAGGTCGTTGGTGGTGAGGAGACCATAGATAACAGGAATCTCCTGTGTGGCGTTGAGGCGTGCGATGCCATAGGTAACACCCTCGCAGATGTAATCGAAGTGAGGAGTCTCACCACGAATCACGCTACCCAGGATGATGACAGCGTCGTATCCGCCATTGAGAACCATCTGATGAGCGCCGTAAATCAGTTCGAAGCTACCAGGAACCGTCTTCACGTGGATGTTCTCTGGCAGTGCGCCATGCTTTTCTAGGGTCTTGACGGCTCCGTCGAGCAGGGCACCGGTGATTTCTGGGTTCCATTCAGCCACAACAATGCCGAAGCACATGTTGCTGGCATCAGGTACCTTTGAGAAATAGTAGTCCGATAAGTTATGAAGTGCTGTAGCCATATCTTTTTCTTCCTTTCTTTCTGTTTTTGAATATCTGCTTTCCGGGAAGAAGATTAGTTGGAAGCACGCTCGATGTACTTGTCAATCTCACCGCTCTGAACGAGCATAGAGTTCACATACTTCTTCTTGATGTCCTGATAGAGGCTCAAGGCGTCTGCCTTCTTGCCGTCGCTCTCCAGAATTTCACCAGCCTTGATGAGGAATGCAGGAGAAAGAGAGTTGTTGGTATCATCCTCTGCCTTGCTGTCTGCCATGGAAGCAGCCTTCTTGAAAGCGTCAACAGCCTGGTCGTTCTTCTTGAGGTGAGCATAAACATCGCCGAGAGCTGCCTGAGCTGCTGGACTGATCATCTGGTCGTCCTTAGAAGAGAAAGCGTCGAGGCTCTTTTCTGCCTCAGCCCACTTGCCGAGGTTCGCGTAGCAGAGACCTGCATAGAGGTTAGCCAGGTTACCTGCCTTTGTACTGCTGTACTCGCTAGCAATCTTAGCGAAACCTACGTAACCTGCGCCATCACCGTTGAGTGCCTGCTCGAACATCTCGTTTTGGAAGTAAGTCTGTCCCTTGCCGAGCAATGTGCTTGCCTTGTCCTCACGAGGACCGGCAATCTGAGAGAAGTAACCGAACACACCTGCGATGATAACAACCAGTGCTACCACAGCGATAATAATAGCCTTCTTGTTCTTCATGAAGAAGGCTTCCTTCATGTTGAGGCTCTCGATTTCCTGAGCCTGTAAGTTGTTGTTTGCCATTTTTTATTTTTTATTTTTTTATTATTTCTACAGTTTAGGATGCAAAAATACGCAATTTTATTCAATTATTGAAATTTCTAGCCCACTTTTTTCGTTTTTTGCGCTTTTTCTACTAACTTTGCAGGCAATAATCAGTAAAGTGTGTATGATTTTAAAGAATATTTCCATTATTAATTATAAAAACATCAAGAGCGCCAACATGGAGTTGTCGCCAAAAATCAACTGTCTTATTGGCCATAACGGCATGGGTAAGACCAACTTTCTCGATGCCATCTACTATCTTTCGTTTTGCCGGAGTGCGAGCAATCCGATAGACTCACAGATCATCACTCACGATGAGGCTTTCTTCATGCTTGAGGGTAATTACGAGAATGATAATGGGGATTCGGAAAACATCTACTGCGGCATGAAGCGGGGTACCAAGAAGCACTTCAAGCGCAACAAGAAGGAGTACAAGCGACTGTCGCAGCATATCGGACTGATTCCGCTTATCTTCGTGTCGCCTTCGGATGTTTCGCTCATTGAGGGGGGAAGCGAGGAACGGAGAAAACTGATGGATGTGGTCATCTCGCAGTATGACCATACTTACATAGAATATCTCTCCAACTACAACAAGGCGTTGCAGCAGCGCAATGCTTTGCTGAAGATGGAGACGGAGCCGGATGCTACGCTGATGGAACTTTGGGAGCAGCAGATGGCGATTAACGGGGAACAGCTCTTCGTGCGCCGTCAGGCTTTCGTCAACGAACTGGTGCCTCTGTTTCAGCAGATTTACCAGCATATTTCGGGCGATAAGGAGCAGGTGGGTTTGCATTACATCTCCCATTGCCAGCGAGGACCTTTGCTGGAGGTGATTCAGCGCGATAGATTCAAGGATAGGGCTGTGGGCTATTCGCTTCATGGTGTACATCGTGATGACCTGGAGTTTACGATAGGCGATTATCAGATGAAGCGTGAGGGAAGCCAGGGACAGAACAAGAGTTTTGTCATTGCCCTGAAGCTGGCTCAGTTTAGTTTCCTGAAGCGAACCTGCTCCAATACCACGCCTCTTCTCCTGCTCGATGATATCTTTGATAAACTTGATGCCCAGCGTGTTGAGGCAATCGTGCAACTGGTTTCAAATGATAATTTCGGTCAGATATTCATCACGGATACCAATCGTGATCATCTCGACCAGATACTCCATCGTCTGGATGGTGACTACAAGATTTTCGCCGTAGAGAATGGAGAGATGAATGTGAGGAGTTAACGGGTATAATAGATATAAAACGGGTATAATAGATATAAATAGATATTATTGTGTTTAGAAAGAAAGTTCGTTCGATAGGTGAATTGCTGCCGGAGTTTCTGCGAAACGAGGGTTTGGAAACCCCTTTGCTGCAAAAGCGCCTGATTGATAGTTGGGATGCAGTGGTGGGTGCTCCCATCGCAGCTTATTGTGGTGAAAAGTTCATCAAGAACCAAACCCTGTTTGTGAAGTTGCAGAACCCAGCACTTCGTGCCGATTTAACGATGAACCGATCTATCCTGGTTCGCCGGCTCAACGAGCAGGTAGGAGCACAGGTCATCGCTGACATTAGGTTTTATTAAGAGGAATTCTGGTGTTTTTACGCAGGTGATAGAAACATTTGGGTGTACTCATATAAAATGTATACGGCAATGGCGGACGTGTATTCGCCATTGCCGTATATGTATCCGCCACTGCTGGATGTCTATCCGGCAGTGGCGGATAGACATTTTCTTGTGGAGAGAAAGGATTTATACCCCTTCTTCGTCGTCATCTTCTTCTGCAGCACCTTTGTTCTTGTTGCTGGAAGCACCGTTGCTGCCAGATTCCGTATCAAGAATCTGGTCTTTAGAGATGTTGACGGCTCCCAGGTTGGAAATCTTCAGTACCATCGGAACATACTCATCGCTGGTGATATCAGGAGAACCCACGCTTGCGGCAAAACAGAGGTTGTTGCCTTCTGCCTTCACATAGACGATGCCCAGCAGGGCACCTGTCGCCTTGGTGTGCTTGTCAAGATAACGCTCGAAATCACTCTTGGTAAAGGTGCGGTTGAAGAACTCCGTACCGTCTTTTCTGAGGATTCTAACGGTAATCTTGTTGTCGTAATACTTGGTGGTTTCATCAAGCTTGATGATAGGCAATTCGCTGTCAGAAGCTCTTTTAACCACAATCTTGTAGGTGGTGCCAAGCCATTCTATGTCTCTTGCCTGCTCATAGTCGCTCATCTTCTGAGTTGCCTTGTTGGTTACCTTGGCTGCAGGTTTAGGAGCAATGATGATATTGCTCTTTTTCTTTTCGGCACAGGATGCCATCAGTCCGGCTGCCGCTATTGCCATGAATATGTAATTGATTCGTTTCATTGCTATTCTTGTTTTGATGCTACAAAATTAGTAAAAAAAAACAAGATTTGGGATAGATGCCCGTTAAAAAACAAAAAATCATCCGAAAGCCCTTGTCTTTTTCTATCAAACTTGCTTTCGTATGGACAAAAAAAAAGAGGCATCGACTTTCACAAGCCAGTGCCTTCGGATACCTAAATACTAACTAATAAATTTCCTATTGAATCTTACACGATATAATAAAAGTTCAGTTTATGAATTCTAATCATAATCTTAGACCCCTAAAACCCCGAAAGGTTTAATGGAAATCTCTTAAAAACGCTTTGTTTTTATTTTATTAACGATTTCTGATGCAAAATATTGTATTTTCCGCTAAAAAACTAGCTTTTTTTGTTTTTTCGGGGTAAATGCGGGAGAAAACTGAAGCTTTATCCCATGATTGCATTCATTTTTATATCCGTTTCCTCCGTTGGAATCTCCTCCACCAGTTGGAAAGGAAAGCAGATTCCTATCTTGTATACCTGGGGAATCTTCTGGAGGAATCTGTCGTAATATCCCTTGCCTCTGCCCAGGCGGTTGTGGTTCCCGTCGAATGCCATGCCGGGGATGATGGCGAGATTTATCTCCTGATACCTCTCTTTGGGGAATAGGCTTCCGATGGGTTCCATGATATGGAAGGCTCCTTCCTTCAGGTCGTGCTTTCCCGTATATTCCCGAATCACCATGTTCTCTCCGTCTATCACCTCAGGCAGGAGAATCTTCTTGCCTTCTGTCAGTAGCTGGTCGATGTATGCATGGGTGTTTACCTCGTCGGGCAGGGAATAGTACATCAATATCGTTTCTGCTCTTTGCAGATGCTCATTCCCGTTGAGTCGGGATAAAACAGAAAGCGACAGTTCCTCAAGTTGACTTGAGGAATACTGTCGCTTTTCGTTTCTTATGAATTGTCTTAATTCTTTCTTATCCATTATTTCTGCTTTTTTGCAATGGGCTTTTGGGCCTTTGGCTTGGCTGCATGCACAGGCTTCTTTGGGAATGCCTCGTGCTTCTCGAACACTTCCAGGGTCTTCATAATCACTGGGTCGTCCTGGTTGATGTATTGGGTCCAGGCCTGTTCATCCAGCATGTTGTAGATGATTCGGCTGTCGATGACTCTATCCAGAAGCTTGTGCGACTTTCTGATGAGCAGGTTTCTGCGCTTCAAGCCACGCTTGTCGGCATAGTTGGCAAATTGCTCTACCATGTTCTGACTGTCAAGATAGTCGGAAAGCTGCATCATCTCCTTGAAGTTGTTCAACTTCGGACGGTTGTCGTCGGTATAGGTGAACGCAAACTGAAGGATGAGTCCGCTCATGCTGGCCTCCTTGAAGTAAGAAGTCATGCCGAGGGTATCCTCCGGTACGAAGATATCAGGAGTGATACCACCGCCACCATAAACCACGCGACCGATGCCTGTATGGTAAGCCGGACCGGTATGCTTGATGCTATCCTGCGAGAAGAACTCGCCGTGCTGATAGCGGGTGAGGAGGTCTTGCTCGTAATCCTTGTCATCACCCAGGGTGTATGGCTTCTGGATGCATCTGCCCGATGGCGTATAGTAGCGGGCGATGGTGAGGCGGATGAGGCTGTGGTCAGGGAACTCAATCTGCTGCTGAACCAGACCCTTACCGAACGATCGGCGGCCGATGATGGTAGCACGGTCGTTGTCCTGCATGGCACCAGCAAAGATTTCGGCAGACGATGCAGAACCCTCGTTGATGAGAACCACCAGTGGTATTTTCTGATAAGCACCCTTTCCGTCGCTCGGATATTCCTGGCGAGGCGACTTTCTGCCTTCGGTATAGAGAATCAGCTTCTTGGCTGGCAGGAACTCGTTTGCCATGTTGACAGCGGCAGTAAGATAACCGCCCGAGTTATCGCGCAGGTCGATGCAGAGATTAGAGAATCCCTGCTGCGAGAGCTTTGCCAGGGCGATGAGCATTTCAGGATAGGTGTTCTCGCCGAAGTTCTTGATGCGGATATAGCCCGTTTGGTCATCGAGCATATAGGCAGCAGTCACACTCTTGGTAGGAATCTCGCCACGGGTCACGGTGAAGGTCTGCACCTTCTTGCTTCCATAGCGAACCACGCCAATCTTCACTTTCGTATCCTTCGGACCCTTCAGTCGGCGCATGGCTTCCTGGTTGGTAACAATCTTGCCCACGAATGGCTTGCCATCCACGGCCACAATCTTGTCGCCAGCCAGAAGTCCTGCTTTCTCGGCAGGTCCGTTCTGGATTACATTCTGCACATGGATGGTGTCTTGGCGGATGACGAACTCGATTCCCACTCCCGAGAAGGAGCCTTTGAGGTCGTCGTTAGCCTGAGCCGCATCCTTTGCACTGATATATACGGAGTGAGGGTCCAGCTCAGCAAGAATCTGAGGTATCGCCTTATCCACCAAGGAATCAATGTTCACGGCATCCACATACTGGTCGTCGATGAGGTGGAGCAGGTTGTTGAGTCGGTTGCTGCCACTATTGATGACGTTGAGTCGGTTGCCGGCGAAATGATTCGAAAAGAATGTACCGATGATAATGCCAATCACTACGCAGAGCGCCATGATGAAGGGCATGAATCGGTTGCTCTTATTCTTATTCATGTTCATAACTTACTAACTTTTAATATACTAACGTTTCTTTCTCTCTTATTTTTCGGAGGATGAATCCAGCTTATCCACGGAATCTCCCATTTCATCCGGATTCATGTATTCCACTTTAACCCCAGCCCTTTTGAGCAGGTCTATGCCATCCGTGAGACGGTACTTTTCGGCATAGACCACTCGCTTGATGCCCGACTGGATAATCAGCTTGGAGCATTCGATGCAAGGAGAGGCTGTGACATAGAGTGTACTTCCCTCACTGTTGTTGCTGCTGCGGGCCAGTTTGGTGATGGCATTGGCCTCGGCATGGAGAACGTATGGCTTGGTTACGTTGTTGTCCTCGCATACATTCTCGAATCCGCTGGGTGTACCGTTGTAGCCATCGCTGATAATCATCTTGTCTTTCACTACCAGTGCTCCCACCTGTCGGCGCTTGCAGTAGCTGTTTTCTGCCCAGATGCGCGCCATGCGAAGGTATCGCAGGTCAAGCTTCTGCTGTTTGGAAAGTTCGTTTGCCATCACTTTTTTATAATTTATAATTTATAATTAATTCTTCTTGATTTCGTTGCGTTCGAGCAGGGCGTCGATGGTTGGCTCCTGTCCGCGGAATCGCTTGTAGAGCGTCATCGGATGCTCTGTACCACCCTTCGAGAGGATGTTGTCGCGGAAACTCTGGGCGGTTGCCTGGTCAAAGATACCATTCTTCTTGAATACGCTGAAGGCATCGGCATCGAGCACCTCTGCCCATTTGTAGCTGTAGTAGCCAGCTGCATATCCTCCTGCCATGATGTGGGAGAACTGTACGGTCATACAGGTATCCTGTCTCTGTGGCAGAACCATCGCCTTCTCCCATGCCTTCTTCTCGAATGGGATGATGTCGGCGGTGAATTCATCTTTCTTGGTGTAGTATGCCATGTCAAGCAAACCGAAACTTACCTGGCGCAGGCAGGCATAGGCTGCCATGAAGTTGCGGCTCTTCACGATGCGCTCAATGAGCTCGTCAGGCAAGGGCTCGCCGGTCTCGTGATGGAAGGCAAAGGTGCGGAGAAAGTCTTTCTCTACCGCATAGTTCTCCATAAACTGAGATGGCAACTCTACGAAATCCCACCATACGTTGGTTCCGGAGAGACTCTCGAAACGGGTGTTGGCAAACATGCCGTGAAGGCTATGGCCAAACTCGTGCAGGAAGGTCTCTACCTCGCCCAGGGTGAGGAGGGCTGGCTTCTCGGCTGTTGGCTTGGTGAAGTTCATTACCACGCTCACGTGTGGACGAATGTTAACGCCCTTATGGTCAATCCATTGTCCCTGGAATTCTGTCATCCAGGCACCGCCCTGCTTGCCCTTGCGAGGGAAGAAGTCGGCATAGAATACGGCGAGATAGCTGCCGTCCTTGTCGAATACCTCGTATGCCTTCACGTCTGGATGGTATACCGGAATATCCTTGTTTTCCTTGAAGGTGATGCCGTAGAGCTTGTTGGCAAGACCGAACACGCCGGCTATCACCTTGTCGAGCTGGAAGTATGGGCGGAGCATCTCTGCATCCAGGTTATACTTCTCCATCTGCAACTTGTGGGAATAGTATCCGAAATCCCATGGCTCCATCTCGAAGTCATCGCCTTCCAGTTTCTTGGCAAGTGCCTTCACCTCTTCTGTCTCTTCGATGGCTGTTGGCTTGTAGGCATCGATGAGGTCGTTCAGCAGTTTATACACATTCTCCGTTTTGCTTGCCATGCGGTGGCGGAGCACGTAGTCGGCGTAGGTCTCGAAGCCCAGGAGTTGAGCCAGTTCACGGCGCAGATTCACCAGCTTCTTGCATATTTCCAGGTTGTTCTGCTCGTTGTCGTGGGTGCAGACTGTGTTACGAGCCATGTACATCTGCTTGCGCAGTTCGCGCTGGGTAGAGTAGGTCATGAACGGAGAATAGCTAGGATAGTCGAGTGTGAAAATCCAGCCTTCCTCATTCTTTTCCTTGGCTGTATGTTCAGCTGCAGCGATGGCTGTTTCTGGCAGACCTTCGAGCTGTGCCTTGTCTGTGATGTGAAGGGTGAACGCCTTGTTCTCCTTCAGCAGGTTCTGCGAGAACTGGAGGGTGAGCATGCTTGCATCCTCGGTGAGCTTGCGCAGTTTTTCCTTGCCTTCCTCGTCGAGGAGGGCACCGCTGCGTACGAATCCGTCGTAGCTGGTTTCGAGCAGCATCTTCTCTTCAGCATTCAGTTCACGGTTAGGATGGTCGTGAACAAACTTGATGCGCTCGAAGAGCTTCTTGTTCAATGTGATGTCGTTGGCATGCTTGGTGAGGATAGGGCTCATCTTCTGTGCCAGTTCCTCCATCTCGTCGCAGGTCTCGGCACTCATCATGCAAGAGAATACGTTAGACACTCTGCTTAAGAGGTCGTAATAGTGTTCGCCCTTTTCTGTATCAACACGGGCGATGGTGTTTTCGAAGGTTGGCTCTGCCGGGTCGTTTACAATCTTGTCGGTTGCCTCGTCGTCGCGGCGGATACCTTCCATGAAAGCCTCCTCATAGTCGCCGAGCTGAATGCGGTCGAATGGGGCTGTATTGTGTGGGGTGCCGTATGGCAGGAAGAAAGGATTCTCTCTCTTCTCAATTTTTTTCTCGTTTATGGTTGTATCTTGCATTTTATTACTTTGAACTTGTTACTTTCAACTTTTAATTTTTAACAATGAGATTTTCCAATGATGGGATGACGATGATGCCTCGATAGAGTTTGATGAGTCCTTTTTCTTCCATCTCGTTGAGCGTATTCGATACATAGATTCGCTTCACGTTCATTTCTTCGGCGAGTCTGGTCATCTTGATACGGAAGGTCTTTTCGCCGGCTGGTCGGAGACAGTGACTTTCGAAGAAGCGGATGATGCGTTCTTCCAATGTCTTGGGAGGTACTCTGAAGAGTCGTCGCTCGCTCTTTTGTGTCTGCGTGGTGAGGATGTTGAGCTGGTTGATGCGGAATATCTCGTAATTATCGGATAGCTTCATCAATTCCTTTCTGCTGAAACTCATGATGTTGCAGTCGTCACCGGCAATATAGGTATGTGTATAGTGCTGGTTGAATCCGAAGAAACGTTCCACCTGAAGCACCTCGGGTGCCTTGATGGTCTCCTCTATCAGATAACCGTGGTCGTCAGCCTCTGTAATGACTTTGATTTCACCCTTAATCAGGAAAATTATGTGCAGACAGGGTTCGCCTTCCTGGGCGATGACATGACCTTTTTTCAACTTTTGAAAGTAGAACTTGGTCGTGCCTGCAATCTCAAGAAGGTCGCAACGAGTCATTCCCAGGAATAGGGGAAGTCCCAAAAGACTGTCGTATAATCTCTTTTCCGGCATATTCTTATTTTGAATTTCGAGGTTCTAATATTTTCTTCAGGGATGGCGAATACCAGATTCTGTTATTGCCTTTGTGGTCTGCATAAATCAGATAAGCGCAGATTTCCGGATGTTTCTCCAGCACCTTCTTCGCCCCGTCCAATCCCATTACCATGAAAGAAGTGGCATAGGCATCGGCTGTGGCACAGTCTTTGGCAAGAACTGTGGCCGACAGGATGTTGTGCTGCACAGGATAACCCGTCTTCGGATCGATGGTGTGCGCATATTTCTTGCCGTTCTTATAGTAGAAGTTGCGATAGTTGCCGCTGGTAGCCATGGCGATGTCGCTCACGTTAACCACTTCCTGCAATTCCTGGTTGGTATTGAGCGAGTCGTCGGTTGGCTTGTTGATGCCGATGCGCCAAGGCACCTGCTTCTCGCTGTTGCCGCTCACCACGATTTCGCCACCAATCTCCACCATGAAGTTCTGGATGCCTTTCTTCTTCAGGAATTTTGCCACCATGTCGGTGCCGTAACCTTTGGCTATGGCAGAGCAGTCGAGCATGGTCTTAGGATTCTCCTTGCTCACGAAGCCGTCTTTCAGGGCAACCTTGTGGAAGCCTACTATGGCACGAAGACTGTCGATGGTCTGCTTGGTGGGTGGATTGCCTGTCTTGAATCCGAATCCCCAGGCGTTGACCATTGGGGCAACGGTGATGTCGAAGGCTCCGTTGGTCTCGCCTGAAATCTTTTCGGCAAGTTGGAACACTTCCGTGAACATCTCGTCAACCTTCACCTTCTCGTTGCGGTTGACGCGGGAGATGATAGAGGTCTTGTTGAAGGGTGAAAGAGAGTTATCCACCTTCTGCAACTCCTCCTCAATCTCCTTCTGATAATCCGTGTCGCTCTGGTACGTGATGTGATAGATGGTGCCGAACACCATGCCCTCATCCTTTTGATAAGGGGTGTTGTGCTGCTGGCGTATCACGTAGATGCTGCCCAATATCAGAATCAGCAGAAAGGGTACCTGCCATATCAGTTTCTTATTTTTCATTTCTTTCTTACTCTATATAAAAGGTGACTTATATGATAAGGTGACTTATATATAATAAGGTGACTTATATCTCCAGGGTAACGTTGAAGGTGCCGCCGAGTCGGGTGCCTCCCTGCTTGCCGAAGCCTGGTACATAGTAACTGTTGCCGATGTTGCCCTTCTTCTGGGTCAGCTTGCGCTTGTAGCGGAAACTCCACCCCATACGGACGGGACCCCATATCTTGGCATCCACTCCGAACACGCCTTCCAGCCATTGGAAGTTGGCTGATACATCTTCTGCACCATAAGAAGCTTCGCCACCCCAGACGGGATCACTTACCGGTGGAGCACTCACATCATATTTAAACGATGTGAAGCCATATCGGAATCCTCCGAAGAGACGGTAGACATCGTGCTTGTTCTTGAGCAGGTTCCAGTCCACACCGATACGAAAGTATGGGGCACTGGTCTTGTAATTAATCCTGGTACTTTCGTCGCTGGCATCTGCCTTGCCGTAACCCAGCTCGAAGATAGGGTAGTACTTATCCTTCAGGTTGACGCGCAGCGATGCCTCATACTGACCGTAGTCGCTCACCATCAACTGCACCGGACCGATGATATCTACGCCTACTGTCATGCCGCGAAACAGAGGGATGGTATCTTCGGTTACAGCATCCATCTTCTTCTGCTGATTCTGGGCATGGGCAGTAACCCCACCCATCAGCAGCAGGAATATCACTGCTGCGAGAACCTTAGTGGCGGTTGCCGAAATAGATATAGAAATGCGCTTTGGATGCATCATAATTTACCTCTTTTTTGTTGATGACTATCGAGTCGATGAAATGGTGCGTGGTCTGCACACCGGTGATGGTGTGGAAGAACGACGGACTGCAATCTACCGATTCGAAATGCGAAAAGTTCTCCTTCTTCACGGTCACGGTATCTTTCCATACCTTGTGGTCGCGGTTTCTTATTTCGAAGTAGAACACGTCCTCGGGCTGCTGGTAGCTCATGGGCAGGATGAAACTGTCTACGTTCACATCCCTGTTGATGAGTACGCTGTCCTGGCCTTCGGTCTTGGTGGTTGAGATGGTCATGGTGTCGGCGAGTGTGGTGACGTTGCCCATCAGCTTATATTTCGTATAAGTGGTGTTGTTGAGCGGGCAGTCGATGGATGAGCATCCAGCCACAATCATCATCGCCATCATGACGAGAACCATTGGTATTATTTTCCGCATCTTATTTCCTTTTCTATTTGATAATCGTTACGGTTTGGATTTTGGCGGCTGATGAGGTCGCCCAGGAATCCCGCCAGGAAGAACTGACTGCCCAGTACCATCGCAATGAGGGCGATGAAGAAGTAAGGCGAGTCGGTGATGAGATGACCGTATACGCCGTTGTGCAGGTCGATAATCTTGTCGATGCCGAGTCCGATGAGCGAGAGGAAGGCGATGAAGAACACCACGCTGCCCAGGAATCCGAATACGTGCATTGGCTTCTTGCCGAAGTTGCTGAGGAACCAGAGGGTCATCAAGTCGAGATAACCGTTGACGAAGCGGTTCCAGCCCATGAACTTGGAGGTGCCGAACTTGCGTGCCTGGTGGTGTACCGGCTTTTCGCCAATCTTGGCGAATCCTGCGTTCTTGGCAAGATATGGAATGTAGCGGTGCATCTCGCCATATACCTCGATGTTCTTCACCACGTCGCGTCGATAGGCCTTCAGTCCGCAGTTGAAGTCGTGCAGGTTGTGAATGCCGCTCACCTTGCGTGCCGTGGCATTGAAGAGCTTGGTAGGGATGGTCTTGCTCAGCGGGTCACCCTGCTTGCGGTTCTGCTTGTAGCCTGATACCAGGTCGTAACCTTCCTTGGTGATCATCTGGTAGAGTCCCGGAATTTCATCCGGTGAATCCTGCAGGTCGGCGTCCATGGTGATAACCACGTCGCCCTGTGCCTCCTTGAATCCGCAGTAGAGTGCCGGGCTCTTGCCGTAGTTTCTGCGGAACTTGATGCCCTTCACCTGCTCGTTCTTCTCGGCAAGTTCTTCTATAACGTCCCATGAACGGTCGGTAGAACCGTCGTTCACGAAGATAACCTCGTATGTGAAATCGTTGGCGTTCATCACTCGCTTGATCCAGGCGAAGAGTTCTGGCAACGATTCTTCCTCGTTGAAAAGAGGAACGATAACTGAAATATCCATTTTCTTATATTGATGTTATTGATATTTTCTTATTTGATGTTAATGCGATTGCTGTTTTGCAGTCTTCAGCTTCTTTGCCATGAGACCTGCGATGATAGGACTCAGTACGGCTCCTGTCACCAGGTCGGTGATCATGAACATGGATGCCCACGCAATTGGCTTCATCATCGAGATGGCATCGAGGAGCATCTTTGATTCATCAGCCGTCAGCTGGTAGACCTGTGCCAATGTCTGATAGTTTTCCTGGAGCTGGCTCATGAACATGCCGGTGTCCATGAAGCGGAACCACAGGTATTGCGTGATGGTGAGCAAGAGGGTGGCATAGAAGAATGTCTGGATGCAATAGTACAGTCCGTGGCGGAAGGAGATGTGCCCGCCTCTCACCTGGTCGCGGAAGATTCTCAATCGCTTGGCCACGATGAAAGGGGTGGCAACGATGAGCAGGTTGGAAAGCAAGCCCAGGATGTGGTATTTGGGCTCCACAGCCAGCATGGTGCAAACAAAACTGATGACCCATACGGTGCCGAGGATGGTACCATCTTGACGGGCAAAAGCTTTGGTCTGTTTAATCTTGCCAGTATCGATGACGTAGATCTTCGGCTTCTGCTCCTGTCCGTTCATCTTCTTTTCTTCTTGATTCTCTTTATTATCTGTATTCATATTTTTATTTGTATTTTCTACTAATCTAATATTCAATTTGCAAAAATACAACTTTTTTATTATATAAGGTGTAAAGGGGGAGAATATTTATATATAATTAAAGATAGAACGCCCTGAATGACAGAAATATTTTTGTTTATTATGTCTTGGGGTGAGATTCTGTTCCTTGCAGGGAGATTCAACGCCTTGCACTGACGAGGATGTAAAGGGATGAAAAACAAAAAAGGAACCTTCTGAAAGAAGATTCCTTTTTGAGCCTCTTGTCGGATTCGAACCAACGACCCCGAGATTACAAATCACGTGCTCTGGCCAACTGAGCTAAAGAGGCGGGTGGACAAGCGAT
>JAIJUV010000386.1 GCA_022732315.1 Prevotella sp.
CAGTCTTCTATGTAAACGGAAGCAAGGAGAGAAACGGAATTGTCCCTATCATGGGACGTGTGACAATCAACGGAACTATCGCACAGTTCAGTTGCAAGCAGAGCGTGACTAAGGCGATATGGGATGCCAAGGGCAACAGAGCCAAGGGAAGAAGCAAGGAAGCCAAGGAGGTGAACTTTGCGCTTGACAACATTAAGGCTCAAATCGCCAAGCATTACCAACGACTTTCCGACCGTGAGGCGTTCGTTACCGCTGAAATGGTGAGAAATGCATATCAAGGCATAGGCACGGAGTACGAGACATTGCTCAGAGCCTTTGACAAGGAGAACGCAACCTTTGCCAAACGTGTGGGTAAAGACCGAGCTGTTAGGACTTATCGCAAGTATCTTGTGGTAAGAAAGTACGTTGCCGAGTTCATCAAGTTTCAGTACAAGCGCAGCGACATGGCAATGAATGAGCTTACCGAGGAGTTCATCCGTGACTATTGCCTATACTTGAAGAACGTTGTTGGGCTTACGCAGTCCACCATTTGGATATACTCCATACCGTTGAAGCATATCGTCACGGCAGCACACTACAACGGTAAGATACCGAGAAACCCTTTTGCCATGTACCATGTTGACCCAGACCACAAGGAACGTGAGTTCTTGACCTTGGACGAGCTTACCGCCATGACAGAGATAAAGCTGGAAGACCCCAACATGGCGTTTGCAAGAGACCTTTTCGTTTTTGGCTGTTGGACTGGCATCTCTTTCATTGACACAAAGAACCTGACGAAGGACAACATCTGCATGATAAACGGTGCTCCTTGGATAGTTTCCAAGCGTCAGAAGACAGGCGTACCGTTTCAAGTCAAACTGATGGATATTCCGATGCAGATTGTTGAGAACTATAAGCCATTGAGAAAGGACAGCCACTTGTTCAGTATCGGCAGGCTTGACACCATCAACAAGCGCATCAAGAAAGTGGCTGCAATGTGTGGCATCAAGAAGCGAATCTCGTACCACGTAAGTAGGCACACGTTTGCAGTCTTGTCCCTTGAATATGGTATGCCGATTGAGACCGTGAGCAAGATTCTCGGTCACACGAACATCACCACGACACAGATATACGCCAAGGTGACAAGCAGCAAGTTGGAGCATGACATATCAGCCTTTGAAAGTAGAATCAAGGGGCATTTGCCAACAATGGGAGGAATGGCATGAAAAGGACTGTAATCACTATGGACGGAAATGGAGAGCTTTTCATTCCGTCCAACTTGCAAGACTTGTGGATGAGTGAGGACGAATTGGTTGATATTCTTCATGTCACCGCCCCGAAACTCAATTCTGTTATAAGGGCGATATACAAGGACGTTTTGTTGCCTGTGTCAGAGGTCCAACAGAGACAGGAAACTTCCAAGGGCATTTGGCAAACGCTGTATGGTTTACCGATGATTGTTGCCCTTTGCTTCCGCATAAGTTCTTACGGTGCAGCTCGTTTTCGTGCTACCGTCTTCAAGAGGTTATACAGAGCAAAAGAGAAAAGTAATGTCATTATCCTACAACTCTATGGAGGGACAAATGCTATTAACTGAATGCCCTCTTGTTCGTTGGTTTGCTGCTGTCGTACTATTCGTAAATAGGTTCAGAAGCATTGATGTGAAATTGCTTACTTGATGGGGATAGTCCTATGCCATTAAAAGGCCGGACTAATCCCTTTTTTTTGTTGATTTGTTGAATATACAGAAAGTAGTGTTGAATATCAAGTATTTACGGCTCTACATACTCTCAACAAATATCTCAACAAAAGAAAGAGAATGATGAAAAGAGAAATCCTCAATGTTCATGTCTATGTTTCTCTTTTGCCCAGTGATTTGTTATGTCGAAACTTTTGTTGAGAACTTGTTGATAGGTTAAGTGTTTGATTTTCATAGTAATACCGTATCTCTTCAACTGCTCATCTGAAAAACGCCCAACACTTGTTCCGCTGTAAAATGTACTTGTGGATTATTGGCTACCGCTCTATTCTCCGAAATGATTGCTGCAACGTTCCTTGGAGGCTTTGCGCCTCCAGCCACTTGGGCGAACCTCCGCAGTGTTTTAGCATGGCATTAGATTTATGCA
>JAIJUV010000387.1 GCA_022732315.1 Prevotella sp.
GGCGAGGGCGTTTACTTGATGAAGCACCTCAAGGGTGGCGTTAAGAAGGGCGCATTCGACGATGCTGAGGCTCAGAAGCGTTTCGACGCTTGGAAGAATGGCAAGGACGCTAAGGCTTCTGCTGTTCGCGAGGGCGACGCTAAGGCTAAGAAGGAAGCTGCTGCTAAGGAGCTCGAGGCTGAGAAGAAGATGAACGAGGCAATCGCTAAGAAGGTAGCTGAGAAGAAGGCTGCCGCTGCTGCTGCAGAGGCTGCTGCTGAGACAGAGGCTACAGAGGAGGCTCCAGCTGAGGCTTAATCTTCTACAGAAATCTTCTTCGGAGATTTTAAGGTATAAAGGTCGGATTTTCCAAATAGAAAATCCGGCCTTTTTTTCTGTTTTTTTTCTCCTTCCTTTCTCCTCTTCTTCTAATATTTCTCCCTCTTCTTTTTCTCTCAATATTTTCCCTTATTCTTCACTTTCAAGCAATAAAACGGAAACGATTGCGTTCTTAATATATGATAAAAGAAAAGAAAGACGATAGTTATTCACATATTCTAAAATATACAGGCATCTTCGGAGGAGTGCAGGGATTGAATATCCTCATGAGCGTGGTGCGCAACAAACTGGTGGCCATCATACTCGGTCCTGAAGGTATGGGATTGATTTCTCTTTTCAATTCCAGCATCAAACTGGTGTCTGATTCTACTAACCTGGGGCTTAGCATGAGTGCTGTGCGCGAGGTATCGGAGGCTTACGAACATGGGGATGAGGAAAGACTCAACCACATCGTAAGTCTGGTACGACTGTGGAGTTTTCTCACGGCGCTCTTCGGTGTGCTGGTCTGCGTTATCTTCAGTCCATTTCTCAACCGCTTTACCTTTTCCTGGGGCGATCATACACATCATTTTGTCCTGCTTTCTCCGGTGGTTGCCATGATGGCGATAACCGGAGGCGAATTGGCTATTCTCAAAGGAACCCGTCGTCTGAAATCGCTGGCTGTGATTTCAGTGTATGGGGTGATAGGAGCACTGATTACCTCCATTCCGTTGTTCTATATCTGGGGCGAATCGGCCATCGTGCCTTCCATTGCCTTGGTGGCTCTGTTGCAGATGGTGCTAGCGTGCTGCTATTCGTTCCGCCTCTTTCCTGCCTTCTTCGCCATGTCGTTTTCGCGCATCAAGTCGCTTCTGGGCGAGGGTCTCGGCATGGTTCGCTTGGGCGTTGCCTTCATCCTGGCAGGAATCCTGGGTAGTGGGGCTGAGTTTGCCGTACGTTCCTATCTGAGCTACACCAGCGGACTGGATATGGTGGGCTTTTACAATACGGGATTTATGATGACCATGACTTATGCCGGAATGGTTTTCCAGGCGATGGAGACTGATTATTTCCCTCGTCTTTCGGCGATAGAAGGTACTGGCTCTGAACTTAATTCTGTGGTTAACAAGCAGATAGAGGTTTCACTGCTGCTGGTTTCACCATTGCTTGCCGTCTTTATCCTGGCGAGTCCGTTAATTCTTCATGTGCTTTTCAGTGCCAAGTTCCTGCCGGTGGTAGGAATGATGAAGATAGCGCTGATGGCAATGTATTTCCGTGCCATCACTCTCCCGATAGAGTATATTTCGTTATCCAAAGGCGATTCAAAATTCTATCTCTTCCTGGAGGCGCTGTACGATGTCCTGCTCATTGCCCTGGTTATTCTGGGTTTCAAACTCTGGTCTCTTGAGGGTACGGGTATTGCCCTGTTTTTGCTGGGCATCATCAATCTCGTGGTGGTACTGGGATTTACGCGTTACCACTATCATTACCGCCCATCCCGTCAGGTAGTAGTTTACTTCGCAGTTCAGATACTTCTTGGCATTTTCACCTATTGGGCATCTTGCCTTGAAAATCCGGTAATGAGCTGGGGAATCGGCGGTTTGGCTTGTCTGGTCAGTCTTGCCTTCTCTCTGCAGGTTCTGCATTCCAAGACCAAGCTCTGGAATAGTCTGGTGCTCAAGGTAAAGAGCAAATTGAAGAAGAAGTAACTCAAGTTTCGCAAGTGAGCTCCACACGCCCTGAAAGGGCAGAAGCTCCTAGCCCAGGGCAGCGCCCTGGGTAATCATGGACGCAAGTTTGTCGCC
>JAIJUV010000388.1 GCA_022732315.1 Prevotella sp.
TATCAGACTGGCTCGTAAATATGGGTTGAAGGTGGGATCTTATCATCTGATGTCTGCCGGCTCTTCAGTAACTGCTCAGTTCCGGGATTTCCAAAAGATAGTGAAGAAGGGCGAGCAGGACTTGATTCCTGTATTGGATGTGGAGGAGAAAGGCATCCAGGGAAGATGGAAGGGACGACAGCTGCAGGATAGCATACAGGTGTTTGCTGATTTAGTGAAGAAACACTATGGCAAGTATCCTGTCATCTATAGCAACGAGAACTTCTATAATAAGGAGATGGGGGCGAAGTTCAATCGTTATTATCTCTTCATCGCCAATTATAACTCCCGACAACCCTCTATCCACGGCAGAGGAAAGTGCAATATTTGGCAGTATTCAGAAACCGGACATTTGCATGGTATTGGAGAAAGGGTAGATTTAAGCAGATTCATGAATGGTACAACCATCAACGATTTGATGTTGTAACAAATAATAAAAATGTACCAAGTTATTTTTTTCATTACGTAAGGAAAACGCCCTTTGTTAGAATGTTACTGCTAACAAAGGGCGGTGATCTGATTATGCCAAATGATTTATTGTTCTAAAGTCTTTGGACAGCAATCGCAATACTTTTCTAGAGAGATGACCTCCATTTCGATAATGGAAGTTTTCTTTCATTCGGGTATCAAATCTTTTTTTGTCAAAGGACATGGCTTTCTTTTTGTTGTCCCAAAAGTAAACTTTGGATTCTTTAGCCATATCTTTGACATTCCCAGTTGCAACCGCTTTTAACCCACATTGCAGTCACCCGTCATGTAACTCCTTGATTTCCAATATCCGGATTTTTTGAAGTCTGATTTGGGTGTAGCATGGATTTTCTTTTCCCGAGCGCTTTGGGGTTAATATAGAGCAAATCATAGATGGCGGAGAGTTTACTCTCTGCCTCTGTGCTCTGTCTTATACTAATGACCTGTCCATCTACGGTCTTATGACTCACCCTCTATTTCCAACAAAAATCTCTTTTCTGGCATTAATCATCATCAACTACTTGTAGTTTTCATCATCGTAAGTGATGATGTCCAGATCTTCTGCTATTCTTTCCCCATTTGTGAATCGTTCTACTTTTCACATAGATGTTTTCCTCTGTCGGTATAATATACATTCTTATAAATAAGGAATGGCAAACTTCACCAGACAATATCCACCTCCGATGAGCCAGCAATAGAGAATGGCAAACCATGGAATGCTACCAGCATCATCACCCTTATCATCTTGTTACGTAAACTTTCAGTCTTGTATCTATCATTGTATGTTCCTTTGTTATTTTAAAAATCCTTGTCAATATGATTTTTATATATTATTTATATATAGGGGGCTTCTGTTGCTAAGACAAAAGAGGCAGAAATGCCCCTATCATAAGTTAATCAATATTATAAACATCATTAATAAGCAAACACAATGGCAAGAAACAAGAAAACATCAATGACACTATTCCAGTTCATGAACCTCCTCATCGCCCTGTTGATGAAGAACGGTCAATACCGCACCATGCAGCATTACAAGGCAACGCTCAACAGTATTAAGCGATACCTTGACAACAAGGACATTGCCCTGAATGAGATAGATGCAGAAGTGATGCGCTCGTATGAAGCGTACCTGCACCATACGGCAAAGGTATGCCGCAACACCAGTTCCTTCTATCTCCGAATCCTCCGTGCCACCTATAACAAGGCAGTGGTAAAAGGGCTTACTCCACAGCAGCATCCCTTCAAGGAAGTCTATACCGGTATCGCTCCAACCCGCAAACGGGCTATTCCTACAGAATCCGTCAGCCAAATCAAGAGTCTGCAATCGGTCAAGGATCTCTCTTCTAAGGAAGAGATGGCAAGAGATACATTCATGATGAGCTTCTATCTGCGTGGTATCTCTTTCATCGACCTGGCTCACCTCCGTAAATCCGACCTCAGAGATGGTTTTCTCCATTACACAAGAAGCAAGACAGGCCAGCGTCTCACCATCCGATGGGAGAAGGATATGAAGAACCTGTTGGAAAAGTATCAGGCGCAGACAGCCTCTTCACCTTATCTCTTTCCTTTCCTGGTTGATGATGGAAACAAAAG
>JAIJUV010000071.1 GCA_022732315.1 Prevotella sp.
AAAATAATAATAATAATTAAAACGTAATGGCAGCATTAGGAACAATTAGAAAAAGAGGCGTGATACTGGTTTGTATCATCAGTTTCGGCCTTTTCGCCTTCATTGCCGAGGAAGCTTTCCGCTCTTGCGATTCTGCAAAGAACAATGAGCGCCAGCAGATCGGTGAGGTTTATGGCGAGAAAATCAGCGTGCAGGATTTCCAGAAGCTCGTTGATGAGTACACAGAGGTTATTAAAATGCAACAAGGTCAGGAGAATCTTCCTGAGGAGCAGATGAATCAGGTGAAAGACATGGTATGGAACTCATACGTGCAGAACGCCATCATCGCTGAGGAAGCTGGCAAGTTGGGACTTACAGTTACCGACGCAGAACTTCAGGATATCTTGAAGACAGGTACTAACCCAATGCTTCAGCAGACTCCTTTCGTAAACCAGCAGACTGGCCGCTTCGATGCTTCTGCATTGCAGAAGTTCCTGGCAGACTACAAGACCCAGAAGGCTAACCCATCTGCTAACCCTCAGATGTTGGATCAGTATAACAAGATTTTCAACTACTGGTCATTCATCGAGAAGACTCTTCGTCAGCAGACATTGGCTCAGAAGTATCAGTCTCTCTTGGCTCATTGCTTCATCTCTAACCCAGTAGAGGCTAAGATGGCATTTAAGGAGGAGAACGAGGAGAGCCAGATTCAGTTGGCTGCTTTCCCTTACTCTGACATCCAGGACGACAAGGTGAAGGTTGAGGAGAGTGATTTGAAGGCTAAGTATGATGAACTCAAGGCTCGCTTCAAGCAGCCTGTTGAGAGCCGCGACATCAAGTATGTGGATATCGAGGTGAAGGCTTCTCAGGCAGACCGTGCTGCCATCAACAAGGAGTTCGCCGGTTACAAGACTCAGCTTGCTGAGGCTGCTGACCCTTCAGAGCTCGTTCGCAAGTCAGCTTCTTCTGTAGCTTACTTGGGTATCCCAGTTAGCAAGGATGCTTTCCCACGTGACATCGCTGCCGACATCGATTCTTTGGCTGTTGGTGCTACTTCTGCAGTGAAGGTAAATGCTGCTGACAATACTTTGAATATCGTGAAGTTGATCAGCAAGCAGCAGTTGCCAGACTCTATCCAGTATCGTGTAATCCAGGTGGCTGCCGCTTCACAGGCTGAGGCTAAGACAAAGGCAGACTCTATCCATGGTGCTCTCGCTGCTGGTGCAGACTTCGAGGCTATCGCTAAGAAGTATGGTCAGACAGGTGAGAAGGCTTGGATGACAACCAAGCAGTATGAGTATGCTCAGACCATGGATAAGGACAACAAGACCTTCATCAACACATTGAATACTGCTTCTGTGAATGCATTGAACCAGATTCAGTTGGGTCAGGGTTATGTCATCCTCCAGGTTTGCGACCGCAAGGCTATGGTTGATAAGTATGTGGCTGCAGTTATCAAGAAGGAGATTCAGTTCTCTAACGATACCTACCGCACAGCTTACAACAAGTTCTCTAGCTTCGTAAGTGCTAATCCTAAGGCAGAGGATCTCTTGAAGAATGCAGAGAAGAATGGTTATCGTGTACAGGAGTTGAAGGATGTAACTACCGCTACTCATTATGTTGCTAACATCCATTCTACCCGTGAGGCTTTGAAGTGGATCTTCGATACCAAGGAAGGTGAGATTTCTCCAATGTATGAGTGTGGCGACAACAACCACCTGTTGGTAGTTGTATTGAATAAGATTAACCGCATCGGCTTCCGCGACTTGAGCGATCCTCAGGTAAAGGAGATGGTCAAGGCAGAGGTTATCAAGGATAAGAAGGCTGAGCAGATTATGGCTAAGCTGGCTGGTGTGAAGAGCATCGCTGCAGCTAAGGCTAAGGGTGGTAAGGTTTCTTCTGTAAACCAGATTACTTTTGCTGCTCCTACATTCATCGCTGCTACTGGTGCCAGCGAGCCTGCTCTCTCTGGTGCAGTTTCTGCTACCAAGAAGGGTGCCTTCGCTGCTCACGCAGTAAAGGGTAACGCTGGTGTTTATCTCTTCCAGGTTACTAACAAGACCAATCGTCCTGTTAAGTTCGATGAGAAGGCTTACGAGCAGAAGTGCCGTCAGAAGGCTATGCAGTATGCTGGTAACTTCATGAACGAGCTTTATCAGAAGGCTCACGTAGTGGACAACCGCTACCTGTTCTTCTAATTAGAATATTCAAATTAAATACAATAAAAAAGGTGTATTGCCATTGAGCAATACACCTTTTTTTATGGGGATATCTTTTGTCGTATCTGTTATAGGATATCTTTTGGAGAAATAGCTTTATCCGCGGCTCCACCAGTGTTTCTTCTTAGGAGCTTCCTGTACCTCACCAAATTTCTGCTTCAGTATTCGGCGATAGCTGGTGTGGTGGCTGATAATCTGGTAAATCTCTCCCCAGTCAGGTAATCCTCCGATGCCGCGGTCATCGATAAACCAGTCGGCTTTCAGCTTACGTGAGAAGTGGTTGTTGTTCTCCAGACTTTCCTCCGGATAATCCTTGTTTACTGCCCAGAACTCCACTCCGCGCTCTCTGCACCATTCCACTGCCTCATCCAGAAGCTTGCCTTCGCGTACGCTCCAGAGAATCAGCTTGTGGTGATCTTTAATCAACATTTTTAAGGTCTCTGTGGCGAATGGTAGCTCTGTACCAATCTTTGGGTACTCGTGGGTAACGATAGTACCATCGAAATCTACTGCTATTGTTGCCATTTCTTGTTTCTTTATTTATATATATTGATTTAATCTAAAAGAGTCTTCCTATATAAATAGAAAGACTCTCTTGTTTATTTGAATATTTGTCTGTATTTACTTCTTGATACTTGTATCGTCTGCGTTGCCGTAATGGCTGTTGCTATAGTTGCCATAGCTACCATACTGTCCGTAAGAGCCATACTTACCGTACTTGCCATACTTGCCGTATGAACCATAGCTGCCATAGTTGCCGTACTTGCCATACTTGCCGTATTTGCCCACTCCGTAATAGAAGCTATGCTTCTTCTTAGAGAGGTCAACGCCGTTGAGTACGAGGCACATGTTAGGCAATTTCTTCTCTGCGTTCAAGCCGTTGATCATGCCGAAGCTTGCCTTTGGAGTATAGTCGGCACGGCAAACATATACACAGAGGTCTGCCAGACGACCGAGTTGCAAACTATCATTTACCAGACCTACAGGAGCTGTATCGAGGATTACGTAGTCGTAATGTTCTTTCAACTGGTTGATGATGTCGTCAAGACTTGCTCTTGTTACCAACTCACCTGGGTTAGGAGGAACAGGACCCGCCATCAAGAGGTCGAGGTTCTTGTTGACACCCGATGGAAGAATCTGCTTCAGGATATCTTCCCATGAGTTATGGTCGTGAATAATCAGGTTGGTGATACCATTGTGGTGGTTGTCAATCTGGAACAGCTCAGCCAGACGAGGCTTACGGATATCCAGACCTACCATCACTACCTTTTTGCCCAGCAGGGCGAGGGAGATACCGATATTGGAAGCCACGAATGTCTTTCCTTCACCCGAAGTAGACGAGGTGAACATCATCACCTTCTCGCCTTCCTTCAGCATAAACTGGATGTTGGTACGCAGACCGCGGAAGATTTCCTCCATCAGGTTGTTCACGTTCTGGTGAACCACGATATCTGCCTTTCCTTCCTTCTTGGCAGCGTCGCTAGCCACAGGAATATCGGCGATTACTGGAACCTGAGTCAGCTTGATAACGTCCTCATGACCTTCAATCTTATACTTGAAGAACTCAATCAGGAAGAGGATACCTGCAGGGATAGCCAAACCGAGTACCAATGCGATGAGCATGATGATAGGCTTCTTAGGGCTTGTCTGACCTACAAGTGATGGTGCATCGATAATCTTACCCTTGTCTGCTGTAGCAGCCAGAGAGATTGAGTTCTCCTCACGCTTCTCCAGGAGCATCAGGTAAAGACCTGACTTCACTTCCTGCTGACGGCCGATCTGTGTCAGTACTCTTTCCTGCTCAGGTGAGTTGCCAAGCTGATTGTTGTACTGTCCTGCCTGTGCAGCAATGCTATTGCGCTGAATCTCCATACCGAGCTTAGCCTGGCGCATCGCTCTCTTGATGGAATTAGTGAGGTCATCCAACTGGGCTGTCAATGGAGTAACTGTAGGAGAGCTCTCGCTTGCAGCGTGCAACAACTCGTTACGTTTCAAGGCAATCCTGTTGTACTCGTTGATGAGGGCTGTAGAACTCTCATCGGTCAAACCTACGTTAGATGGGATAGGCTGATATCTGTTGCCAGACTCGTTCATGTACTTGCCAAGTTCCTTGAGCAATTCCACCTGGGTGTTAGCCTCCTGGAGCTTCTGGGTATAAGTATCGGCATTGGCAATGGCAGCTGTAGCGTTCAGCTTCATTTCAATCACCTTGTTGCGCTTCTTGTAGCTCTCCAACTGGCCTTCGGTGCTACCCAACTCTGCGTTGATTTTCTCCAATCGGCTGTTGATAAACTGCTCTGTGCGGAAGGCAATCTCGTTCTTGTCGAGGTTAGCCTGGCGGTTGTAAACCTTCACGAGGCTATGCAGATAGTCGAGACCGCGCTGTGGGTTCTCGTCGTTGAATACGATTTCAGCGATGGTGGTAGTCTTTGAAGTCTGGCTAACGCTCAGATTCTTCACATAGCTTTTGGCTGCCATTTCTGGTGATACGATAATCGCCTTCAATACATCGCCATCCTCCATCTTGAATCTCTTGTTAGCAGTCAAGGAGATATTACCCACGCGGGTATTGATGGTAGCAGGGAGACGGTCGATGGTCTTCTCTATCTTTACAGGGTCCTTCTCTACTGAAAATGCATCGATAGGAACATAGTAGCTACCCTTTACGATATACTTGTTGCCATCCTTCTCGATGTTCAGCTTCACTGGAGAGTTGAGCTTCTTCAGGTTCTTCATGTCCATGTCGACATTGATTTCCTGATCCTTGTAAACCAGCGAAGAACGGAATGTTCCCTTGTGATAGTAGTTCACGTAGAGCTTCATGTCGATTACGGTCTGGAGAGCCATGTCGTTAGCCGACAGAATCTCAATCTCGTTGTCGATACCGTTTGAGTTTGTCATAAAACCCAAGTTAGTGGCATTCTGAATCATGCTGTTCATTCCGTTTCCACGCTTGTTTTGCTGGTCATCCTTGATGAGCACCTTTGTAGTGGTCTGGAATACAGGCTTCGCACACTTCAGGTAGAGGTATCCCAGTCCTAGGCAAACGATGATGGACAGGACAAACCATTTCCAATTCAGAATCAGTGTGGAATAAATCAACTGAAAGTCGATAGCAGACTTTTCTTCTTCCTGCACACTTCCCAATTCTAAGTTTCTGTTTTCTTCCATTATAATAAATGTTGTTTTTTTCTAAATATGTGTTGCTGACAAATGATAATAGTCTTTCCTTATTTGCCTTCCACCAAATCCATCAGATACTTTCCGTATCCGTTCTTAAGCATAGGCTTGGCCAATTCCTTCAATTGCTCCTTGCCAATCCATCCCTGCTTGTATGCGATTTCTTCAAGACAAGCCACTTTCAGTCCCTGGCGCTTCTCAATGCACTCGATGAAGGTGCTGGCTTCCGAAAGACTGTCGTGGGTACCGGTGTCAAGCCATGCGAATCCACGCTGAAGGGTTCTTACCTTTAATGTCTTCTCTGCCAGGTAATGCTGGTTTACGGTGGTAATTTCCAGCTCGCCTCTAGCGCTTGGCTTGATATGCTTAGCTACCTCTACCACGCTGTTAGGGTAGAAGTAGAGACCTACCACTGCGTAGTTACTCTTAGGCTGTGCAGGCTTCTCTTCGATGCTCAGGCAGTTGCCGTCCTTGTCGAATTCTGCCACGCCATAACGCTCCGGGTCGTTTACGTAGTAACCGAATACGCTGGCGTTGCCTTCCTCTGTAGCTTTCACGCTCTCCTTGAGCAAACCGGTGAAGCCTGCTCCGTAGAAGATGTTGTCGCCCAATACAAGGCATACATTGTCATCGCCAATGAACTTTTCTCCGATGATGAATGCCTGTGCCAGTCCGTCTGGTGAAGGCTGCTCGGCATACTCAAAATGTACGCCCAACTCACTTCCGTCGCCCAGCAGGCGCTTGAAGCCTGGCAAGTCGAATGGGGTTGAGATAATCAGAATGTCCTTGATGCCAGCCAGCATCAATACTGATACCGGATAGTATATCATCGGCTTGTCGAAGATAGGAATCAGCTGTTTGCTGATGCCCTTGGTTATCGGATACAATCTTGTTCCGGAACCACCTGCTAATACGATTCCTTTCATGTCTTCTTTAATTTTTTTTAAGTTCTTATTTTATATATATCGTTAAAGTTCTTATACCTTAATATATAATAAACATACTATCAATAAGCATTCTTATCTGGGAAAAGAATGCTCTTGGCAGTCATCAGCATGATGCGGATGTCAAGCCAGAACGACCAGTTCTCGATGTACCAGATGTCGCGTCTCACGCGCTCTTCCATCTGCCAGATCTCTTTTGTCTCGCCGCGGTAGCCTGTCACCTGAGCCCAACCCGTGATTCCTGGCTTACAGAAATGACGAACCATATACTTGTCGATGAGTGAACCATATACCTCGGTATGGTGAAGCATGTGTGGGCGTGGACCCACGATGCTCATGTCGCCCTTCAGTACGTTGAGGAACTGTGGAAACTCGTCGATATTGGTCTTGCGCATAAAGTTGCCAAAGGCAAACTTGCGTGGGTCGTTCTTGGTAGCCTGCGCCTTGTCGGCATCTTTGTTCACGTGCATGGAACGGAACTTCAGACAGTAGAAGATGTCGCCATTCAAACCCGTTCTTGCCTGCTTGAAGAAGATTGGGCCCGGACTCTGAATCTTGATGCAGAGAGCGATGATTGGGATGATAGGCAAGAGACACAGACAGATGATGCCGCTCACGAAAATGTCGAAAGATCGCTTGATGGCACGGTTAGACGGACTGTCTAATGGTTCAATGCGGTTGGAGTAAACCGTCTTGCCCATAAAGCTTTGTGCATCAAGATGCAATCTGTATTCGCCAAATTGTCGTGGCAGATAGTAGAAGTGAATCACATTCTTATCGCAGAAATGCATAATCTTGATGATTTCTGTAGAGTCTTTGTGCGACAGACAGCAGAACAGGTCTTCTATGTTGACCGGTAAGCCGTTGATGGTATTATTCATCGAGTCGCTCATAATCTTGTCTAAATCCTCCAGAGTTCCCAGTCTTTTCAAATCATCAGGTGCATTGGTGATATCTGCATCTGCGTAGTAACCTCTGATATAGTAACCTGTTGATGGGTCTTCTGTCATTGTCTTGAACATCTCCACAATGGCAGGGTCATTGCCCACGAAGATAGCCGTACGGCTATTGTAACCTTTAGCTCGGTAGTGCTTCAGAATGCTTAATTCCAGGAATCTGGAAAGAATCAATACAAGATAGAAGGCTATACCGAAGATGATGCTGAAGTCAAACATCTTGCCATTGTTGTTCAGAAGCCTGAGGGATACAAAAAATACCAATGTGGTGAGTAGGGAAAGATAAAGAGTTCTTTTGAATACCCATCTCAGCTTCACCTTTCTTATGTGAATCACCGTGGAGTAGAAATTCTCACTGACGATGAGCGAAGCATTGGCTACAAAGAAGGTGATTTTCGTAGCCTTGTCGAAAAATTCGGGCATAAATTCTGAGTCCAGAAGATAGAAGCCTCCTAGTACACTGTTCAGGATGATGAAGTCGGCAATCACCACCAACTGTCTCACCAAATTGTTTCCTCTGTAAATGTCGTTCATTTTGAAATTCTCTATATCTTTTATATTGGAATCCTTTTTCTGTTACTAAATCGGGGCAAAGTTACGAAAAAAATATGAAAGAGGAAAAGGAAAAACCTAAAATCTTCATTTTATATAGAAAAAATGTGGCTTTAGGCAAAAAAACAAGCCTCGAATTTGCGTATTTTGCGATTTTGTTGTATTTTTGCAGAACATTTTAGAACTTTAAAGAAAAATAAGAAAAAAGAATGGGTATATTTGCAAAACTGTTCGGCAGCAAAGCCGACGATAAGAAAGTGGGCGGCATGGAAGACTACATGACTCTGGTCAGTGTATATTTCCAGGCTGCATTAGCTTCACAATTAGGTATCACCAACCTGGCCATGCTGCCGGAGTTGCGTGTCTTCAAGACGAGTTTCCATGTGCCAACCGTCAACAACCGTCTGGGCATCGGAGAGAAGGCGCACGTAAGAAAGATGATGCGCGACATCTACGGCACCGACGAGAGCTGGTTCAAGGAGATTGATTCCAGCATCCGCAAGAACTGCCAGAAGCTGCAGGATGTGAATGTTTATCTCAAGCAGTTCCAAACCTTCAGCCAGGACCTCATGATGCTCATCGGCAACCTCATGAAGTTCAAGCTCCGTCTGCCTAGCTTCATGAAGAACACCTTGTATAAGATGACTGCTCAGACCGTGGACGATATCTTCAATAAGAACGACTTCTCTGATGCCAGTGCCCTGAAGACCGTGGTAACGCTCCGACAGCTCAACAGCCACCTCAAGTTCAGCCAGCAGTGGGTTACAGACTTCGCTTTCCAGGTGATGATGTTGGCCAAGAAAGAACCACGTCCATCCGACGAACAGGTGGAAAAGGCGAAGCAAAAGATGGGAAAGTAGCCAATAATACCCCAAAAATATAAAAAAACTTGCAGAATATTTGTTTTATTCAAATTATTCTCTTAAATTTGTAGCCAAAAAGAAAATATCATGAGTGCTAGTGAGAAAACAATCAATACGTTTGCCACAAGGGTTAGGCAGATGATTCTCAAGTTTGAAGACGTCAAGCATGAGAATGCAGAGCTATATGCCATGGTGGACGAGCGAGATGCCAAGATCAAGGAATTGGAGGAGAAGTTGACTCAGGCAAAGCATGATTATGACAGCTTGAAGATGGCGAAGATGATGACGATTTCTGACTCCGACATGGAGGCTACACAGAAACGAATCGCCAAGCTGATTCGGGATGTCAATAAGTGTATTACGCTACTGAGTGATCAGTAATAAAATTCGAAACTATGGCAGATCAGATGGAAGATAAATTGCAAATCAGATTACATGTATATGATACCGACCTCACGGTAAGAATACCGAGAGAGGATGAAGAGTATTATCGTAAATCGGCTAAGTTGATCGACGAAATCGTGAACTCCTATTCAAAAATCTTCAAGGGAAGAAAAAGCGATAAGGAGATTCTCTATATGGCGCTCATCGACGTGGCTCTGAGATACGAGAAGGAATCAGATAAAAATGATACCCAACCATATAATGATATTCTGAACAAACTGACTGCAGAGATAGAAGATACCTTGGCAAAGTAAGCAAAGTAAGATTACTCCGTTAAGAATATTAATAATTATAATATATATATGGTAACAATAATAGTGGCCCTCGTCACCCTCGTACTGGGTGGGCTTGCAGGGTATTTCATTTTCCGTTATGTCATTAAGGGAAAATATAATGAAATGATTGATGCTGCCAATAAAGAGGCAGAAGTAGTTAAAGAGAAAAAACTTCTCGAAGTAAAAGAGAAGTTCCTCAATAAAAAAGCTGAACTGGAGAAGGAGGTGCAGCAGCGAAACTCACGCATTCAGCAGAGTGAGAACAAGCTGAAGCAGCGTGAAATCTCCCTGAACCAGCGTCAGGAAGACCTGGGACGCCGCAAGATGGAACTCGACCAGAACCAGCAGCGCATCGACAACGAGAAGAAACTCCTTGCCGTAAAGCAGCAGGATCTGGAAAAAATGCAGAAGCAGGAGCAAGCTAAGTTGGAGGAACTCTCTGGCTTGAGCGCTGAAGAGGCAAAGAACCGACTCGTAGAGAGCCTGAAAGACCAGGCTCGCCTGGATGCGGCAAGCTACATCAACGAGATTATGGATGATGCCAAGATGAATGCTAACCAGCAGGCTAAGAAAATCGTTATCCAGACTATCCAGCGTGTGGCTACAGAAACAGCCATCGAGAACTCTGTCAGTGTGTTCCACATTGATAATGATGAGGTGAAGGGTCGCATCATCGGTCGTGAAGGTCGTAACATCCGTGCCCTTGAGGCTGCTACCGGTGTCGAAATCGTGGTAGATGATACTCCTGAGGCTATCGTTATCTCTGCCTTCGACCCAGTGCGCCGTGAGGTTTGCCGCCTGGCTCTCCATCAGCTCGTAGCCGACGGACGTATCCACCCAGCCCGCATCGAGGAGGTGGTAGCCAAGGTGAAGAAGCAGTTGGACAACGAGATTATCGAGACCGGTAAGCGTACAGCCATCGACCTTGGTATCCATGGCTTGCACCCTGAGTTGGTTCGCATCATCGGTAAGATGAAGTATCGTTCTTCTTATGGTCAGAACCTGCTGCAGCATGCTCGTGAAACCGCTAATCTCTGTGCGGTGATGGCTTCTGAGTTGGGCTTGAACCCAAAGAAGGCAAAGCGTGCCGGCTTGTTGCATGATATCGGTAAGGTGCCTGATGAGGAGAGCGAGTTGCCACACGCATTGTATGGCGCCAAGATTGCCGAGAAATACAAGGAGAAGCCAGATATCTGCAATGCCATCGGTGCTCACCACGACGAGATGGAGATGAACACCCTGTTGGCTCCTATCGTTCAGGTATGTGATGCCATCTCTGGTGCCCGTCCTGGTGCTCGTCGTGAGATTGTGGAGGCATACATCAAGCGTTTGAACGACCTTGAGGCTATTGCCATGAGCTATCCTGGCGTAACCAAGACCTATGCTATCCAGGCAGGTCGTGAGCTCCGCGTCATCGTGGGTGCCGACAAGATGAATGACGAGCAGAGCATCAAGCTCTCTGACGAGATTGCTACCAAGATTCAGAACGAGATGACCTATCCTGGTCAGGTGAAGATCACCGTGATTCGTGAGACTCGCAGTGTAGCTTACGCTAAGTAAGAAGGAATCAAGCGATAAAACGCGTTTTTCATATATTCGAAGTTTAAATTGTCGTTTCTCTCCTTCATAGGATGAGGAATGTATTTGATAAAGTCGCTGTTCTCTAGGGGACAGCGGCTTTTTCCTTATATAAGATTCATGTACGGCTACATTTATATAATATAATGTGATGAAAGCAGAACAGAAGATTTTAAAGCGATTCAATAAAGGATGCGTGGATTATCACCTTTTGGAGGATGGTGACCGGATTCTCATTGCCTTGAGCGGCGGAAAGGATTCTCTGGAACTGGTGCGCCTCTTGGCTCAGCGTGCCCGCATCTATAAGCCGCATATCGAGGTGGAAGCGGCGCATATCATCATGGATAACATTCCTTACGAGACCGACCGTTCTTATCTGCAGGATTTTTGTGCAGAGAATGGCATCCGGCTCCATATCCTGCACAGTTCTTTTGATGAATCCACCGATCCCCGCAAGACCCGTTGTTTCCTCTGTGCCTGGAACCGCCGCAAGACGCTCTTTGAGTTTGCGGTAAATAATGGTTTTAACAAGATAGCCTTGGGCCATCACATGGATGATATCCTCGTTACCCTGCTGATGAATATCACCTTCGAGGGTTCTCATTCCACCATGCAGCCCAGCTTATCATTAAAGCATTATCCGCTCACCATCATCCGTCCCCTTTGTCTGGTGCATGAGGCGGATATCCGACAGGTGGCAGAAGAGTTGCATTTCACTAAGCAGAAGGCGTTGTGTCCTTACGAAGAGACTACCCGCCGCAGTGATATGCAGCAAATCTTCCAGCAGCTGGAACAGCTGAATCCCGAAGCGCGCTACAGTCTTTGGCGCTCCGTTTTTGCAGAATAGAATATAGTAGAAAAAGCAATAAAAAAAGAAAGTAGTTTCATGGGCACATGAAACTACTTTTTGCTTCTTATTTCATGTCATCTGAGTTGAGTATGGTGATGGTCTTGCCCTCAATCCTGATGGCACCCTTCTCCTCGAATTCGGAGAGGCAGCGGAGGAGCGAGAACTTCTGGATACCGAAG
>JAIJUV010000389.1 GCA_022732315.1 Prevotella sp.
CGCACGCAGAAAACAAAGTGTAATTTTCAAAATTGACAGAACCATGAATTATTTCTTGCTGGCGGAAACCGACTTTTTCCGCCTGATAAACGAAGCCGGTGACTGCAATATGGAAACGGCATACACGGCTTTTGCCACCCAAGTGATCGAACTGTGTAACGGTAGCATGGACGCGAACCTTACCGTCATCGCGCTTGCCTACATCGAAATCGAGTTGCAGCACCATCCCGTGCGCAACCTGTCAGAAGAAAAGAGAGAGATTGCCGCCTATGTCAGCAAGGCCCTGTCTTTCGTGAGGAAGATGCAGAAATTCCTTGCCACGCCCCAAGTGCCGCCACTGATATCCGCCAACAACACAACAGAAACCGCCACCAGCCTCCTGCAATGGACGGGCAATGCCATCGACCTCGTGGAACTTATCTACGGCATCGACGAGATGGGCTGCATCAACAACGGCAACATGCCGCTCAAACAGCTTGCCCCGCTCCTTTACAAGATATTCGGGGTTGAGTCGAAGGACTGCTACCGTTTCTACACCGATATCAAACGCCGGAAGAACGAAAGCCGCACCTACTTCCTTGACAGAATGCAGGAGAAATTGAACGAGAGGATGCTGCGCGATGATGAGTTGGATCGTATGAGGAGATAAAAAACAAATTCATTAGAATAAATCACATCAATTCAATTCATTATTTTGTTATATTAGAAAAAGATATTAACTTTGCATTGAAATTGATATAGTCATAATTCAGATGAACTCAATACACGATATAACAGACTACATTATCTTACGAGTAAAATCGGAAGATAGATTTGCGTCTTTAATAAATTTAAAGTTGCAGAAGTTATTGTATTATGTTCAAGCATGGTCTTATGGTATCAATAAAAAACCTATGTTTGACGGCGAGTTTGAAGCATGGATTCATGGTCCGGTAAATCGAGAAATCTACAATCGATTTAATTCTACAAAATATCTCTATTCAGAAATCAATATTGATGATTGCATGAATCACAATGTGAGTTTATCATCAGAAGACGCTGAATTCATTGACTTTATATTGGAGAATTATCTTAAATATAGCGGTGCTGAATTAGAACGATTGTCCCACAATGAGATGCCTTGGATTGAAACACGTGGAGATTTAAATGTAAATGAGCGTTGTGACAAGGTTATTACTCCAGAACTAATGATTGAGTATTATGGGAAAAAATGGGAAACTATTAAATCTTAATTCAGATTCTCCTAAATACGGAAACAAATCATTAGTTACCAAAGAACAAGAAAATGAGTTAAAGAGAAGGAAGATAACTTTTTCCTTCTCTTACTTTAAGCAGATACCTAATTTTCAGATTGGAGAGTGTTCTAAGGGATGGCATATTGGGCTTCTTGAAAGATTAGGTGCTTTGGGTACTATGACACCGCAAGAAGTATTAGAAGAAAATAGAGGTAGTATTGCATTAAGATGTCATCCAATAGATTGGAGTGCTAAAAACATTCCTATTCAACGAAAAGATTTAGATTGGCTACCAAAAGAAATATTGGACAATGAGACAGATTTTCCAATAATGCAATTTTCGATAACAAAAAGTACGGGGCGTATTGTAGGTTATTTTGATCGGGATTCTTCTATATTTCACATAGTATTATTAGATCCTGAACATAATATACAACCGGCAAAGAAAACTAATTATCAAATACAACCAACTACAAAAGGGTTATCTCAATATGATGATTTATTAAATAAGTTGGAACGAATTAAAAGTATCGTATCAGATTGTTCTGATAAAAAGTGCAAATTGCATTCACATATTAGTGTTATAGAAGAATTACATGACAATATTGTTTATATAGGACTTGATAATGACTTCTATAGCACTTATCAAGAAATCTTAAAGAAAATTCCATTGCAAAAAATTTTGGAAAACGGAATCTTAGTAAGTATGGATAATGCTTAAGTTCTAAAAAAATGAAGAAAGGTTTATGGTAAGCCTTTCTTCATTTTTTTATTTACTTCTGCTGCAACAGATATTTCAGGTTATCATCGCCCGCGATGCGCTCCAGTTCCTCCTGCACAATCTGCTTCACCTCTTCCTTGAT
>JAIJUV010000390.1 GCA_022732315.1 Prevotella sp.
TTGAATATCAGTGTGGTAGCAGATGAGGACTGTGAAATTATTTTCCTAAATGTCCAGAAGCTTCTGGTTACTTGTCCAACTGCATGCGAGCATCATCAGAAGTTGATCCGTAACCTGGTCAGTGTCCTGGCAAATAAGATACTGATCTTGAACGATAAGATCACACATGTTGGCAAGCGAACGACAAGAGATAAACTATTGTCATATCTGTCAGCCGAATCAATCAGACATTCATCTTTATCCTTTGATATTCCTTTTGACCGGCAGCAGTTAGCAGATTATCTTTGTATTGATCGTGCAGCAATGTCTACAGAGATATCAAAGTTACAAAAAGAGGGCTTTATAAAAACAAATCGAAATCATTTTGAATTGCAATTGAGTATAATCAAAAAGAAAAACTATACAATTTAGGCAATGTTTGCATTGTTCGGAACGATAGGAAATAGCAATACAAGTTGTAGGCAGGTGGCTACCCAGGAGCAGATGAACCGATTTTGAAAAACTCTGTATCAATTTTCTTTACAGATAAACTTTGTTCATAGATTTATGGTATAATCAGTTTAAGCGCTTGAATAAAGGAGATTATCCGGGAAGAAAATGAGAAGGCGCAGACGGAATGATTCTGTAATTCCGTCACTTCATGGGAGATAAATGTTATAGTGAATTTATAGTGAATAGAGAAACGAGATAGCGTAGTAAGCAATAATTTCAGATGATCCAGGTTTGATCAGATAGGAGAAGAATATGAACAACTATTGTATGATCCAGAACTCCAAAACGTTTGCATTTTCCGCAGAGAATCCAACCGGTGTACGCGCAGGTGGTTCCCAGGGCGGTGACTGCACCAAGCTTCGTCCGACCGTGACGATTCCTGCAGGGGAAACCGTAACTCTGGTAGATGCTGCAGGACCGGGTGTGATCCAGCATATGTGGTTTACCGGATATGTTGGGCACCATTTTATCATCCGTATGTATTGGGATGATCAGGAATATCCGTCTGTGGAAGCTCCGCTCTCTGCATTCTTCGGATGTGCCTATGATGAAAATTTCGTGGACCGGGATGGCAAATATCCGGTGTTGAATTCTGCCATGATGCTGGTAGCTCCTGGTCGCGGCTATAACAGCTATTTTGAGATGCCGTTCCATAAGAGAGCTCGGATCACGATGGAAAACCGTGGTGACAAGGATGAAAATCTCTATTATATTATCACCGGAGCTTATCAGGAGATTCCGGCGGAGGCTGGTTATTTCCATGCCACCTATCGCCAAGAGCACCCGGTTCAGAAGGGTCGTACCTACACAATCGTTGACGGAATCGAAGGCAGGGGACAATTTGTCGGTGTGACTCTGGCAACTGGTATGAATGGCAACAATACATGTTGGGTAGAAGGCGAAGCCCGCATGTATCTGGACGATGATCCGTATCCGTCTATCCACTATACCGGAACTGAAGACTACTTCGGCGGTTCCTATGGATTTGGAAATGACATCATCATCAAGAGCTATCAGACCTTCAGCGGCTTATATACCGGCATGTATGCAATCTATGGAGACAACCGGGAATTCTATAACGGACAGCAGAGATTCCTGCTGTATCATTTCCATATTGCAGACCCGATCCGTTTTGAGAATAAGTTTCGTATGACACTCGACAACATGGGCTGGACCGGACCGCGTTACGATGATTACACCAGTGTTGCTTATTGGTATCAGACCCTGCCGTCCGCACCGCTGATGCCACTGCCGACAGATGCAGAGATGTGTATGAGATAATAGAACCAGATTGGAGATGTCAGATAGATTGGTTTTAACCTTGCGACACGTCGCATCGGTTATATCGGACTGACATCAGAGATTTGCCGGAAAGGATAGAGGTATTATGTTACTGGAAGAGAAGTTTTTGGAATTTCATCGTTATGCCAGCAGCCACAATCTGCCGCTGGAAGCTATCAGTGTCGGAGATGAGAACAAGGTACTCTGTGAGATGCACTACGCAGCAAATGCACCGAGAAATATTTATTCACATACCAAGAGTTTTACGGTAACAGCAGTTGGACTCGCAATGGAAGAGGGAAAACTAAGCCTGGAAGAT
>JAIJUV010000072.1 GCA_022732315.1 Prevotella sp.
ACAGATGTAGATGCTCATACATTGCTTACTAATGCACTCGACGACTTCAAGAAGGAGATGGACGAGAACGGATGGGAGTATGGTCAGGACGACGAGGAACTCTTCGAGCTCGCTATGCACCCAGAACAGTATCGCAACTTCAAGAGCGGACAGGCAAAGAAGAACTTCCTGGCTGACCTCCAGAAGGCAAAGGATGCTAAGCTCGGCAGCACCTTGACTCCTGCTCAGCTCGCTGAGTTCAAGCACGCCAAGGCTGATGCCATCGTATCACCAGTAGCCGGTCAGATTTTCTGGGAGTTCCAGGGCGAGGGCGAGTGCCAGCCAGCTGTAGAGCCATTCATTGGCAAGGAGTACAACGAAGGTGATGCCTTCTGCTACATCCTCACTCCATGGGGTGAGTTTGAGACTGTACCTGCCGCTTTGGGTGGTAAGCTCGTAGAAATCAATGCCAAGCAGGGCAGCAAGATCCGCAAGGGTGACGTCATCGCTTACATTGAGCGAAACGCTGAGTAAACATTAAATTTATGAATTATCAAGCAATTATTGATAAGTATTATCCTGAGGATAATGAGCTTCGTCATATCCTCATCACACATAGTCAATCTGTAGCGCGAAAAGCGCTACAGATTGTTTCGTATCATCCCGAATTGCAGCTCGACGCACAGTTTATCGAGGAAGCAGCCATGCTTCACGACTTGGGAATCTTCCTCACCGATGCGCCTGGCATCCAGTGTTTTGGCTCGCAGCCATACATCTGCCATGGAAGGCTGGGAGCCGAGATCCTGCGCAAGGAAGGGTATGAACGTCATGCTCGGGTATGCGAACGCCACACCGGTGCCGGCATTACCAAAGAGCAGATAGAGAAGCAGCAACTGCCTCTGCCTCACCAGGATTTTCTGCCTGAAACCATGGAGGAGAAGGTAATCTGCTATGCTGATAAATTTTTCAGCAAGACTCATCTCGATAAGGAAAAGAGTATAGAAAAGGCAGAGAAAAGTCTCGCTAAGTTTGGCGAGGAAGGAGTAAAGCGCTTCCAACAGTGGGAGCGGATGTTTGAAAAGTAGAATATAATTTTCTGAAGTTTTATTGGGTTTATGAAACTCTAATATTTTTCTGAATGAGAAAACAATCAACCATAGCTGTTCTGTTGCTTGCCTCCATCGCTACCATGATGGTGGCAAACCCGGGTATGCCTGCCGTCGTCGATTCCCTGGAGGATGATGCCGCCAGCGATACCACGAAGATGGATTCCCTGCAGAAGGCTATATGGAAACACAATAAGGTGGTGGATGACAGCATCCGGCTCGATAGTATCAATCGAAAGAAGTCGGGCGGCATCGACGCACCTGTCAATTATCAGGCCGACGACTCGCTGGTGTATGATGCCCACAGCAAGGTGGCGCATCTCTATGGCAACTCGAACGTGAAGTACGAGAACATGGACCTCACCTCCGACCGCATCTCGATGGATTTGGACAAGAGCAACGTCAGGGCGAGCGGTACAGCCGACTCTACGGAGGAAGGCGGCGTCAAGGGTAAACCTGTCTTCAAGATGGGCAGTGATACCTACGATACCGATACCATCAAGTTCAACTTCAAGAGCAAGAAGGCACTTATTAATAATGTATATACCGAGCAGCAGGATGGATTCCTCACGGGTATGAAGTCGAAGCGAGATTCCTCGGGTGTCATCTATCTGCAGCATGGCAGATATACCACCTGCGATGATCCTCACCCTGATTTCTATATCTCGCTCTCCAGGGCTAAGATGCGACCGGGCAAGGACGTGGTTTTCGGACCGGCTTATCTCGTGGTCTGCGATGTGCCTATGCCGCTTGCCATCCCATACGGATTCTTCCCGTTCACCAAGAGCTACAGCAGCGGTTTCATCATGCCTACCTATGGCGACGAAACGGCACGAGGCTTCTATCTGCGTGATGGCGGATATTATTTCGCCATGAATGATAAATGGGATTTGAAACTGCTGGGTGAAATCTACACCAAGGGTTCCTGGGGTATCTCGGCAGCCAGCAACTATCGCAAGCGATACAAATATTCCGGCTCGTTCTATTTCAGCTATCAGGACACCAAGAACGGCGATAAGGGCATGCCTGACTTCACCGAACAGGAGAGTTTCAAGATTCAGTGGAGCCATCGCCAGGACTCGAAGGCAAATCCGTTCAGTTCGCTTTCGGCAAGCGTCAACTTCGCCACATCGAGCTATGAGCGCAATAACCTCAACTCGCTCTACAATCCGCAGACGATGACGCAGAGTACGAGAACCTCTTCCGTAAGCTGGAGCACCAACTTCTCGAGCATCGGAATGTCGCTCAGCTCTACCGCCAACCTCTCGCAGAATATGCGCGACTCGTCGATAGCCATGACGCTGCCCGACCTGAACATCAGTATCTCGCGCTTCTATCCGTTCCGCAGAAAGAAGATGGTGGGCGATGAGAAATGGTACGAGAAGATTGCCATGAGCTATACGGGTCACATCTCCAACAGCATCAATACCAAGGAGGATAAGCTGATGCATAGCTCCCTCATCAAGGATTGGCGCAACGGATGGCAGCATCAGATTCCGGTGAGCGCATCGTTCACCCTCTTCAAGTATCTCAATGTAACGCCGTCGTTCAACTTCACCGACCGTATGTACACCAACAAGGTGGAGAAATCGTGGGATGCTACCACCCAAAAGGAGGTGTGCGATACCACCTACGGCTTCCACAACGTATATAACTGGAACATGAGCGTGGGAATGAGTACGAAGATTTATGGCTCCTGGATTCCTAACCGAAAGATATTCGGTGATAAGATTCAGACCATCCGCCACGTCATCACCCCAACGGTGAATTTCAGTTATGCGCCAGATTTCGGAGCATCCCGCTATGGCTACTGGGATACTTATCAGAAGACAGATGCCGACGGCAATGTATCGCTGGTAAGCTATTCGCCTTATCAGACGGGACTCTATGGTGTGCCGGGCAAGGGAAAGAGCGGAAACATCTCGTTCACCCTGGGCAACAACCTGGAGATGAAGTGGAAGGACAAGAACGATAGTATCAAGAAGATTAGTCTGATTGATGCGTTCGATATCAACATGAGCTATAACACCGCAGCCAAGGTGCGCCCTTGGAGTGATATGAACATCAACCTGCGCCTGAAGTGGTGGAAGAACTATACATTCAACATGAATGCCGTGTTCGCGACCTACGCTTACGAGATGGACGAGAACGGCAATGTGTATGTGGGTAACCACACGGAGTGGGGCAAAGGTCGATTCGGACGATTCCAAGGTATGTCGCAGAACTTCTCGTTCACGCTGAATCCGGAAAAACTGAAGAAACTCTTCGGTGGCGGCAGCGATGAGGACGACCGCGACAAGAACAAGCGTAAGGATGATGACGATGAAGGCTTGGATACCGACATCGAGAGCAACGTGGATGATAATATCGAAAAGGGTAAGACGGCCGCCAAAAAGAGCGGAGGCGGAAAGGCTAAGACCGACTCGGATGGCTACATGGCATTCAAGATGCCTTGGTCGCTCACCTTCGGATATGGTGTCACCATGCGTGAGGATACCCGCCGTGAGAAGTTCAACGAGAAGACGATGCGCTATCCGTATAAGTTCACCCAGACGCTGAACATGAGTGGTAACATCCGCATCAGCGACGGCTGGAACATCAGCTTCTCTTCTGGTTACGATTTCGATAACTCGAAAATCAGTATGACCACAGCCAGTCTGGCACGCGACCTCCACTGCTTCAACATGAGCTGTTCGGTGGTACTTGCACCATACACCAGCTACAACTTCACCTTCCGATGCAATGCAGCCACATTGACGGATGCCTTGAAGTATGATAAGCGAAGCGGCTATTCTAACGCTGTGCAGTGGTATTAAGTTGAGAATTATCGGATGATATTCTGGGAAATTATCAGAGTAATAACTAAACGAGGACAGCTAGTATTGAAAAAATGCTAGTTTTCCTCGTTTTTTTTATGATATATTTTGTAATCTCGGATAATAATCGTATTTTTGTACCGAAGATTTTGAAAATAAACATTATACGTAAATTTATAAAACCATGAGTAAGAAAATTACAACTATCCTAACTTTCGCTATGCTGGGGGCACTTCAGGCTTCAGCACAGCAGCAGACACAGTTATCTTATTGGTTCGACACGCCTGTCACCTTGCAGGGACAGCAGATCTGGTATGGCGGCCATCCTGAGAAATGGACTCACAAGAAGCCTATCTCGGCTGGTGATACCGCCCGCAATCCTGATCCTGATTGGGAGTCTAAGTCGTTGCCTATCGGTAATGGCAGCATCGGTGCCAATATCCTGGGTTCCGTGGAGGCTGAGCGCATCACGCTGAATGAGAAGACACTCTGGCGTGGCGGTCCGAACACCAAGAAGGGTGCTGCCTATTATTGGAATGTGAACAAGAATTCTGCCCATGTGATGCAGGAAATCAGAGACGCCTTTGCTGCCAACGATTGGGAAAAGGCATCCCAGCTCACCCGCAAGAACTTCAACAGTCCTGTGCCTTATGAATCTTATGCCGAGGATCCATTCCGCTTCGGTAGCTTTACCACGATGGGTGAGGCATATATCGAGACGGGATTGAGCACCGTGGGTATGTCGGATTATCGCCGTGCCTTGTCGCTTGATTCAGCATTGGCTTCGGTTTCCTTCGTCAAGGATGGCGTAAGATATCAGCGTGAGTATTTCATCTCTTACCCAGCTAATGTGATGGCTATCCGCTATAAGGCTTCCCGTCAGGGCAAGCAGAATCTCGTGTTCTCCTATGCGCCTAACCCTGTTTCTACGGGCAGGATGGTGGCTGATGGCAGAAACGGCTTGCTTTGGGAGGCACGTCTCGATAACAACGATATGCAGTATGCCATCCGCATCCGTGCCATCAACAAGGGCGGCAGCCTCTCTAATGAAGGCGGAAAGTTGACCGTAAAGGGTGCCGACGAGGTGGTATTCCTCATTTCTGCCGATACCGATTATAAGGCAAACAATAATCCTGATTATAACGATCCTAAGACCTATGTGGGCGTGAATCCGCTTGCCACCACCCAGGATTGGGTGAACAAGGCAGAAGGCAAGGGCTATGCGCAGTTGCTCGATGAGCATTACAAGGATTACAGCCGCCTGTTCAATCGGGTAAGTCTGAACCTGAACGATGTGGATAACGCCAACGATATGCCTATCGACCAGCGCCTGGCCAACTATCGCAAGGGTGCCAAGGATTTCTATCTGGAGCAGCTCTACTATCAGTTTGGCCGCTATCTCCTCATCGCCTCTTCCCGTCCTGGCAACATGCCAGCCAATCTGCAGGGTGTATGGCACAACAACGTGGATGGTCCTTGGCGTGTTGACTACCATAACAACATCAATCTCCAGATGAACTACTGGCCAGCCTGCACCACCAACCTGAGCGAGTGCGAGCTTCCGCTCTTCGACTTTATCCAGACACAGGTAAAGCCGGGTGAAAAGACAGCCAAGTCATATTATGGTACCCGTGGCTGGACCACATCTGTATCCAGCAACATCTTCGGTTTCACATCTCCATTATCCAGTGAGGATATGTCGTGGAACTTCTCTCCGTTCGCCGGTCCATGGCTGGCTACCCATCTCTGGGATTATTACGATTATACCCGCGATAAGAAGTTCCTGAGCGATACGGCATACGATATCATCAAGGGAAGTGCCAACTTTGCAACCGATTATCTGTGGCATCGCAAGGATGGTGTCTATACAGCGGCTCCTTCCACATCTCCAGAGCATGGACCTATAGACGAGGGTGCAACCTTCGCCCATGCCGTGATTCGTGAGATTCTGCTCGATGCGGTAGAGGCTAGCAAGATATTGGGCAGGGATGCCAAGGATCGCAAGCAGTGGGAAGATGCCCTGAAGCACATTGCTCCTTATCAGATAGGCCGCTATGGTCAGTTGATGGAGTGGTCTAAGGATATCGATGATCCTAAGGATGAACATCGCCATGTGAACCATCTCTTCGGTTTGCATCCGGGCCGCACCATTTCGCCTATCACCACTCCTGAGTTGGCGAAGGCTTCCAAGGTGGTCTTGGAGCATCGTGGCGATGGTGCTACGGGATGGTCTATGGGTTGGAAGTTGAACCAGTGGGCTCGTCTGCACGATGGTAATCATGCCTACAAGCTTTATGGCAACCTGTTGAAGAATGGTACGCTGGATAATCTTTGGGATACGCATGCCCCATTCCAGATTGACGGTAACTTTGGCGGCACAGCGGGTATCACCGAGATGCTGATGCAGAGTCACATGGGCTTTATCCATCTCCTCCCAGCCCTGCCTGATGCATGGCAGAAGGGTTCTATCAAGGGCCTCCGTGCCAAGGGCAACTTCACGGTGGATATCTATTGGGATAAGGGTCGCCTTACCAAGGCTGTCATCCTCTCAGGCTCTGGCGAACCTTGCCAGGTAAGATATGGTGAACAGGTAAAGAAAATGAAGACCCAGAAGGGCAAGACCTATGAGGTTAGATTTTAATCAATAAAAAAAGTGGTTGATAAAACGGGTTCGTTTTTCCGTTTTATCAACCACTTTCTTTTTATATGATTATTCTTTCAGATGCTTCAGCCTTCTCTTTGCCTCCGGATGGCTAGGATAGAGGGTGATCGCCTTTCTGTAATTAGTGATAGCCGCTTCTTTCATTCCCTCCTTTTCGCACTCTTTACCCATAATCACATACTCCGTGGCTAGGCGCTTCAGGAATTTTTCCTGTTTCTTCTTTTCTTCATCCTTCTGCTTGATTACTTCACGCAACCGCTCGTTCTCTGCCTGCAGCTCATTCACCTTGTTCAGCTTTTTGCGGATGAATCGCTTGGCCAGCGGATGCTCTATGTCGTAACGGCTGTGGATGGCTAGAAAGAAATTATCCAGGGCGGCTTGCATGTCACCCCTGTCATACGCTTTTACGGCATCGTGATACTGCCTGTCTGCCTTGCTCTGCGTCAACGCCGTGTTGATGGTATTCTGGTTGTTATACTGGCGGGCAAACTGCTTCACCTCGTTGCGGACGAATATCTCGCTCTGACGGATAGGCTCCTGCAAACTGATTCCCTCCAGACTGGTGCATCTCGACAAAGCTACGTAAGTCTGACCACCCGCAAAGACTCCCCCTGTGAAATCAATCTTCACCTGGTTGAAAGTCAAGCCCTGACTCTTGTGTACGGTAATTGCCCAGGCAAGTCGGATAGGGTATTGCTCATATCTGCCTATCTCTTCCTCCTCAATCTTCTTCTCCACCTCGTTGAAATGATAGCGCATGTTGCTCCAGGCGGCAGGCTCTACCATCACATCCTGTCCATTTTCCGTGCGCACATATATCTTGGCATCTTCTTCGTCATCGAAGCCGATGATGGTGCCCAGCGTGCCGTTTACCCACTGGTGTTCGATATCGTTCTTGATGAAGATGACCTGTGCTCCCGTCTTCAGATACAGTTCGATAGGTGTAGGCAAACTGCTTTCGGGGAACTCGCCCTGGATGTTGCCACGGAAGAGCGTTGGCTCGCCTGGCAGGAGCTTGAGCTGGTTCTCGTTGATGTAATCCACAGTGTCGCGGCGGGTAGAGAGGGTGATGGCAAGTTTGGAATCACTCTCGTCGAGTTGGGCACCCACCCGCTGGTTGAGCAGTTGCAGGTCTTTCGTCTGCGCCTGACTGGTTCGGATATGATCAAGGATACTGATGAATACGGGGTCGCTCTGTCGATACACCTTGGTGAGTTCGATGCTCACGAGCTGGAACTGCTGGAATATCTTGGCATCGAAGAAAAAACTGCTGCGATAGAAAGGATTCAGCAGTCTGCGGTCGTCCTCCCTTACCACGGGTTCTAGCTGGTAGATGTCACCCACAAGCAAGAGTTGCTTACCTCCGAACGGCTCTCTCATGTTGCGGCAATACACACGCAGCACCTTGTCAATGAAATCGATGATGTCGGCACGCACCATACTGATCTCATCGATGATGATGAGTTCCACCTCACGGATAATCTTGATTTTCTCAGAATTATACTTCAGCGTATTCCGGATATTGCGTACGGAATACATGCTGTCGTTGGGCAGCAGCGGATGGAAGGGTAACTTGAAGAAACTGTGCAGGGTACTGCCACCGGCATTGATGGCAGCGATGCCCGTAGGTGCTAAGACGATGTGTTTCTTCTTGGTATTGGCTGCGATGTATCGCAGAAAAGTGGATTTACCCGTCCCCGCCTTTCCGGTGAGGAAAAGCGAACGACGGGTAAACTGTATGATTTGGAGTGCGTTCTGCAACTCCGCATTGTCGAGATCAATCATATTAAAAAATTAGAGATCATCGAAGTTGATAGGCTGCTCTGTTGGCTTAGCCTTCTTCTTCTCTTTCTTTTCTTCTGTTGTTCCGGAACTTGGGGTAGAGGATGCTCCCTCGGTCTTGTTCACTGGAACTTCCTTGATAACAGGGTTGCCATTCTCATCGAGGATGATTTCCTCGTTGAAGGCGGTGCTGTCTACACGAGTGGTATCTACCTTAGGTTTTGGCGCATAGCTTGCGCAGATATACATATCTCGTGTGATGTCGGCATCCTGCGGCTTGTCAAACTTGGCGTGGTACTCCTTGAAGGCTGGGTCGCCAAATACGGATTGCAGGAAGTAACCGCATATAGGCAATGCTGTTCTGGCACCCTGTCCCAAGGCTCCGGTGCGGAAGTGCAGACAGCGGTATTCGCCACCTACCCAGGCACCAACCACCAGTTTAGGACTTACACACATGAACCAGGCATCTGAGTGGTTGTTGGTTGTACCCGTCTTTCCACCGAATTCAGTGTCACGGTAGTTGCCCACATAGCCCCAAAGGCTCTGCGATGTACCGCCCGGCTCCTTCATACCGCCCTGCAGCAATTGCTGCATCAGGAAGGCACTCTTGTAAGGAATCACCTGCTCTTCTGTAGAAGGACCTTCGTATACCACCTTTCCGTCGTGGTCCACAATCTTGGTTACCAATACTGGGTCGTGGTGCTTACCATTGTTTGCAATGGTGCTGTAGGCACAGGCCATCTCCAGCAGGTTCACATCGCTGGAACCCAAGGCAAGAGCTGGTGTGTCATCCAGCGGACTGTCGATACCCATCTTCTTGGCGGTCTCGATGATGCGCTTGATGCCCATTTCCTGACCCAGGCGCACAGCCACGGAGTTGATACTCTTGGCAAAGGCACTCTTCAGCGGAATGCTGTCGCCCGAGAACGAACCGCTGGCATTGGATGGTCTCCAGGTGGTCATCTCGTGCTTCTTCTTGTCATAAACCTCCATAGAGATATATTCATCGCGGCGCTTGTCGCAAGGAGTGAGTCCCTGGTTCATCGCCTCGGTATAGACAAAGAGCTTGAAGGTAGAACCCGGCTGGCGCTCGGCTGTTACCTTGTCATACTTCCAGTGGTCGAAATCAATGTCGCCAACCCATGCCTTCACGGCTCCCGTCTGTGGCTCCATAGCCACGAAAGCGCTGTGCATGAAGGTGGTCATATACTTGATGCTATCCTCTGAAGTCATGTTGATGGTAATGCTTCCCTTGTCGTAATCGAACACCTTCACTGGGTGAACCCACTCCTTATAATAGTAGTTCACGGAGTCTGGATCGTTAGGGAAGCGTGCCAGCAATGCCTTGTAGAATGGCTGGCGCTCGGCGATGCCCTGGATAAAGTTAGGAATCACCTGGTGGTTCTCGTCCTGCCAAGGTTCCTGACCCAGCCAATTGCCCTTTCCTGCCTGCGTGCGGCGGATGCTCCAGTGATTATTGAAGTTCTGCTGCACCTGCTTCATCTGCTTGCGGGCAGCATCCTCGGCATACTTCTGCATGCGGGTATCGATGGTGGTGTATATCTTCAATCCGCTGGTGTAGAGGTCGTAACCCTCGTCCTTGCACCAGTCTTTCAGGTAGTTGGCCACAGCCTCACGGAAGTACTTCGCCTGTCCGTCGTAGTTTTCCTCTACCTTGAAGTCGAGCTTGATAGGCTCCGTCTTCAGCTGGTCGTATTCAGCACGGGTCAGGTCGCCATGTGTCACCATATTATATAATACGGTGTTGCGGCGAGCCAGACTGTTTTCCGGATTGGTGCGTGGATTATAATAGGTGGTAGCCTTCAGCATACCTACGAGTATGGCAGCCTGGTCGGTGGTCATCTCCTTTGGGGTGGTGTTGAAGTAAGTCTTGGCGGCAGTCTTGATACCGTAAGAGTTACTACCGAAATCCACGGTGTTGGCATACATGGTGATGATTTCCTTCTTGGAGAAAACCGTCTCCAGTTTCACGGCGATGATCCACTCCTTGCTCTTAATGATGAGCAGTCGCAGCACAGGCACCTTGCCGAGCAGACCGGTGGAGTATTGCGAACGGACACGGAACATGTTCTTTGCCAACTGCTGGGTGATGGTTGAGGCACCACGCCCGCTATGATGCAGCAGGGCATCCTTGGCAGCAGCGAATACACCGATAGGGTCGATACCGATGTGCTTGTAGAAGCGCTCATCCTCGGTGTCTACCAGTGCCTTGAAGAAGGCAGGGTTCACGTCTTCGTATTCCACAGGAGTACGGTTCTCGTTGAAATACTTACCGATGAGCTTGCCATCGGCACTGTAAATCAGGGAAGCCTCCGAAGTCTGCGGGTTCAGAATACCCGAAAAATAACCAGGTGACTTACCGAAGAGCCACAGAAAGTTGATATCTACTGCACCTAAGTATAGGATAAAGGCTACGATACAACTAGCCAAGGCGACAACCGTCTTGGTGTACCAAGCCCTTCCCTGGTACAAACTCTTGTACCAAGTCCAACTGGCGCGAAACTTATGCCATATCCAGGCAAAGATAGTCTTGACTTTATTCATAATCGTTTATCTGTTTTTGTCGGTGCAAAGGTACAATAATAATTTGAAAAACCATCAATCTTTATGTTTTTATTTGTTATAAGGCATCATATCGGGTGCATGAAATGTTTCAGGAACTTTATCAGATGTTACATTTAGACGTTTTCCCCCCTTTTTTAACTTTTTTCACCACAAAAAAACGCAAAAAAGGTTTGCTGGGATAAAAATAATTAGTAACTTTGCGCTCAGTAAAAACAAGCAGTTCATAAGCAATTATACAAAAACTTAATATAAAACATAATAATTATGGTAAGCAACAACATTCCACAAGTAAAGCTCGGCATCATTGCCGTTAGCCGTGACTGTTTTCCAATTGCGCTTTCTACACAGCGCCGTGAGAACATCGTAAAAGAGTACAAAGGTGAGATTTTCAACTGCCAGACTACAGTTGAGAACGAAAAAGATATGCTCAAGGCTGTGAGCGAGGTAAAGGAGCAGGGCTGCAACGCCTTGGTTGTTTTCCTCGGTAACTTCGGTCCAGAGACTCCTGAGACTTTGATTGCAAAGAATTTCGACGGTCCTGTTATGTTCGTAGCTGCCGCTGAGGGCGACGGCGACATGATTAATGGTCGTGGTGATGCATACTGCGGTATGCTCAACTGCTCTTACAACCTCGGCATGCGCCACCTGAAGGGTTACATCCCTGAGTATCCTGTAGGCACAGCTGCAGAAGTAGCCAAGATGATTCAGGACTTCGTACCAGTAGCTCGCGTCATCCTCGGTTTGAAGGGCTTGAAGATTATCACTTTCGGTCCACGTCCACAGGACTTCTTCGCTTGCAACGCTCCAATCAAGGGCTTGTACGAACTGGGTGTAGAGATTGAGGAGAACTCAGAGCTCGACCTCCTCGTAGCTTATAAGGAGCACGCGAACGATCCACGTATCGACGAGGTTTGCGCTGATATGGCCAAGGAGATGGGCGAGGGATGCTACTATCCTGACCTCAGCCGCAGAATGGCACAGTTTGAGTTGACATTGCTCGACTGGGCAGAGGCTCACAAGGGTTCTCGCCAGTATGTAGCATTC
>JAIJUV010000391.1 GCA_022732315.1 Prevotella sp.
CAACCAGTGTCCTCATTATACACACGTTCAATTCTTGTCTTACGTTTCATTGTCACTTCTGTTTGTTCCTAAGTGACAACCTTTTTCAGGGAAGTACAGGATGCCTTATTTTACAAAACATTTTATTTTTAACCATTATGCTTGGCTAATTCGGATTTTCTTTGTAACTTAGCAGCGCAAAACGTAAAGCATGTAGGATTATGGCAAAAATAGTAAATTTCTATCCTGTAGGAATACAGACATTCTCGAATATCAGAGAGGGTGATTATCTCTATATAGATAAGACCAAATACATCGTTGATTTTCGAGAGAAAAAAATGAGGTATGTCTTTCTGAGTCGTCCGAGACGATTCGGCAAGTCGCTCTTTGCCTCTACCCTTCAGGCCTATTTCGAGGGCAGAAAGGAACTGTTCGAGGGATTGGACATTGCTGATTACGAGAAGGATTGGGTGAAGCATCCTGTGCTCCACTTCGACATGAGCGGTGCCAAGCATTTTGATGCTGATGGCTTGAAGCATTATCTCGACTTGCAGTTGAAGCCATACGAGAAACTCTATGGCAAGGATGATGATGAATTGTATCCAAACGACCGACTGGATGGACTCGTGAAACGTGCTTACAAGCAGACGGGCGAAAAGGCGGTGGTCATCATCGATGAATATGATGCCCCATTGCTGGATGTGGTGCATGAGGAGGATGATCTCAAGCAGTTGCGTCTTATCATGCAGAACTTCTACAGTCCCCTTAAAAAGCTCGACCCTTACCTGGAGTTCACCTTCATCACGGGCATCACCAAGTTCTCACAGCTCAGCATCTTCAGCGAACTCAACAACCTCGACAATATCAGTCTGTTCGACCAGTATTCAGCCATCTGCGGTATCAGCAAGACTGAGCTAACCACGCAGATGAAACCGGATATTGAGGCTATGGGTGAAACTCTTGGTATGACGTACGAGGAGTGCCTGAATGAGCTGACACAATTCTACGACGGATATCATTTCAGCAAGAATTCTGAAGATATTTTCAATCCGTTCAGTCTGGTAAAGGCTTTGAATGCTCGGGATATTGCTCCTTACTGGTTTGGTTCCGGCACTCCATCCTTCCTCTTGAAACTCTTGGATAAGTATCATGTCAATCTTTCTACTTTAGAGAGTCAGGAGACAGTATTGAGTTCCTTCGACCAATCTACAGAGGAAATGACGGATGCCTTGCCATTACTTTACCAGAGCGGCTATCTGACCATCAAGAAATATGAACCGATGTTTCAGGAATATACGCTGGGCATCCCAAACAAGGAGGTACGCGACGGACTGCTCAACTCATTGATTCCTCATTATGTGAACCCTCGCCGTTCTGACAACAATGCCTTCCTCTTGGGATTCTGCAAGGCGGTTTATCGAAACGATATCGAGGCGGCACTGGAGCACATGCGCACCTATATGGCTACGATACCATATGATTTGGAGAATCACAGCGAGAAGCATTATCAGACTATCTTCTATCTGATGTTCAGTTTCCTCAACATCTATATCCGCACAGAGGTGAAGAGTGCCATAGGTAGAGCTGATGCCGTGATGCACATGCCAGATACAATCTACGTCTTCGAACTGAAGGTAGATAAGAGTGCCGAGGAGGCTTTGGCACAGATAGACGAAAAAGGCTATATGCTGCCATATCATGCAGAGGGCAAGCGACTGATAAAAATCGGTATCAGTTTTGACAGCACCCAGCGCACTATCAGCGATTGGAAGATTAAGGAAGAATAAAGAAAAAATCCGAAACAGAAGCTTACCAAGTTATCTGTTTCGGATTTTTTGATGCTTATACAGTTAGGATGAGCCGAGTACTTCGAACCGACTTGATTTGTTAAAAAAACTAAGTCATAGTTTTGCGCCCCGCAACTCATACTTTTTCAGAAGAGAAAACATAGAGTTGAGCACTAAAATACTTTATCCACAACAAATAATAAGATACAAAAAGCCATAAGAAATCTTCCTCAGTTCCTCAGTTCCTCAGTTCCTCAGTTTTTCTCTGACCCTTCACTTTTATCTTAATTTAGAAGCTTATTATATATATAATATATATTATAT
>JAIJUV010000392.1 GCA_022732315.1 Prevotella sp.
GATATCTGCCATATTGAAGTCGGTCTTGCAATAGAACTTACTGGTCTTGAACTCGTCACTCTCCTGTATGTTCATACTGCCATTCATGCCGGTCTTGGTAGCTACAAAGTCCCTTGCGGTCTGACCGCAGATCCATCCGGTAGGCATATCCGAAATTTTGGAGGCTGGCACAAGACTGTCCATATTCTCGTTTAGGTTGATGCTCGTCTTGTCTCTATCGATGGTCACTCCTTTCTTCAGTTGTACCACCTTGCCGAAGATGTCGGAGGAGAGCCATTCCAATGTTTCCTTGCTTCGTGCCGAACCGCTCACCACATTGCCTACGGTGGTGATAATCTTCTGCATACCCACCTTGCCATAGTCTGCTTCCAACTGGGGCAGTTCCTGGAAGCCCAAGGCTACACTCACCTTGTTGCTTCGGGCTGTACCTATCAGTCGGTCTATCTTATGGAAGTAGAGTGTAGGCAACTCGTCCACAATGATGCTCACAGGGATATTCTTGCCTTGCCCTGTGTTCACTCGTGTCACCAGTCGGTTGAGGATGAGGGCGTTCAATGCTCCGATGATGCTCTCCATCTCTGGGTCGTTGGCTATCAGCAGATAGCTTGGATTCTTCGGGTCACTGACTTTCAAGTCAAAGTCATCACCATCCTTGTGGAATATCCAATAGCTTTCCTTGGTGGCAAGGCGTGAGGTATAGACACGCAGCGTACCGATCATACCCTCCAACTGTTCCATTGCCTTGTTCTTCAATGCGGTTTGGAACGGTCCTAGCAATGGTGCCACCTCATTGTCGGTCTCCAGCACATTGAAGATGGTCTGATAGCTTTCGTTCAGAAAACTCAGAATATGGGGCATATCGCTATACTTGCCCAACCAATAGGCTGGCTCCACTTCTTCTCCTGCATGGTTGAATACCTTTCCGGTCGGCTTCATCTGCATGGTCTTCGGATCTAGTACTTTCTCTGCTATCAGCATCTTGCCATCCTTGTCGTATGGCTCTTTGCCATAGTTGATGAAGAAATAGATACAGGCGGCGAGGAAGTTGACGGCTGAGGTCTGGAAGAACTGGTCGCTGCCGCCTCCTCCTTCTTTCTTTCCTTTTTGCAGTGATTCAAGCAGTGTCTCTGCGGTCTCGCTCGCTGCTGCCAAGTTATTGATGTACTTCTGCTGTATCGGATTCACTCGCTTGGAGTATTCCACATCCACAAAGTTGATGATGTTGAACTTGCAGCTTTCTGGCAGTTTGCCCAACTGTTGGTTCTTCTTGTAGTGATAGTACAATTTGGTTGCCAAGGTCGGAAACTTGTAGTCGTAAACAACCATGGCAAAGCCTTTTGCACTGTGCTGTCGGATAAAAGGCTCGATAATAGAAAAAGTCTTACCGCTACCAGGTGTACCCACTACCCAGGTGCCTCGGAATGGGTTCACGATATTCACCCATCCCTTGCGGAACTTACCTTTATAGTAGTAGCGCATAGGGATATTCACGCTGTATTTGTTATATTCCTCCTTCTGGCACTGCTCAAAACTCTCGTTCTCAAAATTGAAACGGTCTTTCATCAGTCCTTCCTTCAAGAACTTCGAGATGTTGTCCAAGGCGATATGCACCAATACCGTTCCGATGATGGTTGTCACCATATAGAGAATGGTGTTCAATCTTAGGGTATAGAGACGAGTGTCCATCATATAGCCAAAGAGCCACACGGACAATACCAACAGCAGCACGCCACTCACCAAGGGGTAGAGCACCTGCCTTCGGGCATCAAATTCCAAGTGTTTCTTGTTTCTCGTGCCGACACAGGTGATGCACACTAAGAGGAACGTCACCACCTTGCTATACACCAAGTTGCCGTCATGGTAGATGAACCACTGCTTGATACGGTCGTGCAGGTCACACACCACACCGCCAAAGCCGTCTATCGCCCTTGGGTCTATGGCATACTCAAAGAACTCCATCAACACGGATATGTAGATGACCGCCCTGAATATCTTGTAAAATCCTTGTAACTCCTTGCTTTCTTCCATTGGATATGATTGCTATTTTAGAAAAATCGGATTGAATGAGTCGGC
>JAIJUV010000073.1 GCA_022732315.1 Prevotella sp.
GGCGACAAACTTGCGTCCATGATTACCCAGGGCGCTGCCCTGGGCTAGGAGCTTCTGCCCTTTCAGGGCGTGTGGAGCTCACTTGCGAAACTTGAGTTATTTATTTCTCCAGGAGGATGGCAGTATAGATTCTGCCGCTCTCTGTGCCCAACTTGCGAGCAGAGAAATACTCGTCGCTATGCTGGAAGGTACAGATGCCGCAATCCTGGATATTCTCTTCGGCTACCCCGCAATGCAGAAGAATCTGCTTGTTGCAGAGTGGAAGATTGAGATGCCACTTCAGCGGCTGAACGATGTTGCCCTCAGCAGCCAGACGCTCACGCTCGGCTGGATCGGCAGAGAAGGCAGCGTTAGGACGCTGCTCTGCAATCTCCTCCATCGGGAAGGCAGCCTGCTCAAATGCCTCATACACCTCATCGCCCACCTCGAAACTGTCGAGCGAGATGCCCGGACCTATCACAGCCTTCAACTTCTTAGGGTCGGTGTGATAGGTGAACGCCATCTCCTGGATGGTTTTGTGAACGATGCGTGCCAGGGTGCCACGCCATCCGGCATGGATGGCTGCCACGGCATGATGCTCCTCGTCGTAAAGAAGCACCGGGATGCAATCGGCAGTGGAAACGCCCACGCATACACCCGCCTGGTCTGTCATCACGGCATCAACGCCCTCGAGAATCATCTTGCGGATGTTCTCGGGCATACTGAAATATTCTCCGGCTATCTGGCGCACCTCCACCCCATGCACCTGATGGGGCATGATGATATGGCCAGGCTCTATGCCCAGCTCGGCAGCCAGCTGCCTGCGGTTTTCAGCCACATGCTCGGCATTGTCGCCGCAATACTCATTGATATTGAATTCGCTGTAGTTGCCCTGGCTCACTCCGCCCTTACGGGTGGTGGAGAAAGCCTTGACACCAGAAGCTATGCTATATACTTTGAACATTGAACTTTGAACTTTATGATTAGACTTTTTACTCAAAGTCAAGATTACTCATATTCGAAATCATCGAGGTCATCTACGTCCTCAATTTCATCCTCATCGATGTATTCCACGATGTCCTCACCCTCATCGGCAAGTTCCTGCTGGAAGCGTGACATATCCTTATCACGATGCACGAGGGTATCCTCGGCAGTAATCTCCTGCAGCTTGTTGCTCTCGGAATTCAGCTCCTTCCAGAGCACATCCTTGAGTTCCTGGATTCCCTGTCCGGTAACGGAAGAGATGAAGACCACCGGCAGATCGGTAGGCAGCGTTTCGCGGAGCATCTCGATAAGCTCATCATCGAGAAGGTCGCACTTGGTGATGGCGAGCACACGATGCTTGTCGAGCATCTCTGGGTTGAAGTTCTTCAGCTCGCCCAGCAGCACCTCGTATTCCTTCTTGATATCGTCGGTATCGCCCGGAACCATGAAGAGGAGCAGCGAGTTGCGCTCTATGTGGCGCAGGAATCGCAAACCTAATCCCTTTCCGTCGCTCGCACCCTCGATGATGCCTGGAATATCAGCCATGACGAAGCTCTGGTGGTCGCGGTAGTCCACGATGCCCAGCGATGGCTCGAGCGTAGTAAATGGATAGTTGGCAATCTTTGGGCGCGCACTGGATACGGCGCTGAGCAGGGTTGACTTTCCGGCGTTAGGGAAACCCACGAGACCCACATCGGCAAGGAGCTTCAGCTCCATGATGATGGTCATCTCCTGCATAGGCTCGCCTGGCTGCGCATAGCGTGGAGCCTGGTTGGTTGAGGTACGGAACTGGAAGTTGCCCAATCCGCCGCGGCCGCCCTTGAGGAGCAGCACCTCCTGTCCGTCGTAAGCCACATCGCATACGAACTTTCCGGTTTCGGCATTATAAACCACGGTACCGCAAGGCACATCGATATAGATGTCCTTACCGTCGGTGCCATGACACTTGTCACGTCCTCCATTGCCACCATGCTCGGCGAAGAAGTGGCGCTGATACTTCAGGTGCAGCAGGGTCCAGTAGTTGTGGTTGCCGCGAAGATAGATGCTTCCTCCACGTCCGCCATCGCCACCGTCAGGACCGCCATTAGGTTGGTACTTCACGTGGCGCAGGTGCATGGAGCCTTTACCACCCTTACCAGAGCGGCAGTTGATCTTTACATAATCTACGAAATTGGATTCAGCCATTTATATTTTCTTTTTATATTGAACGAATAAATCTTCTTTATTGAACGAAAGATTCTTCTTTTATTTAACGAATAAATCTTCCCCACTCAGTTGTGGGGAAGATTATTTTATCTTGATTACAAGTTATCGATAACATTGCAAACGCGGGCGAAGATCTCATCCACTGTACCGAGACCCTCGATGTGGTGGTGGATACCTTCCTTCTCATACCAGTCGATGAGAGGTGCAGTCTGAGTGTGATATACGTTGAGACGCTTCTTGATAGTCTCCTCGTTATCGTCAGAACGGCCGCTCAACTTACCGCGGTTGAGCAAACGAGCCATCAGCTCATCCTCAGGAACAGCAAGCTCAATCATGGCAGCAATCTTGTGGCCACGCTCTGAGAGCATCTTCTTCAAAGCCTCAGCCTGTGGTGTGGTACGTGGGAAACCATCGAAGATGACACCTGCGTGATCCTTACCGAAGCTGTCGTATACGCTAGCGAGGATGTCGATCATCAACTCGTCAGGAATCAACTGACCATTGTCGATATAACCCTTAGCAGTCTTACCAAGCTCAGTACCGTTCTTGATTTCGTTACGAAGTACGTCACCTGTTGAAATGTGACCGAGACCATACTTCTCGATCATCTTGTCGCTCTGTGTGCCCTTACCTGCACCAGGAGCGCCGAAAATTACAATATTCTTCATTTTTACCTTAAATATATATATAAATTGTTTTATGTTGTGTCAGAAACTAATATTCATTCATCCATTTCTGTCCCCAAGGAGACAAAAGTATAGCAATAGTTATGCCAAAGAAAACGGTAAACATGCCTAAAAATATTAAAGTGTTCATCTTACATCCTCCTATTTTTATTGTTATACTTTGAATTCGAAACTTAGTTTATGCTGTTAAACCATTGCTTTCCCTTTGGAGTCATAACAAATAACAAGAATACTATAGCAGGGATTCCTACCATAGCCAAAATAATGTATGTACCCAAAAATGGAATATCTAAAAGGCAATTAAATGCCATCAAACTCAAATCTGCCATTATTTCTTCTTTTTATCGTTATCTTTTTTATTCTTCCTAATATAAATACCTGCTATAAACAATATGATTGCTATTAATCCGCTGACAACATACAACATCCAACGAACATCATTGAGATCCTGCATCATCGAAGTAACAAATACAGCAGTCAAGAAGTACTTGGAGACATCCAAGCAATAATCACTAATTTTCTCCCACATGCTTCACCCCCTATTCTTCTACAATGGTGTAGATGTCGCGGAGGTTTCTGCCTTCTTGGTCGTAATCCAATCCATATCCCACGATGAAATCGTTAGGGATTTCCATAACAGCATAGTTGATATCAAGGTCAACCTTCAAGTTGCCTGGCTTCACGAGGAGGGAACAAACCTCAACGCTGGCTGGATTCATCTTCTTCAGGTCTTCAATCATGTGAGCCATGGTGAAACCGGAATCTACGATGTCCTCAACAATAACCACGTGGCGACCTGCCAAATCCTGGTTCAAACCCATCAGGGTCTTCATGCTGCCCGTAGAGGAAGTGCCCTCGTAAGAAGCATACTTCACGAATGAAATCTCGCTTGGCACGGTAATCATTCGCATCAAGTCGGCTGCGAAGATAAATGCGCCGTTCAATACTGCCAAGAACACGGGGGTCTTGCCTTCATAGTCCTTGTTCAGACGGTCTGCTACGACCTGAACCTTCTTGAGTATTTCGGCCTCTGGAATGGAGGTTTTGAAGGTCTTATCCTTAATTTTTACTATGCTCATAGTCATATTATATAATATTTTCTGCAAAATTACGAAAAAATCGTGAAACTTCATGCTTTCATCGACTTTTTTTAGTACTTTTGCATGAAAATAATCAGATAATCGGACAAAGACATGAAGATTTTCACTAGTACTCAGATACATGAGTTGGATAAATACACCATTGAGCATGAACCAATCACTTCGCTCAACCTCATGGAACGTGCCGCCAAGGCGCTGACACGTGCCATCGAGGCGGAATGGTCTAACCGTACTCCGGTGGTCGTTTTCGCAGGACCAGGCAACAACGGAGGCGATGCGCTTGCCGTGGCAAGAATGTTGGGAGAAGATGGTTATCAGGTTAACGTTTTCTTGTTTAACATCCACAACAAGCTCTCTGCCGACTGTGCCAGCAACAAGAAGCGACTCATAGAGAGCAAACGCGCCAAGCAGTTTACAGAGGTCACCGTCAACTTCGACCCTCCGCAGCTGGAAACCGGCATGCTTGTAGTAGACGGACTCTTTGGCAGCGGCTTGAACAAACCGCTGGCAGGTGGTTTCGCATCCCTGGTAAAATACATCAACCAGAGTGCAGCCAAGGTGGTGAGCATCGACCTGCCATCGGGTCTGATGGCGGAAGACAACACCTACAACATTTCAGCCAATATCATCCGTGCCGACCTGACGCTGACCTTGCAGCAGAAGAAGCTGGCGATGATGCTGGCAGACAACCAGATATACCTGGGACGACTGAAGGTATTGGATATCCGACTCTCTCAGGAATTCATCCAGAAGACGGAAAGCAAATTCAGTATTCTCGAAGAGAACGACATCCGCTTGCTGATGAAGCCCCGTGGCGACTTTGCCCACAAGGGAACCATGGGCACGGCTTTGATTATAGCCGGAAGCTACGGCATGAGCGGTGCGTCCGTGCTGGCTACCAAGGCGTGCCTGAGAGCGGGAACGGGAAAGGTGATTACCCATACGCCGAAGCGCAACTACGAGATTATGCAGATTAGCGTGCCGGAAGCAGTGCTCCAGATGGATTCTGAGGAAACCATCTTCAGCGAACCGGTGGATACCGACTACTACAGCGCCATGGGCATCGGTCCAGGTCTGGGCACCAACGAATCCACCGCCATCGCCCTGATAGCCCAGCTGAGAAGATCCACCTGTCCTACGGTGGTAGATGCCGATGCGCTGAACATCCTGGCGAGTCATCGTGCCTGGATGCAGCAGTTGCCTAAGGACATCATCTTCACTCCTCATCCAAGAGAACTGGACAGACTGGCTGGCAACACCAGCAGCAACTGCATGGAGCGCCTTGACAAGGCCATCGAACTGGCGGAGCGCCTGCAAGGCTACATTATATTAAAGGGTCATTACTCAGCCCTCTGCCATCCTAACGGAAAGGTGGAGTTCTGCTCCACCGGCAACAGTGGCATGGCTACTGCAGGAAGCGGCGATGTACTAACCGGTATCATCACAGCCCTCCTGGCAAGAGGATACAAGCAGGCAGATGCCTGCCGTCTGGGAATGCACCTACACGGTCTGGCTGGTGACCTTGCCGCAAAAGATCTGGGCAAGGAAAGCCTCATTGCCAGTGATATTATACAATATCTGCCAAAGGCATTCCTTAGAATGGAAGACTAAGAAATATAAGAAAATGGCAAAACTTGAAAAACTACAATAATAAAAAAGGGTATGCCTCTTGTAAGCCTACCCTTTTTTATTATTGCATGATGATTCTACTTTGTATCTTGCTTCATAAAAGCGTTTCTCAAGTTCGCGCTTCAAATCGTCTTTTCGATCCATATTCAGCTTTTTACGGATATGACTACGCTGACTAGTGATATTCGATTCGCTTTTGTTCAGTTCTATACAGATTTCCTTCAGCATCTTACCCTCCAAAAACATTTGGCAAATCTGCTTCTCGCTGTTGGTGAGGTCGGCACATACCAGATTCCAAGCCTTCTTGCTCAGTTCGCTGGTCTTCAACTGTTCTGCGGCACGGTCCAGGATATTCTGCTGCTGCTCCGAGCTCAGTCGGCTCAGCAGGTTTACCGTCTTATCCTTCTCTTCATCCTTCAGGTCGGCAAGCATGTGCAGTGCCTTCTTCTCTTCTTCCCTCAACTGCTTGGGCTGTCTGAGTTCCTTGGTGATGACAGGTTCCCAGTTATAGATCCATACATACAGAATCATCAGGAAACCTACCAGAACAGCCTTGATGCTGAAGAGCAGCACGGAGATCTGCGTATGCGAGAGGGCAACCGCTACCACTGGCAGCAGAGCGACGGCAAAGCCGAGAGTGGTTCGGTTGAGCTGCTGACTCTGGGCGGTAATGGCGAGTATAAACATGATAAAGATATTGCTCATCACGCTCAGGTTGTCGCGATCGCCCTGATAGTGCAGACAAAGCATACTGTCAATCGCCAGCTTAACGAATACGAGAATATAGAGCAGGGAGATGCCTGTCTTGAATACCACCTTGCGCTTCAGTACCACATACATCAGCAGCGCCAGTGCGAGGGTATGAGTCAGATTAAAGGAAAAGCCCACCCAGGCATCCTTTATGTAAAACAAAAGGAAGTTGTAGGGAATAATGACTATCTCTATCAGAGTCAAAAGGACGAAGGCGATCACCCTTCGGCGATCCACCACTCCACAATAGTCAGGGCATAAATGATGTTCCAAGCGCAAACACCAATCCCAAAGTTTGTTCTTAGCTTTCATTTTTTGCTTTCAATTTACTTAGAATTTAAACAGACGTCTTTACTTATATATAATCGTTTCTTGCCCGTATGGGGCACTCTGCATACCTTTCAGGACCTCTGAGTCTGTTTTTTTTTGTAATTTACTAACTTAATTCTTCTCTGCTGCAAAATTACAACTAAAAATCGAAAAAACTAAGAAAGTAGGTAAAAAAGTGGCAGAAAAAGGAAGAAATATAGAAGAAAAGAGAATTTTCAGGGTTTTTCAGTGTCTCATTGATGCGGTTTTTATTCTGTATCAGCATTTTTAAGCGCATATTTCAGGGTAGCAATCGAAAAAAAACATTATCTTTGCAACTGTAAACAGTTATGTCATATGCCCCTTTTTAAAGTGGGCTCACTAAAATCAATCAGTATGAACAAGAAATTTCCAACTTTAGCCATTGCAGTTGCAGCCTTCTGCTTGGCCTCATGTCACTGCGATGATAATACTCCTACCACATCGAAGTACACTGGCTGGAAGGTACAAACATCAGCGGTGGTGAAGCACAGACAGATAATTAATAAATAACTCATAAAAACATAGACAGAAAATGAACAGAGTATTACAACTTCTCATGGCAGCAACCCTCATGACAGGTTTTGCCGCCTGCTCGTCAGATGACGATATGACCAACAACTTTCCTGAAGATGGCGTTGTGCGCTTCAATGTGGGAGTGAACAATCCGCAGACCCGTGCCTCGCAGCCTACCGATGGCAGCAAGGTTGCTGAGTTTGGTATCTGCATTACCAACAGTGCCAATTCAAACTACACCTACAACAACGTCAAAGTGACCGGCAGCAATATCACCGCTTGGACACCAGCCACACAGATGCTTTGGCAAAACTCCACACAGGCAGTTGACATTGTAGCTTATTCTCCTTATGTGGAAGGAGATTACAATACATCCACCACGAATCTCCCTGTCAAGGTTGAAGAAACACAGACCAAAGACGGCTACACAAGCGACTTCCTTATCTGCAAGATGCCGGGCTTTGTGCCGAGTACAGGACTGATTGAAGGAGGCAAACTGAATTTGGCTTTCAAGCACGCCCTGAGCCAACTTACCATTACCGTAACGCTCGGATCAGAGTTCAACGCCACGGATTTGGTAACCACAAATCCTATCACCGATTTGAAAGTCAATGGTACATACATTGAAGGTATATGCGACTTTACCAAGGAATCAGGCTTCGTCACAGCCAAGACTACAGAAGCCAATACCATTGCCGTTGCTCCGTCTGAGTATGGCGATTTTGTAAAAGCTACCTCTCTATCATCCAATGCAAAGGCAACCTACCTGTGTCTGCTGATACCTCAGACCATCGAGAAAGGAATATTCAGCGTAAGCTTTAAGTTGAATGGAATACCTTATACATGGGCATCCAACGAAGCCGTAACTCTCGCAGAGAACACCGCCTACACATTGGCTTTGACAGTTGGCAAGGAGATAGTAGTGGCAGGAGAAATGAAAGCCAACGCATGGGAGACAGGTTCGACTTCTAATGTAGAGACCGAATAACAACCGAACAGATAAAATTTAATGATAACAACAATGAAGACAATTAAATATATGGGCATGGCGCTGATTATGGCTGCACTTGCCTCTTGTAGCAGTGATGATGACTTCGGAACGAACTGGCAGAACGACCCTACTGCTGTGCGCGTGAGTGCTACCGTTGGCGGTGTGTTTACCCGCAGCAACCCGGTGGCAACAAAAGAAACAGACCAGATGAATTTCAACGGAGGTGATGCGATTACTATCTCCACAGAAGGACAGGCATCAGTGAACTACATACTTAAAGATGGCACATGGGGACCAGAAACCTCTGGGCAATTCCTCAAGTGGAGCAGCGAGCTTATGACGTTCACCGCCCGTTATCCAAAAGGAAGCGGAGATTTTATTGTACCAACCAATCAGAATGGTATTGCTGAAATAGCGTCGGCTGACTATATGACTGCGACAACAGTTTATGATAAAATTCCCGATGACAGAAAGGTTAATTTTGCCTTCGATCGTCAGATGGCTCGCGTGGTAATCACTATCGCCGGCTTTAACAATGAGTTTTCTGATAAAGCCTCAGTTTCCGAAATGTATGTAACATCTAAGGAAAGAATTGCCAAAGACGGAAGCGCAGTTACTGCAACATCTGACATTATACCTTACTCGCAGTCCCGCTACGGCAAGAAAGGCAGCATATACTACGCTCTTGTAGCACCGAACACTGCAACCAACTATGAATTCATCAAACTGAGAGTCAAGTATGAAAGCGATGTAAAATCTCTCACAGTAAAGAACCCTGTAGCATTAGAAGCAGGAAAGAGTTACAATTTCAACTTGACCATCGGCAAGAACGGAGTAAGTCTTGGCACGGTTTCGGTTGAAGATTGGGGCAACACAGGCACTATCTCCGGTGGGGAAGCAAGTATAGATTTAATAGATTTATCCAAAGGGAACATCAACATTACTAGCGACGGCTATTATGTCATTACCACGAATGGCGTTACCACCGCAAATACCATCACAATCAACAGCAATGCCACCGTACAGTTGAAGAATGCGGTTATCAGTGCTGACGGCATCGGTATCGATGTCAAGAGCGGCAGTCCGACGATTATCGTGTCCGGCACGGAGAACAGTGTTACTTCCACTACTGCTACTGCCATCAATGTATGCGATGGTGCTACACTCACCATTAAAGGCAAGAACGGAACAAATGATAAGCTGACAGCCAAGGGCGGCTCCATATCTACTTATAATGAAAGTCCCAGTACAGCAGGAGCTGGTATCGGTAGCAGCGATGGCGGCAACATCGTTATTGAAAATGTAAGCATAGATGCTACCGGTGGAACTGGCAATCAAACTGTTACCCCCTATTATTCCGGCGGTGCAGGAATCGGCAGCTCGTCATCAGCACATTGTGGCGACATAACGATCTCAAATGCCGTGATTACAGCTACCGGTGGAAAGGGAGCTCCAGGTATAGGAATGGGAGCCGGTAAGAGCGCTTCAGCCCCTAGAATGGGGAATATTAATATCAAATCCTCTACAATCACTGCTACAGGAGGTCTTCGTGCTTCTGCTATTGGATTCCCTAATGAATATTGTTTTGATTATTCAAAGGTCACCATCTTGACCGGAGGCACAATCAATATAGAAACAGTAGAAAGCAGTGAAACTTTTCTTAATAGGCTCACGTGTGATTTAGGCACTAGCAACACGATTATAATATATAAAATTGGTAAAGGAGATATATTATGGTTTAATTATATAGGTTTGGACGGTGGAGATTGGCCGGGTGTAGTGCTGAAGGCAAGCGACCAAGAACAGACGAGCAAAGATGGAATAGGAGCGTTAAGCAAATAGTAAGAATGATATAAAACACTCCCAAGCCTGACGGGGAGTAGAAGTGTCAGGCTAGTTATAACAATCACTCGCCATGAGAAAGGAGTAGAACGTCGGTGAGCAAGACAGCGTGAGTCATATTCGGCAGTTATGCTGAAGGGCGTATCCCGAAAAGCCCTTATAAAACGAGTAGGGATAAAAAGTTTTAAATATGGCTGATAATGATAAAGCAGTATTGATTGGCTATGTTCTGATCGATCAATTGCAAGATAATGGCACTAAGGGTATTGTTGAATCCGGCAAGGGTGTTATATTCAATAATGGGACCTCTTCGTATAAGGCAATAAAAGGATACGTTATAGTCGGTCGAAAACATGCTGGTGATGAGAATGGTTTAACATACTACCTGACGGGCAAACCTAAGATCTTTGATGTGGATTTATGTAACGAGGTACATGAAGCTCGTATTGCCGTTCTTGATAGATATAATAGCGATAGTTTCAAACAGTCTAATCTCAATTTTACCTGTGAAGGTAACAATGTGATTGTTGGACGTACTCATACGGGTGATGAAAATGGTGTCACAACCTTTGTCTATGCAGAACTGGCCGTTAAGAAAGTTAATCCTATCGGTAGATATAACTATAGCATAGGAGTAGTAGAACCGAAAGACCCTCTTTTGTTTGAAGAATCAATAAAGATTGCAAAAGAAAGCAATGGAGAATGGGCATTCTCAAAACTGGGCGAATACTATCTTCCGATGGTAGCAATGTCACACAGTGGTGATGAAAATGGAACTTCCACTTACGGATTTAAGCTATTTGGCATCTATAGAGAGCCGATTTCTAAGGACTAACCTGCGGTATAGGCTCACCAATGAAGGTAATCACACCCTATTATTGGTGAGCCTTTTTGCGTATTTGATGCAAGGAAGCAACCATAACGATGCAAGAAAGCAATTATAACGATGCAAGAAACCCTCAGGGCGGACGCATCAAAATGCGTTCGCCCTGCTAATATTTTACACCAAAAGATACAAGTTATCACATTATTAATATATTTGCATCATCTTTCATAGAAGACAAAGAATATAGACCTTAATTCCGCAACACTATTATAAATTAAACTTTTTTTCCAGTTTCGCAAGTGAGAGAATGATAACTTCCCTAACTTCACTTAACTTCCCCACTTTTTAAAGCTGTACGATAGAAGTTTTACGTGAAAAGTTTTGGAGATTAGGAGATAAAGTATTATCTTTGCCATCAGATTGTAAAACGAATAATCAAACTGAGTTATGATAGTAAGACCAAAGCGCATTTATCGCAAACGCATACCATACGGCATGCAGAATTTTGAGGATGTCATAAAAGAGGATTGTTACTATGTGGACAAGACTCCTTTCATCGAACAAATTGAAGAATCCAACAAGTATTTCTTCTTCATTCGCCCTCGCCGTTTCGGCAAGAGCCTCACCCTCTCCATGCTTGAGAATTACTATGATATCAACAAGAAAGACAAGTTTGAGGAAATCTTTGGCAAGCTATACATCGGGCAGAATCCTACACCGGAGCATAATACTTATCTCATCATCCACCTCAACTTTGCCATTATTGTAGGCGACATAAACGACTACAAGCATGGTATTGACAATTATTGCAGGACACAGTTTAATTATTTCGCAGATGTATATTCACATCTCTTACCAGAAGGTACCAAAGAAGGCCTCAACCAACAGGAAGATGCCGTCAACCAATTAAACTATCTTTGCACCCAAAGCAAAAAATCTGG
>JAIJUV010000393.1 GCA_022732315.1 Prevotella sp.
TTGGAAATCAGCCTACTGCCTTATCCCTATCCTTCAGAATCACAGCCATGTTATCCAGCGCCCATTCTATCAGATGATCCATAATAGGAATAAGGGTTTCTGCACGGGATGTGAGAGAATACTCCACTCTTGGCGGCACTTCGGCATAAGCCTTGCGGGTAACGTAGCCATCAGCCTCCAACGATTTTAACGTGCTGGTAAGCATTTTCTGCGAAATATCCGGAATCTGCTTACGCAGGGCATTAAACCGGAGGGGACCATCCTGATGATTTTTCAGGGTGTAGATTACCAGTAGCGACCACTTGTCGCAAACGCGCGCCAGAACGTTACGGATGGGACAGTCCTGCACTACCATTTCTTTTATCATTCTTGCCATAATCAATCTTCTTTATATTCTACATATTCTACTATAATATTCTGCGATAATCTATAATATACTGCAATAGGCTACAAAAGTAACTAATATCCGGAAAGATACCAAACATACCAAGTTAATCTAAGTTAATGCTTCTTTTTTCTTTCTCCCATTCCCACGCAATAGTTACTTCTCGGTAACCATCTTACCCTCAAGTGCCCTCTTGCAGGAACCGTTTTTTTGCAGTATCTTTGCAGCGCAATTCAGAAATGAAAGCAGAAAGCAGATGTATTCACAAATTCACAAAAAGAAATAACATAAAGTGAAATAAAGAAAAAAAGAAATATAAACATTTAAAAATAACAGACAAGATGAAAGAAACAAAGATTATTGCTAAGGCTGCAAACTTTACAGCCACAGATTTTGGTAAGATGAGTGAAATCAAGGATTACACCTTAGAGCTGGGTCCTGAGATTAAGATTCCCGGAAAGGTATTCGGAGGTCAGAGCGTGAACGCTACTGGTGGCGAGTTCTCATTCCAGAGCTTTGCACCTGGCACAGAGACAGGATTCCTCCACACCCACAAGAACCACGAGGAATTGTATTTCTTCCTGAGTGGCAAGGGCGAATTCCAGGTGGATGGCAAGGTATTCCCTATTCAGGAGGGAAGCGTGGTAAGAGTAGCACCAGACGGCAAGCGCTCTGTTCGCAACAATGGTACAGAACCACTCGTGATGCTCTGCGTGCAGTATAAGGCCGAAACCTTTACAGCCGAAGATGCAACCGACGGCGTGATTCTCAACGATAAGGTGGAGTGGTAATCGAACTTCAGGGAATCTCCATACTTTTTTTAATGAATTTCCTTCAAATGCCTCTACTTTTCCATCCCCCAGCCCATTTTTTCCTTCCAAATCGCTTGCATTTCAAAAACTTTTCGTAACTTTGCCACAAAGAATAAAAATGCAAAGACTATGGTAGAAAGAATTTATCCTGTGGGAATACAGACATTCAGCGACATCATCAAGAGAGGATGCGTGTATGTGGATAAAACTGACTTGATATACAAGTTGACCAAGAAGTACAAGTATGTATTTCTCAGTCGTCCCCGTCGGTTCGGAAAATCCTTGCTGAGCACAACCCTCCATTCCTATTTCGCTGGCGAGAAAGACCTGTTCAAGGGGCTTGCCATCGAAGGTTTGGAAAAGGACTGGACAGAATACCCTGTCCTGCACTTCGACATGTCCACATTCAAGTATTGCGACATCAAATATTTTGATGAGAAATTTGACATACAACTTGAAGATTACGAGAAGAAGTACGGAATAGAGCGCAGCAAAAAAACCCCTGGAAACAGATTGACGACGCTGATCAAGACCATCAAAGAGAAGACTGGTAAAGACCTCGTCATCATCATAGATGAATACGACGCTCCTCTGCTCGATGTTCTTCACGACAAAGAGAAATTAGAGCAAGTAAGAACCATCATGCAGGAATTCTACACTCCTATCAAGGAATGTGACAAGTATTGGAGATTCGCCTTCATCACGGGAATCACGAAATTCTCGCAGCTCAGCATCTTCAGCGCTATCAACAACCTGAGCAATATCTCCATGGACCCAGAGTTTGCTGCCATCTGCGGCATTACCAAGGAGGAGCTCACCACCACCCTGAGCCAGGACATCGAACTGATGGCGGAGCA
>JAIJUV010000394.1 GCA_022732315.1 Prevotella sp.
TTTGTATTCCCAAAGGATATCTCTTTGAAGCCATAATCTTACTCTTTATAATCTAGGTACAAAGATACGGATAATATTTCAGAAAACAAGCGTTTTTCTGATTATTAACAATATATCACTGTAAAAATAGAACCGCAATTCAACAAAACATGCTTGAACTGGGGCGGTAACTGCCTTAAAAAACGAGTTACCGCCCCAGTTCAGGCATATTTTTATCTAAAATCCCTTGCGGAATTCAAATAAAAACATTATCTTTGTAGCCAATTATCAGAGCCTTAGGGCTAATTGTTATCATAAAATAAGACTTTACCATTATGCTACAAAAAATAATAGGACGCAAGGAAGAGCAGAAAACGTTGCAGGATTGCTATGAATCCAACAAACCGGAATTCGTAGCAGTCTATGGAAGACGACGCATTGGCAAGACTTTCCTGGTGAAACAATTCTTCAAAGAAAAGTTTGACTTCTATTTTACAGGAGCTTATCAGGCTAGCAAGAAAGACCAGCTCTTCAACTTCAAGATGACCCTAGAGTCATACTCTGGCGTCAAACGAAAAACCCCTCAGACATGGCTGGAAGCATTCTTCCAGCTAAAAGACTATCTGGCTTCTCTCGGTGACAGACGAAAAGTGGTCTTCATCGATGAGCTTCCTTGGTTCGACACCCCACGCTCCAACTTCATCAGTGCTATCGAACTCTTCTGGAACCAATGGGCTTCAGACCAGAACCTCATGCTCGTGGTATGCGGTTCAGCCACCTCATGGATGGTCAATAAGCTGCTGGGAGACAAGGGTGGGCTACACAACCGGGTAACCCGCAGCATCTATCTTGCACCTTTCTCATTAGGTGAAACTGAGGAATTTCTGCAGAACAATCATATCGTATTCAACCGACACCAGACAGTAGAATGCTATATGATGCTAGGTGGCACGCCCTACTATCTAAACATGCTCAAACCTCATTTAAGCCTGGCACAAAACATCAACAAGCTGTTTTTTGAGGAGAACGGCGAACTGAGAAGAGAGTTCGACTTCCTGTTCCGTTCGCTTTTCAAGGATAGCAGAAACTATCGTAAAGTAGTGGAGATACTTTCTCAAAAGGCAAAGGGCTTGACCCGACAGGACATCATCCGCGAATGCAAAATTCCTGACAATGGCGGACTATCAGAGGTATTGGATGATCTCTGCAACTGCGATTTCATCCGCCGCTACTACCCCATCAACAAGAAGCAGCGAGATGCAGTATATCAGCTCACCGACCTCTTCTCCCTGTTCCACCTGCGCTACATCAAGAACTCCACTGGCATGGACGATACTTTCTGGACCGACACCATTGATTCGCCAAGTCACCGTGCCTGGTGCGGCTATGCTTTCGAGCAGGTATGCCTGCATCATATCAGGCAAATCAAGCGTGCCCTAGGCATTGAGGGGGTTCAGTCATCCATCTGCTCATGGTCTGCACCTGCCAGTGTAGATTCTGAGGGAAAGAAGCGAGAAGGTGCCCAGATCGATTTGGTAATCGACCGACGAGACCAGACCATCAACCTATGCGAAATGAAGTTTTCGATGAAGCCCTTCGAGATTACTCCCTCCTATTTGGAGCATATCATCTATCGCCGTGAGTTGTTCAGAGAAACCACTGGTACCAGCAAGGCTCTGCACCTCACCTTCGTTACGACTTACGGAGTGGCAAGAAATGCCCAATACGGCATGATACAGAGCGAGATTACAATGGATGATTTGTTTAAGCAATAAGTGATTCCATTTCATCTTATTGATTATCAATTAAATAATGTGGTGACCTTCATCAGATGAAGGTCACCAACTTGCTTCTATATCATTTATTCTATCACCCAATCCTCTATACTTCGTTGGTTTTCAGAGAAGTTAATACCTACTTTCACAACCTTCCGCCCATCATCGGCAAAAGCCTTGGCATAGTCCTTGTCGCTGATTTGCGCCATGGCGATGTCGGCAGACTTCTTATATTTCAACTCAAAGATAAAGATACTCTTATCCGTCTTGAGCACAAGGTCTATTCTTCCA
>JAIJUV010000395.1 GCA_022732315.1 Prevotella sp.
AATCATATTTGATGAACAATTGCCTAAGTGGAACTATGTCGTTAGGTGCAAATCTGCTTAGCATTTTTGTACCAAGTTATTTTTTAACTGTTACTAAACGGTTTTCTTATTTCAGCGTTTCGACTTGAAGAATTCGGTCATAAGCGTTCGGCACTCCTCCTCCAGAACGCCACTCACCACCTCGCACTTCGGGTGCAGAGCCTTTGGAGCGAAGGCTCGGAAGCCACGCTTCTCGTCTGCAGCACCATACACCACGCGACGCACCTGCGCCCAGCCCAAGGCACCAGCGCACATGATGCAAGGCTCTACGGTGACGTAGAGCGTGCAGTCGGTGAGATACTTCCCACCGAGCTGATTAGCAGCCGATGTTATCGCCTGCATCTCGGCGTGTGCCGTCACGTCACCAAGTGTCTCCGTGAGGTTATGCGCACGCGCAATGATGCGGTCGCCAGCCACGACAACCGCGCCCACGGGTATCTCCCCCTCGTCGCGTGCCGCCTCTGCCTCCACAAGAGCGCGGCGCATAAACTGCTCGTCCTTCTTCTGCTGTTCTGTATTCTCCATGTCGTTTTATGTCTTCAAGTGGATACCTAATAAGTACACAGTAGATACTTAATATATACATCGTAGATACTAAGCAACTAAAAAAGTGAATACAAAGATAATGCAAAAGAAAGACAACACAAAATAAGTGGTACTTATTTTTTATAATATAAGTACCACTACACCTCTAACTATACAGGTTTTACCTTCGTACGAAATCTTTGAAGGTATTTTTATTGCTTTTGTTATTTCAGTTTTAGTTCTTTCCAATCATTTACTAACGACATAGATGTAGAAACCATTGGTGTTTGGCTTTTGCCATTGACAACAATAGACTGTTGCTTTACATTGGTAATTACATAGTCGCTCAATTTGTCAAGAGTAATATCTCCTTTTGATTCTTTCAGTTTTTTCAACATGAAATATGTAAACATTCCATGGTTCTTTGTTTTGTATGGATAAGCTGTTTCCTGTCCTGATGCTGCAGAGAAGACAACCATATTGCCTTGTAGTTCGTCAGCCTTTGACTTAATCGCAACTCCACGTGCCGAAGCCAACATTCCATTTCCACGCAACGCTCCGCTGAAACAAGCGTCAAGGAACACAAAAACCTTATTGGCTGATGTCTCTCCCAAAGACTTGTATAAAGCATTAAGAGAGATACCTGTAGAAACATCTGTACTAATAGCATCAACCGGTAAAAGAAATGCTTCTTTAGAATAGTCATCAGGTACACCATGACCAGCAAAATAGAAGATAACTTTTGCTTCGTTTTTGTAAGCCTCTGTCACTTGTCTTATCCAGTTTAGTTCGTATTTGATGTTGTTAAAAGTGGCATCAGCCCTATAGTGAATATTTTGTGCAGGGATGCCAAGAGCTTTTTGGCAATATTCCTTAAATACCCATCCGTCATTGTTGGCAAAATCCACCTTTTTCTCATTTTGATAGTTTTCGTTAGAAATGACAACAGCAAATGTCTTGTCGTTATTTGTAGCATTAACCGGAATGTTAATATCAACATCTGATTTGCCTACATTAAGCGAGATGGTTGATATAGTCTGTTTGCCTTGATTGCCATTTGATGCAACGGGGTTGATATTGATAGGATCGAAATTGTATTCCACCTGTGCAATACTGTAATTCAATGAAGCCTGATTGTTGAATGTATATACTTCATTTTGAGATAAAATGAAGTCGCATTTTGCCAATCCTATACCATCATTCTGGATAAAGTAGGATAGTTTCTTAGTGCACTCTTCAAATTTGTTTTTAAAGTTTTCTGCCTTTGCTATTGGTACAGGAACGAGTAGTTTGCCACCTATCTTACATTCTATCAAGAAAGTCTCGTGATCAGGGTCGTACTTACCTAAAGTGAAGTCATTCTCAATATTATTGGTAGTGTAAACAGAACTGTGTCACGGCTCTGATTTTTTATTATTTCCCTCTTATTTGTGTGCAGATTTCATATCTGCATACAAATAAGAGGAACCTT
>JAIJUV010000396.1 GCA_022732315.1 Prevotella sp.
ATCCAGGAACCAGTGACGCTTAAACTGATATTCGTTTCCATCCTTGTCTGTGTAGGATGCTTGCGCCATAGCGGCTGTAGAGCCGATGGCTAACATGGCCGTTGCCATGAGCAGTTTAATTGATTTCATAACTTTCTACATTAAATTTTATTTCTTTACGAATTTCTTTCCATTCACAATGTAGATACCAGAACGGTTCATCTGCTTTACCTTACGTCCTTGGACATCATAGATTACATTGTTCTTCTCAGTAGAATTCACAACTTGTTCGATACCAGTAGCCTTATCATTGTCTACTTCGATTGAAATCGTCATTCTTGGGTTTGTATGACAGTCACTGGCTTGGGTTGTGGTCTTGTCTTCAAGGAACTTTCCAAAGTTTGTATCTCCGAAGGTTCCCTTCAAAATTACTATAGCGTAAAGATCGGCTTTCAATTCACCTTCTCTTATCGGTGTATCAAAGACTAACAGCAATGTAGGCGTTGACGGATCTTCCGGATCTACATAGCTTTCAAAGTGTCCTGTACGAATCGTCTTGTTGTTGTCGTAAACTGCAAGTCTCACTTCTCTATCAGGATTAGCAACCAAACCATCATAGTATCCTATGTTTTTAATCATGAATCCATTCAATGCAACATCCTTTTGAGTTACAGATGTATTAGGCAACTGCTGGTATATAGAATAATCGTAGTGAAGGTTTGGATCTTCAGGAGAGCCGCCCTTTCCTATTGTAAAGTTTTCTTTGATAGCCTGCGTCTTTACTTCCTTATTATTCTTTTCATAATGGAAGGTTCCTTCTGGGATTACCAACTGATAGCTAGCCTTTGCCAAGTCAGTCAACGCAACAGTAAACTGATTGTCTTTTCCTGTTACCGGAGTAAAGGTAACGTTCTTCACACGCTCACCCTTCTCATCAGTGATGTAGGCATCGGCATCACTCATTACTGTAACATGACTCAACCCATCAAAAGAAAGAGTCAGGAGATCAGCATTGCTTTCTACTATTGCAGGTGTCAACTTGTAAGCAGTCTCTACGGTCTTGATAGCTGCTGCAGGTTTTTCAACCTCAACAAATGCGAAGGCACTGGTCAGACTGCTTTGCCAATATGGAGCAACAACATCTGCTTCAGTCTGATATTTATTGTCTGCATGATTACACAAAGCATAAGCAACGCTAGAGTTTCCCGTTACTGATGGATAAGAGCCCTTGAATGAGAATGTACCCAATGCTTTGTCTGCATCAAAGACATCACCCGATTCGAGTTGAACAGCAGAGCCATCCAGTTTGGCAATTGTAAGTTTGCTTACTTCTGCCCCCGCATCAGTTGTCACTCCATTGACATTCAGCATATTGTCATCAGCATCACCCAAGGTGAAGACTCCACTATAGTCTAACGCCTCGAACGCAGAAGCTTCATCAATATTGTCTACTAACAGAACCTGATTGTCACTTACGGCAAGATACTTTCGTTCATTCTTCTTATTTACACTGGCTATCTTATACCATTTCTTGTTCTCAGGAAGAAGAATATCCGTTTCATTATAATAAGCATCAATAGCAGCCTTGAATTCTGCATCTGTTGATGTCTCATTCCCGACAACTTCGTTCAAAGCAACATAAGCGGCACTGGTAACCTTAGGATAGCCCACCGAATTATTTTGCAACAATTTCAGAGCTTTCAAGTATGCAGCAGAACCGACAACAACATATTCTACATCAAAAGCCTTATTGTAGCGTTCCCATTCGGCATCGCCCTTCTTGTCATTGCAAACTACATTAGCAGGAACAATAAGTCTATAAGTACCCTTCTTTGAGATAGCACCTGCAACGCCCTGTATTTCAAAATTAACTTTCGTATCAGATGCCTTGACAGCCTTTGCTGTCAGGTAATCGTTACCATCTTTCAGTAATTTCACGCTGGCAGCCTCATCTACATATCCAACCTTCTCTCCGAAGTCTACGGCAATAGTAAGAGGTAAAGTTTCAATGGTTCCCGCTGCAGGAGTAATCGAAACAGGACTAA
>JAIJUV010000397.1 GCA_022732315.1 Prevotella sp.
TGAAGGGTGAGGCTAAGATTACCGACAACGAGGGTAACGAGATTACGCTGCAGGGCGGCGAGAGCATCGTAGTTCCTGCCTCTACCCAGACATTGAAGGTTGAAGGAACCTTGAAGTTCCTGGAGACATACGTATAAGAATAAGATATCAAAATAAAAAAATGCGGGCCATTTCCGGCTCGCATTTTTTATTTCGATATAAAGAGTTTATTTCTGCAATTTCATTTCAGGATGATTGTTCCAGATACTTCGCCACATCCGCCTGAATCTTCTGGAATTCCGGAGAGAACTGGTAGAAGGTGTTCTTCTTCATCATCATTTTCACCTTGCCCAGACTGTTCTCATAGCATGCCATCTCTGTTCGTGCCTGCTCGGAATGAACAGCCCTGTCACGGATTTCATTCTCCCTTACATTGCGCAGGGTATCGCAGACACTCTGAACCAGCGGACTCACCACCAGGTCGAAAAGATGATGACCTTGTATATACAGATAGGCATTATGCTCGTTCACCCCCAAGGCATTCAGATACTGAATCATATCCGGCAGTTCATCCTTGAACTTCTTGAAGCGGCGCTCCAGCTGGAAAAGCTTCGCCCTTACCTTCTTGGCGAGATAATTGATGGCCTGCTGAGGTTCCTGGATTCTTACCGATGGCAATACGATGACCTTGTCGAACTCTGCCATATCAAAATGCATCGACATCTTACGATGACGGATATAGAAGAGAAGATGCCACACGAAAAGAGGCCATATTGTACGGGAATACGCCTCCAGAAATCTTTCGAAATCGAAGATATGGGTATCGTTCAGCGTCACCATCACGCAAGTTTCATGCAAACCCTTGGCGTAACACTGGAAATTCTCGATGGCATAAGCGTAGGTATGGAAGATATAGGGACTCTCCAGCATCTGCTGGGAAGCCTCGGTGGTACCCTGGCGCAGATAGTCATAGTCGGCATCCACACAGGCTATCATATCCTTGCCCACCCCCTTGAGCATATTTCCGATAGCCGCCTTCTTGCCACGGTCGAGATGGTTATCGCGGGTAGGCAACATAATCTCAAAATAACGCGTGTCATCCTCATACTTTCCCAGCACCGACCGCCAGAAGAAGACATCATCGTAGCTCTCGACGTAAGCCACAATCTTGCGCCGAGCCTTCTTCGAGGTCATCTTGTTGGCAGCCTCGAAGTAAAGCGAGTTGATGTTATCGGTTAAACGTTTAGCCATAAGCCGTTATTTTACTTGATAGTAATATCATCCACTTCCGTTACATGGTCCATCCAGCCATCCATGACCACGGCAGGACTATGGGTGGTCATGACAATCTGGATGTTCGGATTCAGTTTCAGCACCAGACCGATGAGCTGCTTCTGCCACTCCAGGTGAAGACTGATTTCCGGTTCATCCATAAAGAGGATATAAGACTGGTTGTCCTCCACTAGCACGGTGAGCAGGATGGCAAGAATCTGCTTTTCGCCAGCCGAAAGCTGATAAGGAAGAAGCTGCTCGCCCATCTGGTTGAATCGGATTTCATTGGCTGTTCGGATGATGGTCTTGCCGGTATCCTTGAAAAGATCATCTATCATATTCTGGAACATCCGCTTGGGCTCGCTCAGCTGCTGAGCCTTGAAGGCTGCATCCGGTTCGCCACTCTGCAATACGGCGATGATGCGGTTGCCGATGTTCACCTGGTAATCCAGATACTTGCGCTGCAGCTGGAAGAGCTGCCAGTCGAGTTCGGTAACCAGGGTAAGGTCTATCTTGTTGATCATCTCGGCATTCATCAGCGGTCTATCCACCGATCGGATTACATCGTAGCGAATCCACTTTGCCTCCTCCGGCTCCACCTTCAGGTGCACGCCCTTGATCATGTGACTAGGGAATTCGCCGCCAGCCGCCAGGCCCTTTACCACCTTATTTAATATAGTACTCTTGCCCACGCCGTTTACACCACTCAGGATATTGACACGGCGGTCGAGGTTCCAAAGAATATGTTTGGTACCGCTCCA
>JAIJUV010000074.1 GCA_022732315.1 Prevotella sp.
GACCTGGACCACCAATCATACCCTTATCCTCTAAAATTTCATCCATGCAACGAGGCGTACATGAACTATTTCCGATTTACCTGCACCGCTTGATCAACAAGATTCGGAACTACATCCGTTGAGCGATGTCCCGTTCCAGCACCTTGTGCCGGAATAAAGCTAATCTACTGTACTTCGATTAAGCAGCGAGAGCGTAGTTATTTTCGCCAATTAATTTTTTGTTCACTAGGATTTAGGAGGTAGCCAACGAGCCTCCGCATGCTTACGTACCATTTCATCTCGCCGTCAAATCCAGTCAACCCCGAGATTTCTTTGATAACTAGGATGCAAAGATAAAACGTTTTTTTGAAATCACCAAATATTTTCGGAAATTTCTTCGCTTTTTCTTTAAAATATCGGGATAATGCGGTTGAAAGTTGCTTCGTATTAAGAATTTTTGAAGAAATGAGGCAGTTTTTGGAGTTATCTCGTTTTTTTGCAGTAACTTTGTGGGCAAAATAATTAAAAATCAAAAATGATGGCAATGGAGAAAAAAGGAAAGATACTGATAGTGGATGACAATGAGGATGTTCTCTTGTCGCTCAATATGCTTTTGAAACCATACGTGGAGAGTATCAGAGTGATCAATACGCCTGAGCGAATCATCGGAATGATGGATTCGTTTATGCCTGATGTTATCATGCTCGATATGAACTTCCATCGGGATGCCATCAGTGGCGAAGAGGGGTATGAATGGCTGGAGAAGATTCTGGCGCATAACCCCAAGAGCGTGGTGCTGTTTATCACGGCCTACGTGGATACGGAGAAGGCGGTGAGGGCCATCAAGGCGGGAGCCATCGACTTTATTCCGAAACCATGGGATAGGAACAAACTGCTCGATACGGTGAAGAGTGCCGTGGAATTGAGCAGGGAAAGGAATCTGGATTCTTCGGATTTGATTGGCGAATGTCCTGCCATGAAGGAACTGAAAGCGCAGATGATGCGTGTGGCGGCTACGGATGCCAACGTATTGATTACTGGAGAGAATGGTACGGGAAAGGATGTGGTGGCGCATGCCTTGCATCAGCTTTCGGACAGGGCAAGAAAGCCTTTTGTGAATATCGACCTGGGTTATATCCCTGAGAATCTTTTCGAGAGCGAACTTTTCGGATACGAGAAAGGGGCGTTTACGGATGCCAAGAATGCTAAGGAAGGACGAATTGAGACGGCGGATGGCGGAACTCTCTTTCTGGATGAGATTGGAAATCTGAACCTGCCGATGCAACAGAAACTCCTGACGGTGATTGAAAAGCGGGAGACTCAGCGCATTGGTTCCAATAAGGTGAGCCGGGTGGATGTGAGGATTCTGGCGGCTACGAATGCCCATCTGCGTGAGAAGGTGGGAGAAGGAACATTCCGGCAGGACCTCTTTTATCGCTTGAATACCATCGAGCTTCATCTTCCACCGCTGCGTGATCGTGGAGAGGATATCGTTCTGCTGGCAGAATATTTCCTGAAGATTTATTCGGGGAAATATAGTGTGGGCGATGTGAGGCTGGGGGCATCTGCCAAGCAGAAGCTGTTGAAACATACCTGGCCGGGGAATGTAAGAGAGTTGCAGCATTGTATAGAGAGGGCGATTGTGTTGGGGGATAAGACGGAACTGGCTGCCGAGGATATCAGATTGGAGGATTCTATGGTGGCATCGGGGACTTCTTCAGGTTCCATAAAGGTTGATTCGCTCAATCTTCAGACCTTGGAGCGTGAAGCCATCAAGCGCGCCATCTCCTTGAGCAATGGAAATCTTACACAGGCCGCAGAGTTGCTGGGTATCACCCGTTTCGCCCTTTATAGAAAAATCGATAAGCTCGGGGTTTAAAGCTTTTGCCCTTTCAGGGCGTAGGGATATATCTTGTTAAAACCCAGGGTGTTGCCCTGGGCTAGGAGCTTCTGCCCTTACAGGGCGTGTGAGGATTTAAGCAGTTTCTTTTGATAGAAAAAACGGAAATTTTTGAAACTATGTCAATCGTCAATAACTTATTCAATCATAAGAGCAATGAGCGGATGCGCCAACTGATTGAGGCTATCCGCACCCGTGACTTCTCGCTTCAGTATTCGTTGGATCATCTGAGGGGAGAAGAGCGGAATCTTGCAGAGCAGATTAATGAAGTGGTGAATGAATTTCGGGAAACCACTTTGCTGCAGGAAGCGAAATACCAGTATTTCGGAACGATGCTCGATACCATCAACGCCTTTCTCATTGTGGCGGATGAACAGGGAAAGGTGCATTGGATGAATCGGGCTGCCGTGGAGGGACTCTGCGGTTTTTCGATTCATCACTTGCAGGATTTGCAGGTGCTGGATGAGACGCTGCCGGAATTGATGAAGCAGCTGAAGCCGGGATTGCAGAAACTGGTACAGTTGGAGACCAAGATCAACGAGGCTGCTGCTGGCAAGAAGGCTTTAGATGCCGGAAATCAGAATGCGGGGAAGGCTGACTTTGTATTGAGCGTGGTCAACTTTTTTAATAAAGGCTTTGCCTATCGCCTCTATACCTTGCAGAATGTGCAACCGGTGATTCAGAAGAATGAGACGGATGCGCAGCAGCAGCTGGTAAGGGTATTGACCCACGAAATCATGAACTCGCTGACTCCTATCATCTCTTTGGCTGATACGCTTTGCGAAGGTGTGGAGCAGAATACGCTGGAGCATGATGATTTGCTGATGGCATTGCAGGCCATCAACCGGAGAAGCAATGGCTTGCTGCAGTTTGTGGAGAACTATCGTAAGTTGCAACGCATATCGAAACCTCAGTTTGAGGATGTAAGGATTGGTGATCTGGTGGCAGATTTGCAGCATCTTTATCCGGATTCGATATTCCATTATGAGATAGAAAATGAAGACCAGAGGTTGCAGATGGATCGTTCGCAGATAGAACAGGTACTGATTAATCTGCTGAAGAATGCGCAGGAAGCTGTGGCAGTTCGAATGAAGGAGGAGGCGGCAGGTCTTTCCGATGAGGCTGAATCTGCTCAAAGTCAGGCTCCTTATGTCCGTCTTACTACTCATCTTTCGAGCAACAAGCGCGATTTCATCATTTCCATTACTGATAATGGTAAGGGAATATTGCCGGAGGTGATGGAGCGCATTTTTGTGCCGTTCTTTACTACCAAGACGAGTGGTTCGGGCATCGGGTTGAGTATCTGCAAGCAGATAGTGACCTTACATGGTGGAACCATCACCGCCTCTTCGAAGCCAGGCGATAAAACCACCTTTAGCGTGGTGCTTCCTGCCTGATAGAGACGGATGCCTATCATATTGAGGATGTGCGCACCGTGCGAAATCGCACACGTTTCGTGCGGTTTCGCACGGCTTTTTTATATCCGGAATTTCTTATCTTCCTGATAATCATATCTTTATCTTTGTGGCATAGCTTTTGTGTTAGTTTTTGCAAAAGTAATCATCATGAAGATAAAGAATTACCTATTCATAGTATGGGCATTTGCAGCCCTGAATGTTCAAGCCGACACGCTGCAGCTCGACCTGAAGGCTACCATTGCGATGGCGCAGCGGCAGTCGCCATCGGTGCAGAGTGCCCGCAATACCTTTCTGTCTGCTTACTGGGCTTATCGGTATCATCAGGCCAACTATCTGCCTTCGCTTTCCCTCTCATCTTCACCTTATATTAATAAGGAGGTGAACAAGATAACCCAGTCGGATGGTACGGCTCTCTTTCTGAAGCAAGATCAGTTGAGTGCCGACCTTACTCTGAAAATCAACCAGAATATCTCCCTGACGGGGGGTAGTCTTTTTGTGAAGAGTTCGCTCAACCGTTTGGATGAGTTGCACAACAAGATGACAGCCTATAGTAGTCAACCCTTTATTGTGGGTTATGAGCAGAGTCTTTTTGGCTATAACTCGCTGAAATGGAATCGACGGATAGAACCTATCCGGTTCCGGGAATCCAAGAAGCGATATGCCGAAACGTTGGAGATTGTTTCGGCAAAAGCCTGTGAACATTTCTTCGGTCTGGCTTTGGCGCAGGCAGAATGGGAGATGGCAAAACAGAACTTTGCTTCTGCTGATACGCTTTATCAGATGGCGAAGGGGCGATATGAGAATGGAACGATTTCGGAAAACGAGATGCTACAGCTGGAAATCAATCGTTTGAACGAGGAGACCAATGTGATGGATGCTCAGGTTGCACTGCGGGAGAAGATGCAGACCATCCGTTCGTTTCTGGGATTGGAAAAATCGCAGGACATCTGTCTGGTGATGCCGGAAGAGGTGCCTGCCTTTGAGGTTCCTTTGCAGCGGGCGATAGATTGGGCTTTGCTGAACAGTCCGGATCCCGATTATTATCGTCGCATCCAGAAGGAGAGCGAAAGCCGGTTGGCGCAGGCTCGTGCCAACGCCGGATTGAAGGCGGATCTCTATATGCAGTTTGGACTCTCGCAGACGGGAGCAGATATCGGTGCCGCCTATCGCAGTCCGATGAGTCAGCAATCGGCAAGCATCACCATCGCCCTTCCGATATTGGATTGGGGACGGGGAAAGGGTAGGGTAAGAGAAGCCAAATCGCAGCTGGCACTTACCCAGACGCAGGTGGAGCAAGGCATGCGGGATTTCTACCAGAACGTAGAAAAACTGGTGTTGCAGTTTAACATGCAAGCCCGAAAGGTGCATGTGGCATCGCTCACCGACCAGCGTGCCGAGAAGCGACATGTGGTGGCGCGCCGACTCTACATCATGGGTCGCAACTCGATACTCGACCTGAATGCAGCCATCAGCGAGAAAGATGCTGCCCGGCGCAATTACATCTCGACCATGCAGACTTACTGGAGTCTTTACTATACGCTCCGAAGCATGACGGGATTCGATTTCGAGCGCAATAAAGAATTGAAGGAAGAACTTCCTATAGAATAAATATCTTATAGAATAATGAATAACGGCAGAATAATATGGATATAAAGAAACAACCGAAACCGTGGTATATCCGCTACCGCTATCCTATCCTGTCGGGTGCAGCAGGCATCGCCATCCTGGTCTATGCCCTTTTCCTGATCGTTACTTCGGGCACCCGAAGGGTGGATATGGATAGCGTGGTGATAGCCGAAGTAAAGAAGGCTCCTTTCTGGGAGTATGTAGATGTAGAAGGACTGGTGCAACCCTTCAAGACCATCCAGGTGAATGCGATGGAGAACGGATTCGTGGAACGGGTGGTGGCAGAAGAGGGAGCCATGCTGCAGCAGGGCGATACCATCCTGGTGCTTCAGAATCCGGAACTCTATCATTCTATCGATGATGAGCAGGATGCATGGAGCAGCAAGCTTCGCAACTGTCAGGAACAGGAGATAGAGATGACGCAGAAGACCATCAACCTGCGCCAGCAAGCCTTGGATGCCCAGCATCAGATGACGAGCCTGAAGAAATCGCTCAAGCAGAGCCGGGAGGAATATCGCATGGGCATCAAGAGCAAGGCGGAACTGGAGGTGGCTGAGGAAGATTACGAATATCAGCGGCAGAAGGTGCTCTTGCAGATGCAAAACCTGAAGCATGATTCCGTATCTACCCGATTGAAGCGCGAGATGATTGCTGCCAACCGGATGGAAGCCAACAAGAAATTGTCGAGAATGAAGGGTCGCACCCAGCAGTTGGTGGTTCGGGCTCCCGTAAGCGGACAACTGAGTTATTTGGGGGTAACCCAAGGTCAGCAGGTTTCGTCCGGGGCGAGCATCGGACAGATCAAGGTGATGAGCCAGTTTAAATTGCAGATTTCGCTGGCTGAGTATTACATCGACCGCGTTATCGCCGGACTTCCTGCCCATATCGAGTACGATGGTCATCAGTTCCCGCTTCGTGTATCGCGGGTGATTCCTGAGGTGAAAGACCATCAGTTTGTCTGCGAATTAACTTTCACTGGCAAGACTCCAGCCAATATCCGATTGGGCAAGAGTTATCGGGTGCTGCTGGAATTGGGCAAGCCGGAGCAAGCCTTGGTGATTCCGAATGGTGATTTCTTCCAGACCACCAACGGATATTGGATATTCCGGGTATCTGACGATGGCAAGAAGGCGCAGCGGGTGAATATCAATGTAGGCAGACAGAATCCGCAGCAATTCGAAATCACTTCCGGCTTGAAGCCGGGCGACAAGGTTATCGTAAGCGGATATACCCAAATCGCCAGCGAAAATGAAATAGATTTGAGATAGACTTTTATCTGAGATAATAAAAATCAATCTTTCACGTAAATAAATTATATAAAGACTAAAAAATATGAACATGTTATTACACAACCTGAAGGTTGCCCTGCGCAACATTCTCAAGTACAAGGTGCAGACTCTGGGCAGCATCCTGTCGCTTGCCATCGGAATGGTGACGCTTGCCACGGTGCATTCGTTTCTGCAGAATTTCCGCATGGCTTCCATTAACCATGAACCTTATTATGACAGGGTTTATAACCTCCGGTTCGATTCCATCCAAAAACGTCAATCGGAAAACTCAATTCGTATCAATGGTGATATCGTAAGGGCGGTGAAAGCGAATGGAGGACCTCGTTGCATAGAGCAGGGACCTTACGCTCCCAATGGTATGCTTACAGGCGGCTGGGCAGAGTTTACCCTAAACGGCAAGACAAGGAGAAAGATGCAGTTGGATGCAGTTCCCCTTGATCGAAATTATCCCAACTTTGTTGGTATCCGTTCTGCCATTACGGGCGAAAAGATTAAGGTGCTGGGGCCTCATGATGCCATTATCAACGAAAAGCAGGCAAAGCAAATCTTTGGTGACAAGAATCCTGTGGGTGCAAGTATTCGTTTGAGTAAAGACTATGGAAATTATCAGTTGAGATTGGTGGATGTCTATCAAGACTTATCATTGACTGAGCAAAACAGTTCTGCTCTCTTTTACTCGCCATGGGAGTTGGAAGATATGGATTTAAATCAATTTTATGCTGTGGCTTTCTATGTGGTGTTGAAAGAGGGATGCACGCCACAACAGTTGAAAGCAGAGGTAAACAGCAGATTGAAACCATTGGGGTTGAAGGTAAGAACAGAAAAGCTGAAAGATCGATTGAACGAAGAGTATTCAACCGTTGCTATTGCCCGTTCCATCACTTATCTGATTGGTTCGTTGATTCTGCTGGCTGCCATCATCGGTTTCCTGAGAATGCAGACGCAACTGTTCTGGATGCGCAGACGTGAAATTTCGCTCCGAATTACCAATGGTGCCACACGCCTCCAACTCTTCTCCATGTTTGCTACCGAGGTGGTGGTGATCGTGCTGGTGGCTTATTTGGTGGCAGTATTGATGGGAACCTGGATTTGTGATTATCTGGCAAGACCTCAGTTTGCTGAAATCACCTCCGAGTTAGGAACCATCAGTCATCTGTATCTCTATAGTCTGGTGATTGGTCTGGTAGTGATGATGTTGTGTCTCGCCATCATCTGGATTGTACTGAGTCGCATTTGCAAGCATACGCAAGCACTCGAATCAGGAATGAGACGAAGCCATAACCATTGGTTCCGCAATACGATGCTGGGTGTGCAGGTGATGATCAGTATGTTCTTCCTGGGTGTCACTTTCTGTCTCCTGTGCTGGGTGGGCAAGATGGCTGATTTCAACCATATACCTGATGACGAGCGTGCATACAAGCAGAGTCTGTTTCTGCAGACAAATGCGGCAGAAAATGTCCTGCGCCTCAGAGACAAGCTCATCCATTTACCGCAGGTAGAACGATGGATTCCTTATAGCTGGGGATTTTGGCGAGTTAATGAACTGGCTGAGAACGAGGAGTTCTGTAAGGCTGTTTGGCAAGGTGATACTTATGTTAGCTATGGTAATGTGACGAATTATTGCTTTAGGATTACATCAGATACCTCCTATCTCGATTTCTTCAAAATTAAGGTGAATTGGAAGCCGAAGGCAAACCGGAAGAAATGTATCCTGGTAAATGAGGAGTTGTATAAGCAGATGCGCCAATATCATGTTGCTCCTAATGATATATTGACCCTAGATGATATGGATTCCTATCAGATAGCCGGAACGTTCCAGTCGATTCCTTATCAGGGGAGTCTGAAAACTGATATATACTCATTCATAGTCATTGACCCCAAAAATGCTTATGTTGCTACACATTATATTCTTGTGGCAAAGCCGGGTGAATATAAGGAGATGCAGGTTGCAGTAGATAGAATGATACAGAAATTGGAGCCTGCTGTGGTAAAACCGATGTCATCCAATCTGCGTGACTATATGGCGAGGGAAATGTTTGCATTGGAAATACTGCAAAATATTGCGTGGATTTTGGCTATCGTGAGTCTGGCTATCTGCCTGATAAGCATCTTCAGTACGGTGATGCTTGATACACAGACCCGCAAGAAGGAGGTGGCTATCCGCAAGGTGAATGGTGCCCTGACAAGGGATATTACTAAACTCTTCGGACGAACCTATCTGGTGATCACGCTCATCGCCATGGTGTTTGCGGTGGTAGCCATATTGCTGTTCCATATCGTTCTGAGCCGGACTTTCGAAATGGTAAAAATCAATCCAGCCTTCCCTATCATCCTGAGCGTTGTGATCGTGGTTGGCTTCATTGCTGCTATCATCGCCTGCCAGGTACGCAAGATCATGAAGGTGGATCCTTCGGAGATTCTGGCTAAGGAATAAAATGCGTAATTTAAAAGTATAATATGAATTTAAAGAAACGATAAAGATTATGATTCAATTAGATAATATCAAGAAAGTATTTCAGACAGAAGAGGTGGAGACATGGGCTTTGCGTAATATCAGTTTGCAGGTGAAAGAAGGCGAGTTTGTTGCCATCATGGGACCTTCGGGATGTGGCAAATCTACATTACTTAATATAATAGGTTTGCTGAATAATCCTACAAGCGGCAGCTATCTGCTCGACGGCAAGGTTGTGAGCACGCTGAAGGAGAGTGAGCGCACCTTGATAAGAAGAGGAATGATAGGTTTTGTGTTCCAGAGTTTCAACCTGATTGATGAGTTGAATGTGGTGGAGAATATCGAGTTGCCGCTTCTGTATATGGGAGTATCGGGCAAGGAGCGCCGTAAGCGTGCAGAGGATGTGATGGAGCGCGTGGCGATATCCCATCGTGCCAAGCATTTCCCATCGCAGCTTTCGGGCGGTCAGCAGCAGCGCACCGCTATCGCCCGTGCCATCCTGCCGCATCCTAAGCTGATTCTTGCCGATGAGCCTACTGGAAATCTGGATTCCAAGAATGGCAAGGAGGTGATGGAGCTGCTTTCTGAGTTGCACAAGGAAGGCACCACCATCGTAATGGTAACCCACTCGTTGCATGATGCCAATTATGCCGATAGAATCATCAATATGTTTGATGGTGAGATTGTGAATCAGGTGGAGATGTAGAATTTTATGATATGAAAATCGCCCGATAGCATCAAAGAATATGCTATCGGGCGATTTACGCTTATATCTCTTCATCGATAAATCGGATGATTTCATCCTGCTGGTCGGGATGATACCAGTGGATTTCGGCATCTCGCTTAAACCAGGTGAGCTGCTTGCGCATATATTCACGGCTATGCGACTGTATCTGGCGGATGGCTTCATCCTTATCTATCTCGCCATCGAAATAGGCGAACATCTCCTTGTAACCCACGGTTCTCAAGGCGGTGAGACCCTTGTTTGGATATACGCTGCGGGCTTCTGCCTCCAGGCCTTCTTCCATCATCAGCAGCACACGCTGGTTGATGCGGTCGTACAGTTCGGCACGGTCGCGGTTCAAGCCTATCTTGATGATGCGGAACGGACGCTGTTTCTTCTCGGCTACACGGAAAGAAGTATAGGTCTTGCCAGTCTGGTGACAGATTTCCAGGGCATGCACCACGCGGCGTGGATTCTTCTTATCTACTATCGCCCAATGCTCCGGGTCCATCTTGTGGAGTTCTTCTACCAGCGCCTCCAAGCCTTCGTCTTCCAGGCGCTGTTTCATCCAGGTACGGATGTCATCCCGCACGGTAGGAATATCGTCGATACCCTTGCATACGGCATCGATATACATCATGCTGCCGCCTGTAAGCAGCGCCACATCGTGATTCTTGAAGATATCTTCTTCCAGGAGATTCATCACATCGGCCTCGTATTGGGCGGCGCTGTAATAATCTTCGATGTGGTGGTTTCCTACGAAATAATGCTTCACCCGCTGCTGCTGTTCGGCAGTAGGTGCAGCGGTTCCGATAGGGAGTTCGGCGAAGATCTGGCGGGAGTCGGCATTGATAATAGGTATAGAGAGATGCTCTGCCAAAGAAAGACAGAGCTCGGTCTTACCTACACCGGTAGGACCGAGCACTACAATTAAAGTTTTCATTATCGGATGATGCCTCGCTGAGAACTCTCTACGAAGTCGATGATGTACTGGATTTCCTTAGTCACCTCAAGATTCTTCTTGATTTCCTCGATACCTTCCTTCAGGATGCCCTTGCTGTAGAGCAGGCGATAAGCCTCGTGGATGTTCTGGATGGTCTCGTTGCTGAAACCACGGCGACGCAAACCGATGAGGTTGATGCTGCAATAGCGGGTTGGCTCCTTGCCGGCAATGATATAAGGAGGAATGTCCTGAGAGAAACGGCAACCGCCCTGGATCATCACGTAGCCTGCGATGTGGCAGAACTGATGAACGAGAACGTTGGCGCTGACGATGGCGTTGTCATCTACAACCACCTCGCCGGCAAACTTGGTAGAGTTGCCGATAATCAAGCCGCTGCCCAGCTCACAGTCGTGAGCCACGTGAACAGTCTCCATCAGGAGGTTGTTGCTGCCTACCACGGTCTTGCCCTTAGAGGCTGTACCACGAGAGATAGTAACGTTCTCACGGATGCTGTTGTTGTCGCCCACCTCGCAGGTTGTCACCTCGCCCTTGAACTTCAAGTCCTGAGGCTTGGTAGAGATGCTGGCGCCTGGGAAGAATTCATTATTGTTGCCGATACGAGCGCCCACATGGATGGTAACGCTGTTCTGCAATACGTTGTTATCGCCCAAAACGGTGTCCTTGTCGATATAGCAGAAAGGACCGATAATGTTGTTGTCACCGAGTTTTGCCTCTGGATGAACAAACGCTAATGGACTAATCTGATTCATATTTCTATCTTATTATTACTTGTTCTTAACAATCTGTGCAGTGAAAGTAGCCTCTGCCACCACCTGGTCGCCTACGAACATATAGCCCTTCATTGAGCTGATGCCATGGCGCACGGGTGCGAGCAACTCCACACGGAAGAGGAGGGTATCGCCCGGAACCACCTTCTTGCGGAACTTCACGTCGTCGAGCTTCATGAAGTAAGTGCTCCAGCGCTCAGGCTCTTCCAGCTGGTTCAATACGAGCAGACCGCCACACTGTGCCATCGCCTCTACCTGGAGAACGCCTGGCAT
>JAIJUV010000398.1 GCA_022732315.1 Prevotella sp.
TGTACTTTTGCAATCGAAAACAAAGAGGTTTATACCTCCGCAACATGTATAACATTTAAAAAGGAGAAAACATGAAAAAGTTTTTGTTTTCTATGGCTTTGGCATTAGGTGCTATATGCATGCCAAGTCAAGCAAGTGCGGCTGAAGTATCTTCACCAGTAGTAAACAACATTAAGGCAACAACAACGTTCCAAGCAACTCCATCAAATGGTCCTGTCGTTATTATTACCAAAGATGGAACAGTCATTATTGTTCTCTAATGTCGTAGTCTATTGCTAATCAACAACGACTGCATATTACATGAGTAGGCACTCTTTTTAATTGGAGTGCCTACTCTTTAATATTTTCTTTCTATTCTGTACAAATATGAAAAGGGTTATATTATTCACGCTTTCGTGCTTAGTCTCTTGTCTATTAGTCTCTGCACAAAAGATAGGATTATCCATACATTATAATATGGTGATGCAAATTCCGAAGGAGGTCTATAGTATGAGTGATTTAAGTAAAAGACAAATGATTATAAATCAATTGTCCAATCAGCATAAAACTTATACTTTATTTACTAATGGCAACGAATGTGCATTTTCAACCACAGGCATAGATAACAATGTTATCAAACTTGAAGGAAGTGGCTCATACTATACAAATACAACAGATAATAAGGAAATAAGTATAAAAAGCATTGTAGATAAGGCGTTTGTCGTTTTTTCTGATTCATTGAAAAATGAATGGGATTTGTATTTTGATGAGACTATAGAAGTTTTAGGAAAGAAATGTACAAAGGCCGTATATAAGAAAAATCGTTCTGTAGTAGCATGGTTCTGTCAAGAAATACCATCCCCCGTAGGACCTTGTGGATATATAGGGCTGCCAGGGGCAATACTCCGCTTGACGACATCAAGCGAAATTTATGAGGCAGAAAGTATTTTGCCTATAAAAGGGCAAGTCAAGATAGAGTTACCAAGAGGAAAAATAATGCAAAAACCTGCTTTTGAAAAGTTACAGAAGAAAAAGATTGAAGAGTTGAAGGAAAGCGGCAATGACAATGTCATAGTTTTATAGGATAAAACATAAGGATGTATGGGACGTTTAAGAAGTTTACTGTTATGTATGCTAATCTGCATATGTAGATTTTCTATAGCACAGAATATATCGGGTATGGTTGTTGATGCACAAAATACAGCCATACCCTTTTGTACTGTTACATGTTCACAAGATAGTGCGGCACATTCCATCGTTTCGTATGCAATATCAAAAGACGATGGTTCGTTCACTATCCAATCCAACAAGGCTTTGTCCTCATTTTGGTTGACAGCAAGATGTGTCGGATATACTACACTGAGAGTACATTATAAAGAAGTGCCGGCAACCCCATTACACTTAATGATGAAAGACGACAGCTACACATTGTCTGAGGTAACAATAAAAGGTAGAAACTTAGGGGCGAAAATAAAGAATGACACAATTGAATTTAGTCCAGATGTGTTTAAAAACGGAAGTGAACAGAACATGAGCGATGTCATTAAAAAGTTGCCTGGAATGACAGTCGATGAATCGGGAAATGTTTCCTACCAAGGAAAAAAAATAGATAAGTTCTTGGTCAATGGCGAAGATGTGCTTTCTACAGGAGGACATGCACTAAAAACTTTGTCCGCCGACTTTGCTTCTGGTGTGGAGTTGCTTAGTAACTATAATGATGGAAATGTCGGCAACTCTTTTAATTCAAAAGAGACGACAGCATTAAACCTTATAAATAAGGACTTCCATAACAAATGGGCAGGCAACTTTACAGAAGGTGGCGGTATGAAGAACAAGTTTGACAGCAAGAACTCAGCTTTAAAGATGGGCAATAAAGTATCTGCATCCATCATAGCAAATGCGAACAACACCAATGAGGCTGTATTCTCTATAATGGACTATCTCAATGCCAATGGCGGTCTTACAGGAGTAAAAACAACCAATGGATTTGCGCAACTGAGCCTTTCAAGTGCAGAAAGAAAT
>JAIJUV010000399.1 GCA_022732315.1 Prevotella sp.
CGCGCCTCTGCCCTTGCAGGAAGGATATGATAATGCCGGCCTGCAAGTTGGATTGACAGAGGCGGTAGAAATGTCAGGGGCATTGTTGTGTCTTGACGTCACCGAGGCGGTGGTGGATGAGGCCCTCCAGAAGGGCTGCAATCTCATCGTGAGCCACCATCCGCTGATATTCCGCAAGCTGCAGAGAATCTCGGATGAGAACTACGTGCAGCGCACGGTGGTGAAGGCCATCAAGAATGATATAACGATAGTTTCCATGCACACCAACATGGATGCCGCCCAGGGCGGCGTGAACTTCAAGATAGCCGAGAAGCTGGGACTGCAGAACCTCCAATTTTTCGGCGGCGAGAAGGAAGTGGATGGTGTGAAGGGTGGAAACGGTGTGATGGGAGAAATCTCAGACCGGGATATCCTGGAGGCTGCCCGGGCAGGCAGGCTTTCGGAAGAGGTGAAGGAGCATTTTGCCGAGGGCATTGCTGCCGACGACCTGGTGCTGCTCTTGCGCCAGCGTTTCGGCGTGGAGTGCGTGCAGTGCAACCAGCTCTTGCGCCGTCCTATCCGCAAGGTGGCACTCTGTGGCGGTTCGGGTTCGTTCCTTCTGGGCGATGCAATAGCCGCCGGGGCGGATGCCTTCATCACGGGCGAGATGAGCTATCATGAGTATTTCGGTCATGATCAGGAGATTCAAATCTGCGTCATCGGTCACTATCAGAGTGAGCAGTTTACCAGCGAAATCTTCCGCAGCATCATCCTCGAGAATTTTCCCGATGCCAAATGCTGCATCTCGGAAATCAACACCAATCCTATCATCTATTTATAGGATGGGATGCTTGGCCGTGCCTAAAACCCGGTGCGCACAAAATGCATCAAAAGAATAGTAAAAAAGAAAATAAAGGTTTAAAGATAAAATCAAGAAATTATGGCAAAGAAAGATCCTACAGATTTGACGGTAGAAGAGAAGTTGAAGACTCTCTACCAGCTTCAGGTAACCTTGTCAGGCATTGACGAGAATCGTGAGTTGAGAGGCGAGCTTCCTCTCGAGGTTCAGGACCTGGAAGACGACATTGCAGGTCTCACCACCCGCATCGAGAACATCCAGCGCGAAATTGAGCAGTTCGACCACGCAGTGGCTCAGAAGCAGGCAGAGATTGCTGACGCCCAGGCTAGCCTGGAGCGCTATCACAGCCAGCTGGAGACCGTGAGCAACAACCGTGAGTACGACACTCTGAGCAAGGAAATCGAGTTCCAGGAGCTGGAAATCGAGCTTTGCAACAAGAAGATTCGCGAGGGCTTGGCAAAGATGCGTGAGCGTGAGTACGACCTTCACAAGGCTGAGGAGCAGAAGGCCGACCGTGAGCACGGATTGGTTGAGAAGCGTTCTGAGCTTGAGGACATCATGGCTGAGACCCGCGAAGAGGAGGAGCGCCTTACAGAGAAGGCTCTTGAGCTTGAGAAGAAGATTGAGCCGCGTCTGCTCGCCAGCTTCAAGCGCATCCGCAAGGGTGCCCGCAACGGACTGGGCATCGTATACGTGCAGCGTGATGCCTGTGGTGGTTGCTTCAACAAGATTCCACCTCAGCGCCAGTTGGATATCAAGATGCACAAGAAGATTATCCCTTGTGAGTATTGCGGCCGTATCCTCATCGACCCAGAGTTGGCAGGTGTAAAGATTGAGACTCCAGCCGCAGATGAGAAGCCAAAGCGCAAGCGCGTATCTCGCCGCAAGAAGGCTGAGGATGGAGAATAATATTCTGGATAAAATATATAAAAAAAGAGGGTGTGTCATAAGTTCATGACACATCCTCTTTTTTTCGTTTTTCTACAACTTTTTTAACTCATGCAGCTCGTGACTCCGAGCGAAGTGGCTACGGCAGTCAGAATAGAGATTAAAATCTGAATAACAGTCTTCCATGTTTCCTTCTTCATAGGCAGTTTTTTTAGTGATGAATGATTAGTGGTAAATGATTATTTTTAGCGATGTGATAGGATAGAAGAG
>JAIJUV010000004.1 GCA_022732315.1 Prevotella sp.
GCCGATGTGTGATGGCAACCAGGAGCTGCCACGTGTCGGAATACCACACTCAAAAGGTTCACCCTTTACCGGATTGTATGAACGAGGACCGATCAACTTCGCAATGACATAAGCAGCCACCACCAAGGTTACAGCCGTCAGCAAAACGGTGATAAATAGTGTAAAGTTCATAAAAATTGTTATAACGTTATTTTGTTTAATGCTTCTAAGCGGTTGCAAAGGTAGCAATTATTTCTGAAAGAATATAATTTTTAATGTTAAATGTTAAATAATGGGCAAAAAAAGCCCATTATTTACTCAACTACTTGTCAGACTACTTGCTTTACTACTTGTTTCTTCCTTGCTCTACTCCTTGAAGAAGCCAAATAATTCTGCGTCTATAAGGTCGGTAATCTTGCGGAAGTCTTCGGGATTATCGGCAAATTCCAGGTTGTCGCCATCCACGATGATGAGGCGTCCCTTATAGCTCTTAATCCACTCTTCGTAACGGTTGTTCAGGCCTTGCAGGTAGTCGATGCGAATGCTTTTCTCAAAATCTCTTCCGCGCTTCTCGATGTGCTTCACGAGGGTTGGGATGCTGCTCTTGATGTAGATCATCAGGTCGGGGAGTTTCACCAGACTGATCATCAGGTCGAAGAGGTCGGTATAGTTGGCAAAATCCCGGTCGCTCATCATGCCGATGTCGTGAAGGTTGGGTGCGAAGATGCGGGCATCCTCGAAGATGGTACGGTCCTGCACGATGGTCTGTTCGGAACGTGAGATTTCCACCACGTCGTGGAATCGCTTGTTTAAGAAATAAATCTGAAGATTAAACGACCATCGTTCCATATCCTTGTAGTAATCGGCAAGGTATGGGTTATTATCTACGGGTTCGAAGTTTGCCTTCCAACCATATCGCTTGGCAAGCATCTTGGTCAATGTTGTCTTGCCACTACCTATATTTCCAGCTATTGCTATATGCATTTTCTTACTTTGAATTTTGAACTTTGAACTTTATGATTAGTAAATATGATTCTCTTAAGAAGATTATTCTTCCTTGGGAAAGAGGCCGAAAAGTTTGGCATCAATCTTATCTACAATGTCGCCAAACTGCTTGGGGTTGTGCTCGAAGTCGAGGTCATCCACTTCTACCACCAGCACCCTACCCTTATACTTATTCATAATGAAATCATCATAAAGGCGGTTGATGCCTTCCAGGTAGTCGATAGGCATGCGCTGCTCATAGTCTCTGCCTCGTTTCTGGATATTCTTCACCAGATGGGGAACCGAAGATCGGAGATAGATCATGAGTTCGGGCATCTTCACCACCTCCATCATCGACTCGAAGAGTTCCATGTAGGTTTCATAATCACGCTCATCCATGTGTCCCATCGCCCTGTTGTTGGCGGCAAAGACATACACGCCCTCGAAGATAGTGCGGTCCTGAATAACGGTTTCCTTACTGCTCTGAATCTCGAGCAGGTTCTTGAATCGCTGCTTGAGGTAGAACACCTCCATATTGAGAGCCCATCAGGAGATATCCTTGTAATAGTCGTCGATATATGGGTTTTCGGCAACGGGTTCCAGATACTGTTTCCATCCATAATGTTTGGAAAGCATTTTGGTAAGTGTTGTCTTGCCACTACCGATATTTCCTGCTACTGCTATATACATTAATTTATATTGAATAATTTACATTTTAAATTCTATCTTGAGGCGTTCCTCAGACTAACTTATTTCCAATGGCTGCAAAAATACAATATTTATTCGGAATAACCAAAGAAAATGGCGAAGAAGATTCAAAAAAGAACAAGAGAAGCTTTTATATTTACCCTTAAGGCAAAAAATATTTTTCCTTAAGGGTAATTATATTTAGCCTTAAGGGTAAATATATTCTCGATTCAGTTATTGATGTGATGAACATAAAAAATCTGGCATGGCTGCAGAAATGACAGGTATTTTTAAGTAAAAGCCCCCAGCCTACTTTTTCAAGCAGGCTGGGGGCTTATGGATGATAGTAAGGTTATCAATAATCTCTTTCTATGAGTTCAAGACACATACGACTGTTGTGATAAGGACATTTCCAAAAGCCAGCCTTATCATCTTCCTTATTCACCGAACCATCCTCCAGGATAGCCCAATGCCACTCGCCGTTCTTGGCATCCAACAGATGCTTCGCCACATAATTCCAACAAGTGATGGCTATCAGCAGATTCTCCTCGGTGCGGAAATGCTGATAGAGATCGATGTGACCGATAATGTTCTCACACTGTACCCACCACTGGCGCTGGAGATCAAACTTATCCCCATCCTTCCAATGCTCATACACCATACTTCCATCCGGGCGCAATCCCTCGTCGGCAGCATCGGCTATTCTGCGGATGATGCGCTCTATCTTTCGGAGCAACTCCTTATCGCCCAAAACGAGTGCCGTTTCATGGAGCAGCCAGGAAGCCTCAATGTCATGACCATAACTCTCGATATTTCTTTTTCCCTGCCACTCATCATTGAAGAACAGGTCAAGATGATAGGTCTCCTTGTTCAGAAGCTTATCTGTAAAGATGTCGAGCAGGTTGCGGATACTTTTTTCCAGTTCATCAGTCTTCCATACACGATAGAGATTGGTATAGGGTTCGATGATATGGAGATGAGTGTTCATCGTGCGGGATCCGTTCTCATCCTTATCAGAAAGACGCATATCGGCGATAGGCTCCCACTCACGGGTCAACGCCTCAATATATCCATTGTTCTTGGCATCAAAGGCATGCTTCTCGATGTCGTGATATAGGGAAATTGCAATATCGAGCGCCTCCTTATCGCCCGTGGCACGGGCATACTCAGAAAACCCATAGATGGCGAAGCCGATGGCATAGGTCTGCTTCTTGGTATCAAGCGGATTTCCCTTGTAATCCACGCTCCAGTAGATGCCGCCATATTCCTTGTCGAGGAAATGGTCGCGCACATAGTTCTTGGCGCGGGTAGCAGCCTCCAGATACTCTGGTTTCTGGAGTACACGGTAGGCAGCCGAGAATGCCCACAGGATGCGGGCATTCATCACGGCACCTTTTTCAGCTTCCGGATGAATCTGGTCGTTGCCATCTACTCGTCCGTAGAAGCCACCATTCTCATCATCAGTTACTTTTTCTATCCAATAGTTGAGGATGTTGTTTTCCAACACATCCTTCATGGTTTCCTTCATATTTTCCATATTCGTTCTATAGTGATTATCAGTTAAATATCAATATTTACTTCCCGAGATACTTATTCCCGGGCACTGCCTACTTTCTGATAGGGAACTTCCAGGAGAGCACCATCAGCAGGAAGGCGATGACTGCCGGGAAGATAGAGAACAGCAACCATACCATCGTGAGCACAGAATCTGTGACACTGGCTGGGTCTATCATCGTATTTCCCATCTTATCCGTAATCATGTTGGCACCTGCCCAACCCAGGAAGAGGGCGATGAGCGAACCGGAAATGGCAGTACCAAACTTCTGACTCATGGTTCCTGAAGAGAAGATGAGTCCGGTGGCTGATGTTCCGAAATGCTCTGTGTGATAGTCGGCTACATCCGCATACATAGACCACATCAATGGTGAATAGATGCCGATACCCATGGAAGTAAGGACAACGATAACTATCATCACCCAAATATAAGATGGATCCATCGGGATGAAGAAAAAGATGACCGAGAGGACCAGACAAAGTGCTGCTGCCCAGAAGAACGCCATTCGCTTGCTGCCCACCAATCGGATGAACCATGGCGATACGCCACCGAAAATCATACAGGTTACCTCACCAAACGCCATGAAGACGGTATAGTTGATAATCAATCCCTCGATAGTTACATTGCCATGCAGACAGTAATCAAACATATAGCCGGCTACTGCATAGCGGAAACCGTTGAAGAAATTGGTACACACAGCGATGGCTGTCATATAAAGCCAAGCCTTGTTGTGAACGAGGTCGGAGAACTGATGGAAAGAGAACTTCTCGGCACGCTTCGGCTTGAGGCGTTCCTTGGTAAGGAGACCGCAAACCAAGGTCATCACGGCTGCCGCAATACCAAGGATAGCACCGATAACAGCATACTGATGAGCAGCTGTACCGCCTACCATTTCTTGAAGATACGGAAAAGAGAGCAAGGTGATGAAGCCCATCGCATAAGCTCCCACCATGCGGAAGGAAGAGAACTGATTCTTCTCGTCATCGTCCTCGGTCATCACACCGAGCAGCGAACCGTAAGGCACATTCACCATGGTATAAACCGCCATCATTAACAGATAGAGGGCGTAGGCATAAATGCGCTTGCCCACAGGTCCAAAATCCGGGGTATAGAGCAGGAGCGCGAAAATCAATCCGAAAGGAATGGCACCATAGATGAGCCAAGGGCGATAGGTGCCGAAACGACTCTGGGTACGGTCGGCAAGGGTACCCATCAGCGGGTCGGTAACCACATCAAACATACGAGCCACCAGCATCAATACGGCGGCATCAGCAAACGAGAGTCCGAAGACATTGGTAAAGAAGAGCGGAAAGGCGATAGACATCACCTTCCATACGATGCCGCCCGCAGCGGCATCACCCAGCGCATAAGCAATTTTTTCTTTTATACTAGCCATTATTTTACTTTGAACTATAAACTTTTAACTATAAACTTTAAAAAAGGGATCCACCCCTCGTACATACATAATACGTACGAGAGTCATGAATCCCTACAATCTTTATACCTATAAAAAATTATTTGCCTAATGTCTGTCTGTTCTTTGCTACCAAAGCCTTGATCTTCTCCACAGAGAACTGAGTGCGATAGTCATCCTTTGGTGTGTTCATGCAGTAGTCTACCAGACGGTCGATGGTTGAGGTAGCTACGTGCATACGTGTATCAGAAGAAGCATAGTAGATAAATACCTTGCCATCCTCATCTGCAATCCAACCGTTGGCAAACACTACGTTCATCACATCACCAATATACTCAGGGCCCTCTGGTACGAGGAGGTATCCACCTGGTTCTGCGATGACCTCAGTAGGATCCTCAAGAGAGGTCATATACATATAGAGCACATAGCGGAGACCGCTGGCACAGCCACGAACACCGTGAGCCAGGTGCAACCAGCCCTTATCGGTCTTGATTGGGTGAGGTCCCTCACCATTCTTCACCTCCTGGATGGTGTGGTAATGACGGGCATTGATGATCTTCTCTTCCTTGATTTCGGCATGAGTGATGTCATCAACGAGTGCCCAACCGATACCACCACCTGAACCTGTATCGATAAAGCCATCCTGTGGACGGGTATAGAAAGCATACTTGCCATCTACGAACTCTGGGTGGAGAACCACATTACGCTGCTGGCTCTTGGTCTTCAAATCAGGAAGACGCTCCCAGTTAACCAAGTCCTTGGTACGGGCGATGGCCGCAGTAGCAGTAGCTGCACTCAGGTCGCCTGGCTGGTCATCATCATGACGCTCAGCACAGAACACGCCATAGATATAACCATCCTCATGGGCGGTGAGTCGCATATCATAGATATTGGTAGCAGGAATTACATCCTCAGGCATGGTGATAGGCTCATCCCAAAAACGGAAGTTGTCGATACCGTTAGGGCTCTCAGCTACAGCAAAGAAGCTCTTGCGGTCGGCTCCTTCTACACGAACAACGAGGAGATACTTGCCGTTCCACTTGATGGCACCCGAGTTCAGTGTAGCATTCATCATGATGCGCTGCATCAGATATGGGTTGCTCTTCTCATCGAAGTCGTAACGCCACTCCAATGGAGTATGTTCTGCGGTGAGGATTGGGTTCTTATATTTCTCGTAGATGCCGTTTCCCCACTCTACTGGTTCATTCTTGCGGCTCAGCAATTCCTCATGATGAGCGCGAAGTGCTTTCACTTTGTCTTGAAATGTTGTCATAATATTTTTTACTTTGAACTTTAAACTTTGAACTTTATGATTAGTAAAGACTATTGAATTCTTCACTCTTCGTTCTTCACTTAACTTTCTTGATGTCTTTGACGAAGAGGACTTTCTTTTCTTTCTTGAATGCCTTGAAGTCTTCAACGATGGCTCCATCGCCTACACCTGGGAGATAGGCTTCCTCCTGCGGCTTGTCCCATGCATTTCGCCAGAAGAGAACGTAGCTCAACTGATACTTCTGAAGTACCGGCCAGAGAGCCTGTGTGAACCAGTTCTGTTTCTGCGAAATACCACGGCATCCTGTCTCGGTGAGTGCAGGAATCCTGTTGATTTTCTTGTTTGCCTGCATCATCACATCCAGGGTATTCTTCAGATTGGTCTGATAGTTGGCATCATCGTTGTCAAACTCATAAACATCCACGCCTACCATATCCACGAAGTCATTGCCCGGATAACGCTCCAGGAAAGCCTCAACGGTTTTCTCGCTTCCGAGGTTAGGCGACCAAGCCCAAACGATATTTGTACATCCATTTTTAGTAAGTGTGCGATAGGTTTTTGCGTAAAGCTGGTTATATTGTGCAGGTGTACAACTGTTGGCTCCCCACCAGAACCATCCGCCATTCATTTCATGCCATGGACGGAAGATGACGGGAACGAGATTTCCTTTTTTATCTTTCAACGAGAGGATGAAATCTGATACTTTCTTGAGCCAGGCATCGAACTTCTCCTGCTGTACTCCCCCATCGAGTACGGCAGCCACAGCATCTCCCTTCGGATCCCAGGCATTCTCGCCTGTTGCCGGATTCCAAGGATGCCAGCTCAGGGTAACGATACCTCCTCGCTTGTTCTGGGCGATAATCTCCTGGCGCATTCTATCAAAAGGAACCCCATCAAGGTTCTCCTTGCTGTCCAGCTCTATCTTGCCGAGGTCAAAGCCCATCACGGCAGGATAATCGCCTGTGATGAGAAGCACATCACTCTTTCCCTGATTCCATTTCCAAGTAGTACCATACACCGGATCATCCTGATGCCCCAACATAATACCCTTGTTTAATAATTTCTGCAGACGAACTATCTGTTGCTCAGCTGGTGTTTTGCAGCAAACCTTTTTGTCTTTACTGCAAGATGTACCTGCAGCCTGAACAGAAGCACCAGTGGTACCATCCACCTGTGCCATAGCTCCCTGCATCGCCAGCAGACAAACAGCACTGATCAATATTCTTTTTCCGAACATAAATTTATTTAGTTAATTGTTGAACAATCCAAGCCTGCCATTCATCCCACTGCTCCTGATACCAGAAATGACCGGTCATCTGGTAAAGACTCAGTGTCTTTGGCGCTTTCACACTATTATATAATCCGTAAGAAGAAGTAGGAGGAACCACCTCATCATTATATCCAAAACTATACCAGCCTGGACAGGTAATGCGACGGGCAAAGTTGGCGCCATCATAATAGCGGGCACCTTCCAATCGCATTTTCTCTAACTCCGTAAGTTTCTGCTCTTTCCATGCAGCTCCCAGAACCTGATTCTCCTTATAGAAATAGTGAGGCCAACCGCCTGCAACTCCGTGAATTTCAGCCTCGTAATCGCACATGGCATCATGTACAGGTGCCAGGAAGGTGATGCGCTTATCGAGTGCTGCCACAGCAAGGGAGAGGAATCCACCCTGGGATGAACCCGTTACACCGATGGTCTTGCCATTCCACTGAGGCAGGGAAGCAATGAAATCAACTCCACGAACGGCTCCTGTTACCACTCTCTTATAAGAGTTACGGTTCGGATTTTCGAGATTGGTATCCCAATAACCGTTCAGTTCGCCATTGGCAAGATCATCATATACCTTCTGTTCCATGGTAACAGGCACTCCGTGGATACCGATTTCAAGGACGATGCACTCGGAAGGTGCTGTGTAGGTGTCGCCCGAATAAGGACGAACACCTGCACCAGGAACTCGAAGCAAGGCTGGATACTTGCCTTCTTTCACCGGTACGCTCAAGATGCCGTACATCTTAGAGCCCCAGCGATTGTTGTTATAACTGATTTCAAAAACTCTCTTGTCCTTGGTGCAACGCTCTGGCAGGAGAACCATCGTTGGGTTGAGGTCGTTCTGGCGAGCCTCATCGAGTGCTTTCTTCCAGAAGGCATCGAAATCCTTCGGTTCCTGGGCGAAAGGAAGAATCTTCTCTGGTGAAAAACCTGCGGTGCAGAGTCCTTCGTATTTTCTTCCATCCACATGAGCGATAACCTTGAAGCGATAGAAACCCGGCTGCTTCAGTGCCCCACTCCATTTCATCGTTCCATCCTTGAGGGTGGTACTTTTCTTCACTTCTGGAAACATCACCGGACCAGCCTCGTAATCGATTTTCACATGATCTAATAATGTTCCACTCTTGCGGACATTCACCGTGAAGGTTGCCTTCTCGCCTACCCGATAATTCCAATCCTGGTGATCAGGTGTCACTATGACCTCAATATTGTGACCTTTTATCTGGGCGCTCAGGTCAAAAGACCCGAGCATCCCCATCACAACAACTATCATTATAAACCTAAAAACATGCTGCTTCATTGTTCAATCGTTATTAATTTATTGCTAATTGTTTATTTTCTGTTTTACGGCTGCAAAGATACTGCAAATTTTCGAACTTCTCATGTATTTTTTTGCTCAATAAACATACTTTTCTGCAAAGATGAAAAAAAGTGCTTATTTTTAAAATCCAATGATACTAATATCATATAAGGATGCTAAATAATATAAGGTACGCGAACATTATATATAATATATCACCCCAACGGAATCTATTGATTCCAAACTTCTTTCCCGAGAAAAGAATCTATGAAAAGCATCCCAAGTCTACAAACATCATAAAATCATTTTTTTGCAAGAAATTTGCTATAAAGTAAAAAAGTATCAGCAATTAGCAAAATAAGTATATTGTTTTTCATAAAAAAGCAGTAATTTTGCAGCGGAAATAGGAAAAAAGGCTTAACCACCTCCTAAAACCAACAAAACTAACAAAACAAGGAATTTATGAACATCAAAAGTAGAGAAAAGTTGCTTGCTGGTGTGGCAGCCCTGAGTCTTCTCGGCATCTCTCCTCAGCAAACTTTTGCAGCCAGAATCACAACGAGTCAAGCTGTACAACAAACTAAAAAGATCACTGGTAACGTTTCTGACCCAATGGGACCTATCATTGGCGCTACAGTGAAAGTGAAAGGTACTAAAAATGCCGCAGTAACCGACATGGACGGTAACTACACCCTCAACGTAGCTACCGGACAGACCGTAGAGGTATCTTACGTAGGATACATCACCAAATCATTCAAGGTGGGCGGTCAAAGCAAATACGACATTACATTGACTGAAGATAACAACAATCTTCAGGAAGTAGTGGTTGTAGGTTATGGTACCATGAAGAAGAGCGACCTCGCTGGTGCTTCCGCTTCTATGGACGAAAAGACTTTGAAGCAGACTCCTATCACCAACGTTGACCAGGCTTTCCAAGGAAAGATTTCCGGTGTGAACGCTGTCCAGACTTCTGGTCAGCCAGGTTCTGCCGTAGCCGTTAGCGTGCGTGGTATCGCTACTATCAACGCCAACTCTGAGCCATTGTACGTTGTAGATGGTGTTATCTTCAACTCTCAGAGCAACAGCGGTTCATCACTCGGTTTGGGTGATAAGCTCGGTAACGGTGATCACTCTGCCGTATCTCCTCTTTCTTTGATCAACCCTAGCGATATCGTGAGCATGGAGGTATTGAAGGATGCTTCCGCCACCGCCATCTATGGTGCCCAGGGTGCCAATGGTGTCGTTTTGATTACCACTAAGAAGGGTAAGGCAGGCGAAGCTAAGTTTACCTATACCGGTAGCGTTGCAGCAAGCCGTCAGAACAAGCGTTTGGACATCATGAACCTGCGCGAGTTTGCTGAATACTATAACGATTTGGCTAACCAGGGCGAGATTTCCAAGCCAGACGCTGTATATAGCGATCCATCAATTCTCGGTATCGGTACCAACTGGCAGGATGCTATCTTCCAGACAGCCTGGCAGCAGTCACACCAGATTGCAGCAGAAGGTGGTACTGATAAGGTAAACTACTATATCTCAGGCAACTGGACAGACCAGGACGGTACCATCATCGGTTCTGAATTCCAGCGCTACTCTATGCGTGTGAACCTCTCTGCACAGTTGAAGAAGTGGTTCAAGCTCGGTTTGAATGCTACTTATTCCAAGACATCAGAGAGTTTGAAACTGGCTGACGGTTCTGAAGGTTTGATCAACTACTCTCTGACAACTCCTCCAGATATTCAGATTTACAATATCGACGGTGGTTATTCCAGCGTATCAAAAGAAGGATTCACCAACCCTAACCCTATCGCCATGGCAATGGAAGATGATATTCTGCTCGACCGCCAGAGCTTGAACGGTAGTGTCTTCGCAGATATCACCCTGATGAAGGGATTGACCTGGCACAGCCAGTTAGGTTTCGATATCGGTGCATCCAAGGCAGATACCTACAGTCCGATGATAGACCTCGGAACCTGGAAGCGAAAGAACAACCAGAGCCGTCAGCAGAAGAACAGCAATACCTTCTGGTCATTGAACAACTATCTGCAATATTCTACCAATTTCGGCAAACATAGTATCACAGCCATGCTCGGTCAGGAGTGCTGGGAATCAAAATATGACTATTTAGCAATACTCAACACCCAGCTTCCTAACGATGTAGTTCACAACCCGGCATTGGGACAGGGCGACCCTAAGCCTTTCGCAGGATGGGGAAGTTCATCTATGGCTTCCTTCTTCACCCGTGAGACTTACAACTACGACGACCGTTATCTCGCTACCTATACCTATCGTTATGATGGTAGCTCTAACTTCGGTCCAAACAACCGTTGGGCAGGTTTCCACTCATTGGCTTTGGGTTGGCGTTTCACCAACGAGAAGTTCATGAAGGACATCAAGTGGCTGAGCAACGGTAAGTTGCGTCTCGGTTGGGGTCAGACAGGTAACTCCAACATTGGTGGCTATAAGTGGGGTTCTGCCATGAGCACCATGGATACAGCCCTCGGAACCAGTTTCCGTCCTGCCAACCTGAAGAACCTCGATATCAAGTGGGAGACTCAGGAGCAGTGGAACGTAGGTCTCGACCTCGGTTTCTTAAACAACCGTATAAACCTGACCGTTGACTGGTATAAGAAGATGAGTAAGGATATGTTGATGCAGCTCAACCTGCCTTCTATCATGGGTACCAGCGGTAACCAGTCTTCAGCCCTCGCAGCACCATACGGCAACTATGGAGATATCGAGAACACAGGTCTTGAGATTGCCCTCAACACTCACCCTATCGTCACCAAGGACTTCGACTGGAGTTCAGACGTTACCATCTCTATCAACAAGAACAAGTTGAAGAGTCTTTCCGGCAGTACCGCATTGCTTGGTAAGGGTCAGTGGAGCGACGTGGTATCTCGTTCTATTCCAGGCGAATCACTCTACGGTTTCTATGGTTACGTAGTAGAGGGAGTATATAAGGATCTCGAAGACATCCTCAGTTCTCCGGTTCAGACACTCCAGAAGAACAACTACAATGAGACCATTGATGCCGATGGTACCAAGCACTATTCATGGAAAGACGCCAGCCAGCTGAATCGCACCAACACCACCTACGTAGGTGACTTGAAGTACAAGGACATCAACAAAGATGGCAAGATTGATGAGAATGATAAGACCAACATCGGTTCTCCACTCCCTAAGTGGACCTTCGGATGGAACAACACCTTCCGCTACAAGAACTTCGACCTGAATATCTTCATCAACGGTTCTGTAGGTGCCAAGGTAGCCAACTATCTGAACATGAAGATGACTCACATGAACTCTCCATGGAGCAACCAGTTGAAGGATGTCAACAAGCGAGTTCACCTCGTAGCCAAGGATGGCAACTACACAGGCAACTGGTATGACAACATCTCTAATTTGACAGTTGACAATCCAAACTCGATGTACCCACGTGCTTCCATCAACGACCCTAACGATAACGACGCATTCAGCGACCGTTATATCGAGGATGGTTCATACGTACGCTTGAAGAGCATGGCTTTGGGATACACATTCGACCAGAAGCTCATCCAGAAGATTGGTCTCACCAACCTCCGACTGACTCTCACTGCGTCTAACCTCTTCACCATCACCGGTTACAGCGGTTACGACCCAGAGGTAGGTCTCTCTACTCAGAGTGCAAATGTATATGGTCTGGACTTCGGTCGCTACCCTTCTCCAACCACCATTACATTCGGTCTGAACTTATCATTCTAACATCCAAAACGAACAGTTATGAAATTTAAGAACATTAAATATACAGCATTTGTAATGCTCCTCGCTATGGGAATGACCTCTTGCGGTGACTTCCTTGACAAGCCGGTAGAGGACAATTACAACACAGAGAACTATTACAACGGTGATGCTTCCTGCATCTCTGGCGTAAACTATCTCTACAACTCACCTTGGTATGATTTCCAGCGTGGATTCATCAAGGTAGGTGAAATCATGTCGGGTAATATGTATTGGGGATCAAGCCCTTACATGAACTTCAGTACCAATGGTACCGATGAGGACCTGGTGAACATGTCTTACTCACTCTGGGCAGAGATTGGCCACTGCAGCACTGTTTACGAGTCATTGCAGAACGCTATCAACACCTCTGAGAAGGTGAAGAACCAGTGTTTGGGCGAGTGCCTTGCCTGGAAGGCGATGGCATACTTCTATCTGGTACGCTCCTTCGGTGATGTGCCTATCATCCACAGCAACTCTGAAACGCTTAGCAAGGGTGACTACAACCAGAAGAGCAAGGTAGAGAAGGCTGATGTATACGAATACATCGTCATGACCCTGGAAAAGGCGATGGAGCTTCTTCCTAAGGAAAAGAGCACCACAGGCCGCATCGACTACTATTGCGCAGAAGGTTTGCTCAGTAAGGCTTATCTGACCAAGGCTGGTGTTTCAGGCACTTTGAATCAGGACGATTTGAAGAAGGCTGCCGAATATGCCAAGGATGTTATCGAGAACTCTGGCAGAGGATTGATGGAGCACTACGAGGATATCTTCCGTGGTTCAAACCAGTTCTGCGATGAGATTATGATTGCATGGCGCTGGACAGTAGGTTCTCAGTGGACTTCTCAGAATACCCTCCAGAGCGACTTGGCTCCAGATGGTTTCGACGAGAATGGTGACTGCTGGGGCGGTTGGGGCGGTCCATCTCTCGACTTGATGGAAGCTTTCGGTGTATCTCCTAAGGATGATCCAGCAAGTCGTGTAGATCCAGATCACCGCCGCAAGGCTACCATCATGATGCCAGGCGATGTTTACTCTTACTTCTGGAGAGATCACGACCTTCCTGCCAGTGCACAGAAGGATGGTATCAAGAAGGGATTCTCTTACCTGGATTTCTGGTATAACAAAGCCTACAACTCAGCAGCAACAGGTCAGTGCCAGGGTCCTTGCGGTGGTAACAACGTGAAGCATCTCTATGGCGACAACTTCGACCACAAGGCAGAATTGGGTATCACTCCAGCTCGTATGTCAAATGCCCTCCCTACTCCACTTCTCCGTCTGTCAGACATCTATCTGATTTATGCAGAGGCACAGGTACTGATGGGTAATCCTACCGACCAGCTTGCCCTGGATTGCTTCAACGAGGTACGCGGACGTGCATACGAGTGGCAGGGATTCGTAAGAAAGACCACTCTCACATTCGATGATATCTGGAAGGAGCGCCGCCTGGAGTTTGCCGGTGAGGGTGACCGCTGGTACGACTACGTGCGCCGTGCATACTACGATACAGATGCATGCGTTCAGGAATTGAAGGCACAACACCGCAACGCTATGTGGAACTGCGATGAAGTTTACAAGGCATACTACAACAGCGGCACATGGGACAGCTCTAAGATGCAGTATGATGAGAATACAGCTGCACCTAATGTAACAGCCAGCAGCTTTACATTGCCATTCCCAACTGAAGACGTAGCCCTGAACCCTAACCTGGGTAGCACCGCAACTCCAGTACACGTAGATGTACGTAATACATTCAGTTATTAATACCTATAGTTATTAATCAATTAAGAGAATTTCATTATGAAAATCAAGAATATAAATGGGGCTTTGTTCGCCGTGGCACTTGCAGCAGTCAGCGCAGGATTCACTTCTTGCGAGGACGAGCCAGACAAGTATGAAATTGCAGGCGGAACCCCTACCATCAATTATGTTCGTCCTGTGGATGCAGCCAGCAAGGACTCTCTGCTCACAGAAGCTTCGCTCAACAATACCATCTGTATTGTGGGTAGAAACCTGAGAAGTGTGACCAAGATCAACTTCAACGACCAGGCTGCCGTACTGAATACCAGCTACATGACGGACAACACCATCATCGTAACAGTGCCAAAGAACATTCCAGGCAAGGTGACTGACAAGATTTACTTCATCACCAACAACAAGGACACTTTGGACTACAACTTCAAGACCGTGGTTCCTGCCCCTACCATCAACGGTATGAGCAACGAGTGGGCGGCTCCTGGCGAAGAGGTTACCATCAATGGTGACTACTTCCTGGATTACGCAGATAGTCATCTGACTATCAAGGTGGGTGATAACTACACCATCCCTTACGAGGATTTGAAGATCAGCCTGAACAGCATCCGTTTCAACATGCCGGAAGATATGCCTAAGCATGAGCCTATCACCATCACAACCATCAATGGTACAACCAAGGCAGGCTTCCGCTACATGGACAACCGCGGTATGCTCTTCGACTTCGATACTCCTTGGAAGGAAGGTGGAGATGTATTGGGCAACAATGGCTGGCACAATCGCGACATCAAGAGCGATGCTACCTCATTGAGCGGCAACTTCCTCGTGATGGGCGATGCCGACATGGATACAAATGGTGCCTGGAACGACGGTAACTTCTCGTTCGAATACTGGCCAGGAAGCTGGCAGGACCCAGAGACTTACTCTAGCCGTCCACGTATGCAGGACCTCGCCGACTTCAGCGACTGGAAGAACATGAGTCTGAAGTTCGAGATGTACATCGACAAGGACAACGCCTGGTCTGCAGCCCCAATGCAGATCTACTTCGGCAGCAGCAGCCTCATCTCAAACGGTGCGGCAGGTGTGAAGGATATCTATGGCAATACATTGGCTGGAGCCAACAACACCTTCTTCCATGAGCAGGGTCAGTTGGCACGTGCCCTCTACATGCCATGGCAGAACAACGAAGACAAGCTCTATCACACAGATGGAAAATGGGTAACCGTTACCCTCCCTTTGGCCAACTTCGTTTACGACTATGATGGCAACAAGGGACTGAAGTACAGCGGTGTGGGCGACTTCGACGCCTTCAACATCTTCATTGTCAAGGGTGCCTACAACGACGCATCAGTATTGCCTACAGGTGTGAAGTGTCACCCAATCATCAAGATTGACAACATCCGTGTGGTTCCAAATAAATAAACTTATAATCTGAATTGAAATGAAAAAGATAAGCAAAATATTCGCCATGTTGGTGGTAGCCCTCGTAGGGCTATCGCTGACAGCGTGCAACGACGGAGATGATCTCTCTACCAATCAGTACGGCAACGACATCTCCCTCCAGTCATTCGGTCCATGCCCAGTGCTCCGTGGCGGTACCTTATATCTCTATGGTACCAATCTGGACCAGATTGAGTCTGTCAACCTTCCAGGTGCAGACCCTATCACCGCATACGAGATTCTCCAGAGCGGCTACAACAGCAAGATTTCCATCCAGGTTCCTGCTGAGAAATGCGAACCGGGTCAGATTGTCCTGAAGACCAAGAAGGGTGGCGAGATTACATCCGTATCTCCTATCACCTATCGTGAGGACATCGAAATCACCCAGTTCTTCGTAGGTAGCGAAGGTACTATGGTGGGTAATATAGGTGATGTGGTAACCATCAAGGGTGATTACCTCAACCTGATGCACGGTGTAATCTTCGCCGGCAGCGATACCATCAAGGAAGCAGAGTTCGTAGGTCACGACCGCTATACCATCCAGGTGAAGATTCCAGCAGAGGCTCGTACAGGTGTCATCACATTGACAGATACCATCAAGGACGGTACGTCTCTGGAGACCAAGGAAGAGTTGACCATCAATACACCTGAGGCTACTCCTATCAAGGACCGCAACATCAAGGCTGGTGAGGTATTGAGCATCAAAGGTTCTTCTTTCGACCAGATTGTCAGCGTGAAGTTTGAGGGCGCAACAGTAGATGCAGCCGACTTCGAGTCACAGAGTGCAGCAGAGATTACCGTAAAGGTTCCTGCCAAGGCTACCGATGGTACCTTCTATGTAGTAACCAAGAGCGGCATCGAAGTTCCAGTGGGCAACATCATTACCGTGGTTCCAACCCAGCTCGTTGCAACTCCTAACCCAGTGAAAAATGGTGCAGAAATCACTATCACCGGTAAGGATATGGATCTGATTTCAGGCATTGCCTTCCCTAATGCAGCAGCATCTCAGCTCAACAAGGTTGAGACAACCAAGGTAACAGCCACTGTTCCTGAGGATGCACAGGAAGGCGACATCACATTGAGCCTAGCCAACGGCAAGACTGTAACAGTAGCCTATACATTGGTAAAGCCAACCGTAGTTTCTTGCACACCAGCAGCCATCACAGCTGGCGACAAGACCAAAATCAATGGTACAGACCTCGACCTCGTGAAGAGCATCACCTTCCCTGGCGATGTTGAGCAGACCGTAGAGAAATTTGTAGCACAGAATGCTAATGCCATCGCTGTAACAGTTCCTGCTGCTTGTGCAGGTACAGGCTTCAAACTCAACCTGAAGAATGGTACAACCATAGAGTTGAAGGATGCATTGAGCATCAAGGCAGCTACAGATCCAGCTATTGCTTCTGTCACTCCAGGTGAAGCTATCGCAGGTTCAACCATCACCATCACAGGTAAGAACTTCCAGAACATCCAGAACCTCTATATCGGTTCTTACAAGGTAAACCGCTATACATCTCGTACCAATACAGAGATTGTATGCCAGGTTCCTGCCAATGCAGAAGTTGGTACCTACAAGATTGTGATGGAAGACCAAGACGGCAACAAGATTGAAGGTCCAGAATTCAAGGTGGTTCCTGCAGAGAAGGATATTGCAGAACTTGTAACGAATATGGATAATGGGAAAATAACATATCCATTTGATTTCTCATGGTCAAGTGGCAGTGGAAAATTCTATTTAACCAAAGAAGTATTTGAGAAAGTAAAGGTAAAAGTTGGTTCTAAGCTGATTGTTTACAAAGACCCTACCGTCAAGGGACAAGTACAGATCAACAAGAATGAAGATGGTTGGCCAAACATTACAACTATCTCAGATTGGAATCCTTCTGAAAGTAAACTTGAATATGTTTTTGATGAAACAGCAGTAGAAGTTTCAAACTCATGTGGCTTTGCTATTCAGGGCGACTTGACAGGAGTAACCAAGATTGCTATCCTCCCATAAGCTAGAATATTTAACATAAAAAACGCATTTATGTGAAATATAATTTGTAAATTTGTGGCGTAGTTTCAACAACTGCGCCACATTTTTAATTTTAACCAAAACATCAACCCGATATGAAGAAAATAGCATTATCCTTACTGGTGGCTCTGAGCTGCATCTCAGCCAAAGCTGCCGACGGCAAGTCGCTGTTCGTATCATTCAACGATGGAAGCAAGATAGAGTTTGCACTGAGCACTCTACCGGAAGTGACCTTCGGAAATGACAAGATGACCGTAACATCTACAGCCACTACTGCCAGTTACGAACTGTGGAAGGTTTCCACCTTCACCTATGGCACCACTACGGGCATCCAGCAAATTGAAGCCAACAGCAGGTTTGCCTTCGAAGGAGACCGCATCATCGTGGACGGAACCCACAACCAGGTGAGTGCCTTCGCCCTCGACGGAAAGGCAGTAAGCCTCTCCCCTATCCTCGCCGGAGACAAGACCATCATCCCGCTGGATGAGCTGACCCACGGCGTATACATCATCAAAATCAATAACAAATCCATCAAAGTAGCAAGACAATGAAAAAGATATTACTCTCACTTCTGGCAGTAATGATTTCATTCACTGCCTTGGCACAAACTGATGGTGACAAGATTACCATCAACAATTCGGAAGGAAAGCAAGCTGAATGGAATCTGACTGGCGAAAGCAATACCGTCAGCAGCATGAAGCACAATGCCAACAATCAACTGGAAATTTATCTGAAAGGTCTGGAGGGCTTCGGAGCATGGGAGACCTATGACATCAACAAGATTAACAATGTCGTATTCTCTATCTATCACGAAAGCGAAGTAGGCGATGTGAATCTCGCCGACCCTGCAGCAACAGAAAAGACCAAGCGTCTCTACAAGTATCTGCAGTTGAATTACGGCAGCAAGACCATCTCTTCGGTCATCGCCAACGTTAACTGGAACACCCAGGAAGCAGATAAGATTTTCAAGGCAACAGGCAAATATCCAGCCATGAACTGCTATGATTTCATCCATATCTATGTACCTAAGCAGGGTTCCAACGGATGGATCAACTACAACGACATCACCCCTGTCACCAACTGGGCTGACCAGGGCGGACTGGTATCGCTGATGTGGCATTTCAACGTTCCTAAGACTGAAAGCACTACTCCAGGAACAGATGGTAGCGGTGTAACCTGCACCCCATCTGAAACCACCTTCAAGGCAGCCAATGTATTTACTGCCGGCTCTTGGGAGAACAAATGGTTCTATCAGGAGATGGACAAGGTGGTAGAAGTCTTGCAGAAGTTGCAGGATGCAGGCGTTGTTGCCGTTTGGCGTCCTTTCCACGAGGCAGCCGGCAATGCCTGTCTGAAATCAGGTGCCAGCTGGGGCAAATCCTGGTTCTGGTGGGGATATGATGGTGCTGAAACTTACAAGAAGCTTTGGCAGACCATGTTTGATTACTTCCAGAGCAAGGGAATCCACAACCTGATTTGGGCTTGGACCACACAGAATTACAATGGCGATGCCAATACCTATAATAATGATGCCGATTGGTATCCTGGCGATAAGTATGTAGATATCATCGGCCGCGACCTCTACGGTTATGATGCTACCAAGCAGGCACAGGAATTCAAGGAGATTCAGGCACGCTATCCTGAAAAACTCGTCACCCTGGCAGAATGCGGTACTGACGCCAACAGCAACACAGCTACCGCCGGCATCGATGAGGCATGGAATGCTGGTGCAAAATGGAGCTTCTTCATGCCTTGGTATGGAAGCAATATGCCATCCAACGACTGGTGGAAGGCTGCGATGAACAGCAAGTACGTGATTACCCGCGACCAGGTAAACCTGAACGCAAACTATGTAGAGGAAAGTGCTGTGGATGCAGTGAAGAACATGGGCATCGGTACCAATTTCGGCAACTGCACAGATGTGGTTGCCATGTGGATGAACATGAACAGCAATTCTGTTACTGATTTCGAGAAGGCATGGGGACAGGTTCCTACCACCAAACCCATGGTAGATTTTCTGAAGAAGAACGGTTTTAATTCTGTCCGCATCCCAGTTACCTGGTTCCAGCACATGAAGGAAGACGGAACCGTGGATGAAGCCTGGATGAACAGAATACAGGAAATCGTTGATTATGTGATTAATAACGGTATGTACTGCATCCTGAATGTTCATCATGATACAGGTGCCGACGATGAGAATGTGAAGCACTGGATCAAGGCTGATGAAGCCAACTATAACGAGAACAAAGAGAAATTCGAGAGTCTCTGGACTCAGATAGCCACCCGTTTCAAGAACTACGACCAGCATCTGGTGTTCGAAGGATACAACGAAATGCTCGATGCCAACAACACCTGGAATGCTCCTAAGAATACAAACAGCTATAAAGGTTTGAACGGTTATGCCCAGAGCTTTGTGAATGCAGTACGTGCTACCGGTGGCAACAACGAGACCCGCAACCTTATCATCAGTACCTATGCTGCAGCTAATGGTGATGACGTATTGAACAACCTCGCCATTCCTACCGACAAGGTGGATGGTCATATCGCCGTAGAAGTTCACACCTATGCTCCATGGGATTGGTTTGCCCAGAAAGGCAAGTGGGATGCTTCCTGCAGCAAGGAAATCGCAGATATGTTCACCCGCCTGAACAATAAGTTCATCAGCAAGGGCATCCCTTGCGTCATCGGTGAATACGGTACTCACGGAAGCAAGAGCGTCAGCAAAAACAGTTCTGCCAGCGAAATTCAGGCTGCTGCCGACCAGGCTGCCGACATTGTGAAGCAGGCAAAAGCATACGGCGTAGCTACCTTCTACTGGATGAGCATCTTCGATGGTACAGACAGAAGTGTGCCACAGTGGACTCTGCCTACCGTGGTAGAAGCTATGAAGAAGGCTTATAACGAATAAAAGACATGAGAATCAGATATTTTATATTGATTTTTGCAGCACTCATGGCTTTCACATCCTGCGGTGACAAGAAAAAGAAATCGTACGATGAGATTGCCATGAGCGGTCTTACTACCCGCACGGAGAATCTGAAGACCAACCTCAAGGCTTTCGCCAACAAGGGAACCCTCATCGGACAGATGTACGGCACCCTGAGCGGAATGGGTTGGAACAGATGGGAATGCGATAGCGACCGCTGCGACATGAAGGCACTCTGCGGTTACCGACCAGCTGCCAACGGTTATGAATTGGCCGGCATCGAGAGCGGAAAGCAGCAGAATGCAGATGGAGTTCCTTTCAAGGCCATCCGGGAAGATGTACTCAAACACTTCCGCAAGGGAGGATTACTCATCATGAATTGGACGATGCCTCATTACAACGGCAACGCAGATCTGCTGGAGGAATACACCAAACAAGTGGCCAAGTATCTCGACACCCTGCAAGACGGTTATGGTATCAAAGCACCCGTGGTGCTCAATCTTCTTCCTATAGACGGAAAAGCCTGGTATTGCCAGTTAGGTAAAGACGATTACATCGATCTTTATAAAAAAATACAGGATCTGTTGGAGGATAATGATGTAACCAATGTGGTTTATGGCTATTCCGAGACCTACCAGCCTGGAAAGAAGCTGATGGAACGATATCCAGACCATCAGATTGATGTCATCAACGTCACCTATCAGCAAACCAGGAATGCCATCCGTCTTCCCCTCTATCAGCAGAGCATGAAGGAAATCATCACCCAGGCATTGCCTTTTGCACAAGAGCATAACAATGCTTTCGGCATGACAACAGGCATCGAATCGATTGGTGATTCCAGCATCTTCTCTGAAGTCCTTCTTCCAGAACTGAAGCAGCATCACATCGCCTACCTGATGTTTGGAAGAAACCAGGGAGAGCCCATCAATGAACATTATTATACTCCTTATCCGGGAGTAGCCAACAGTAAGACCCATGGTTTTATGAAGTTGGTGAATGATGATGTGAGTGTTTTCCTGGAAAAGTTGAACGGACTCTATTTAGAGCACTAAAAGCGAAAGGGCTAGATTGCAACCAGCAACCTAGCCCTTTTCTTGTTAAATACTTATTAAACTAAACCAACGGAGTTATAAACCCATGATTACTGAACAAACTTCTTGCCATTTTTGATTACGACACCCTTATAAGATGCACCTACCTGCTGACCAGCAAGGTTGAATGTCTTAGAATCCTTGGCAGGAGTAAGCACGAAAGCATTGCTAATGCCAGTAGAAGGCTCCTTGACAGCCTGAATCAGATTAACAGCTGTAACAATATTGAAATGTCCATTGACGAACAAACCTGTTTCCTTCAATCTAGCAATATCCTCTGCATTCAAGACAATCTTATATGAAGTACTGCCACTTGCTACAGTAGCACAGCCATAATCATTTAAGTCTGCCTTATTAGAAGACAAAGCCTCTTCTGTACCAGCAAAGATAGTCTTAAACTGCCACCACTTCTCCGTAGTCTCAGTATCAGTGGTATAAACAAACTCCAAGACATCACCAGCAGAAGCATTGGCAAACTGCTCAGCAGGAACGCTGAAACCCTCTGCCCAATTGCCAAATACACATTCACCACTCCAAAGCTGAGTAGAAGTTGTAGCAACAGCACTCTCCAGTTCAATCTTAGAAACAACAACGCACATGCCTTGAACGAAGATACTTGAGGCGTTCTTAAACTGCTCCAGAACCTTATCGGTAATCTCAAACTTTGCCTCACCTGGTTCCTTGAGTCCTACAGCAGAAGTACCTGCCATATCTTCCCATTTACCATCGGCACCGCTATTGACTTTCAAGAACACCTGAGAGCCCCACTCCCAAGATGCATTAATGGAAGCATCTACCTTAGAGGTAGTAACAACTATGTTATCGCCAGCTTTGGCTGTTGCCAAGTTGCTGAGTTCCACACCCACATTAGGCCATGAGCCATCCATTACCTGCTCACCTTCCCATAATGTTGTTCTACTTTGTGCAAAAGCACTAACTGCAGCAAAAGCTGCTACCATAAGAGTAAAAATCTTTTTCATAAGCTTTACTAATTTAAACTAGGTTTATGTTTATTGTTAATAATTATATTGTATATTCACGGCTGCAAAGATACAACGAAATATCGAGAAAATATGGTATTATTTTGCTGAATGCTGATACAAATCTGCTTACCTTTATTTTTTTTATATTTTTAATTCATTTTCCTTTCACACCTAACCTATTCATCTACAAATCAATAAGATAAATGTGAAAGGAGAAAACAACAAGATAAATAAAAACAGAAACAGCCGAATTGGCAAGAAAAGCAAAAGAAAAAGAAAAACAAGTAAGCCTCACTTGAAGTTGGTTTGAGCCCCAAACGAACGTTACGTAAGGCTCACTCCAACTCCAAATGAGGCTCATTCCAACCTCAAGTGAGGCTTTATTAAAAAATTATTTCGCAGGCCAAACAGCTGTCTTCACAGCTTCCTGGATGCCCTCCAACATATTGGCGTTGCTAACTGTAGCACTGGCACGATTGAAGATAGTCATGCTAGGGAAATTACCATTGGTATCCCATGCCACAGGCACACAACCATTGTTGATGGCACTGGTTACTACAGCCTTGTAGTAATCCTTCACGGATGCATCATGAACAGCATCCTTACCGATAGCCATACGCTGGTTGGCACCAAACTCACCAATTAATACAGGATAACCCTTGTCGAAGAAGTTGGTCTTCATCTTCTTCATCTGAGCTTCTACATAATCCTCGTTGTATTTTGCATCAGCTGTACGACCAGCCTCAGCACCATTGGTATTGTTCTTACCCCAATAAAGATAGTACTTGCCCCAATCCTTGTCTTCGCCCAAGTCAGTAAACTGATATGGATCGTAGAAGTGAACCTCTACCATCAATCGGTCGGTTGCTGAATCCTGAATCTTCGACATATAGTTGTTGTCAACGAAGTTGTCGATATTGGTATTAGGACCTTGAACAATCAAGATTCGCTTGGCATTGTTGCCACCCGTAGCACGAACTGCCTCGATGAAAGTCTGCTCGAACTCAGCAATGCGAGCCGAAGCCTCAGCCAGAGAAATGATGTCGCCATCACCAGAACCTACACCCGGCTCATTCATTCCGGCAAAGAGAAGATGCTCATCGTATGCCTTGAACTCATTGGCGATCTGAGTCCAGACTTTGGTGAGCTGAGACTTGGTAGTCTTGATGTCAGTATTGGCTGTCAAACCATTATGCTCGATCCAACCACCATCCCAATGCTGGTTGATGATGACATAGAGTTCATCCTTGATACAGTAATCAACCACCTCTTTTACTCGCTTCATCCAAGCTGGGTCGATGGTGCATTTTTCTGCATCAGTAATATGACCCATTACCCAAGAGCAAGGAATACGGACACTCTTGAAACCGGCTGCCTTCACTGCATCGATGAGAGCCTGAGAAGTTTTGGTATTCTGCCATGCGGTCTCTGTTTCAACGCCAGCATTCTTCCAAAGGTTCTTGGAGTCGCCACCTTCAAGGGTATTACCGAGGTTCCAGCCCGGATACATCAACTGTGCCACTTCCATGGCAGTCTTGTTCATATCAGCAGTAGGCTCATCAGGAACAACAACAGTTCCCTTCTTGGCACGGGTAATCGTAACATCCTTGCGGCTATAGCCCTGAATGATGCGAACGACGGCAGTAGTAGCTTCATCTTCCAGAGAGGCAGCAACTGTTACATCGAAATTGTAAGTACCGCCTGCCTGATCCTTATAGGCAACAGAACACCAGTCGGCACCTTCTATCACGGAAGCTGTAGGCTGAGCATCAGCCTGCACATTGATGGTCTGCACTCCGCCTACGCCATCAAAAGAAAGCTCTGGGTTGAGAACCTTGAAGCTAGGCTCATCATAATCATCGTCTTCATAGGAGCATGCCGAGCAAGCCAATCCGCAAACGACGCCCATGAGCAACAAAAACAGATATTTGAATTTCATCATAATTCTTTTCGTTTTAGAGAGAGAATCCGATAAGTACCGAGACTATCGGATTCTCCTTATTATAATTTATCAACTATTACCACTGTGGAACAGCGAAGAGGCTATGAACAGTGAACTTAGCGCGCATAGACTTATTAAAGCCCAGCTCTCGCATCAAATCACCATCCTTGACACCAAATGCACAATTATCCTTTGTAGCACCATAGCAATTAAACAATTCCAAACGATACTTAGGATTCTCATTGGAATCAATCACCTTAGACTTATCGTAAGAAACAGCCTTACCGTCAAGATAGAACTCATCCAAAGTACTGTGTGTGCCTGGGAAGAAACCATAAAGGTCAGCAAGCTCGATAAAGGTCATGATAGTACCACCTTCAAAGCCAGAACCTTCATAAGTCATATCAAACTGATTGTTCTCTAGAGAGTATTGCCCCTTGTCACTCTTGACAACTTTCAAGGTAGAACCATCGTTATATCCCCACAACTGAGCCTCACCTTCACCCCAGCCACGAACGGCATTGAATGTAGGAGTATAGACACCAGTACCATCACTAGTTGTAGAAACTACAGTGAATGTTACCTCCAAGGTTTTATTGAAGGCAAGAGCAGGTTCACCTGCGTCACCAGGACCGCCACTAGCGCGGAATGGGGAATTCTGAGCAGTACCAGTACCCCAGATATTGAACAACTCTATACGATAGTTGCCGTTAGGCTCGAGGGCACCATAATGGAACTTGTTGGCATCAAACTTCAAATCCTGTCCATCAGCCTTGATAGCATCAATACGAACCAACGCTTTAGGATATTTTGCAGCAAAGCCTTCCAAATCAAGAACGTAAACCTTACCATTGGTACGGGCTTCTGTTGTTTCAAGTTTAACTGTATATTGACCAACAGCCTTTGAGCCACCAGAAACGACAGTTGAAGCGCCATCCCAGTTGCCTCCATCACCCCAAGCAGTCAACTTGGCAACATAGCCATTCTTGACATCAGAGGTTACATAGTTATAAATCATCAGCTGACCATCACCAGAACGGATTACACCCAACTGAAGTGCCTCATCAGAAAGAGACATCACCTTGATCTTGGTTTCATCAGTACGGGTGATACCACCGATATACTCTACTGCATTCAGAGGGTCAATGGTCATTGTGATTGTCTTATTCTTCTCATCAACGGTAAATGTACCTTCAGAATCCTTATAAGAACCATCAGCCTGAACCTGATGAACCTTTACCTTATCATTGCCATCTTCATCCTGATAGAATGTCATGGTTCCCTGACAGTGGTCTGCACTACTGATAGCCCAGGAAATTGAAGCGAAATCGGCATCCCAGCCTGTGGTTTCACCCACAACCGGCTGATTATTGGTATAAGAAGCCCAACATGCATCCTTGCCATAGAAGAATACAGGACCAACAAACTTATAATGAGATCCATCTGGTTTCAAGTCAAACTCCCAAGTATTATACAACTTCTCCTTAACAAACTTCACGTTCTTAGCCACAGACACAGGACGGATAGCCAATGCCTGATAAACAGGAGTAGTAGTACGGCGTGCAGAATTCTGATCGAAGCTGTATGCCATGGCAAATCGGTTGTCGGTGGCATTGATAGAACCAGAGAGATAGTAACCGTTCAAGCCCTCGCCGGAAACATTGCCCTGAGTACGGGTACCTGCTGCAGGCAAGAAGATGGAATTACCATTAGGACCGGTAAACTTGTAACCGGCTACATGATTCTCGGTATCCTCTACCCATTCTTTCTTACACTCAGTGAAGAGTTCCTCAAATTCATCGATGGTTGGCATGGTAACCCATGAACCATATACCTTATTGGCAACATCGCGGTCGGTCTTATAGATATCAGCAGAAGCATAATCTTCCAGATTGATAGATGTCTGGAAACCAGTCATATCACCAAATCCGAAGAGACCACCCAGCTGCTTCTCATCAGAAGCACCTACATTATACTTAGCCCACTTGGTAGAAAGACCCAAGTCTACGAGGTCAGTATCAGGATTGAAATCAGCAGGAGCAGTTGTGAAGGTACGGTCTTCACCATACACTGTACCATTGCCGAGGTCGAGATAGGCAGTATAGTGGTAAGTTGTATTAGGCAACAAACCCTCTGCCTTGATTTCGTAATTGTCATTGATGCCGGCAGCAACGATGCGAACACCGGCACGAACATTCTCAGAACCCTCTACACCAGAGATCACGATACCGCTGGTAGCCGACTGAGGAGCCTTCTCCAACTTACCGGTCAGGATAACAGAATTGGCTGTCAAATCCTTCGGATCACCGGTGATAGCCTTGGCATCGGTCATGATGGCACTCTGCACAGAACCTTTGTAGGTTACTCTGCCCTGCAAGGTAACATAAGCCTGATAGTAAACCACATCACCTGGCATACCTGAAACCGTAGCCTGGAACTCACTGCTACCGGAAGCAGCTACCTTCTCACTCAAATTATCTTCGCTCTTACCATAGTAGAAGCCTAATGCATAGGCACTGGCATTCTGCTCTTCGAGACCCTTTACCGTACCATGGAATGTAGCGGATGTCACGGTCACATCAGCAGAACCTGTTGTCACCGACTCGTCGGTGAGTAGCGGAGTATTGCTGATAGAATAATCATCATCGCTACAGCCTGCCATGAAGATACCCATGACGAAGGCTATAATTCCGTATAATATTTTATTCTTCATAAGTTTGCGCTATTAAAGTTATTGAATTGTGCAGGAAACAATCTCAATGTCGATGTTGTCGGTTGAGCCACCGTAGTCGCCAAAACCATCCAACTGAACAGACAAGTCGAGACAGGTTGCTATGAATGTCTGTGTAGAACCAGTGGTATTGGTAAGTGAAACCGTAGTCTCACCGCCATTGGTATCTACAACAACTGCATCGGCGAGGTCGAAAGCACCTGGTTCCCATGTGGTCTTGATATTGTTATCAATCAAGGCACACTTAGGAGTCTTGCTCCATGTCACGCCACCCTTAATCTTAAAGGTAACGGTGATGGTCTGGTTCTTCTTCAGCTTCACAGACTTCACATCCTTGAAGAGTCCCTTGCCTGTTTCACCATAATGGTGGAAGCCGACGCGGAGACAACCATTCTCAACCCACATGATACCCTCGTTGTGGATGATGGAATTGTCGATAGCCACCTTGGTAGGACCTACTGGACCTGTAGCAATCTTCTTGTAAGCCAACTTAGCCACGAGGTATGAGTTAACCAAACCATTCTCGTCCTTTGTCTCAGGAATACCGATGGTGAGATACTGATCATCAGCAGAGTTGCCAAGGATATAGAACTGCTTGCCCTTCAATTCGATGGTGCGCTTATCGCCAGCCACGGCAAATACAGAGATTTCCTTATCGAAGGTCATGGTATTCTCGGTGATTTTCACCTTACCATCTACCTCGCCACATTCATAATTGTAAGAGCCGTCAGAAGCCTTGCTAATTGTCAACTCGAAGTTATCGAGAGCCTTGTCGTCAAGAGCTGGAGCCCATGTGGTATTATACTTGCCACCCGTTACGCTCTCCCATGCCTTCACATTAGGTGAACCGTTCCACCACAGGAAGTCGTATGGAGTCTCTGAATTCAAGTTGAAAGTCATCTTGCTACCTACATACTTGTCGCCATTGATATCGGCAGTAAACAAGTCGGTATGGATATTCTCGAAGGTAGGAAGAATTGGCTTCGCTGTCGCTATCAAGTTCTGGTCTGCCTTAGGGATGCAGGCACCCTTGGTGGCAATCACATCTTCTGAAACGAAGTTCCATACAATATACCAGTTACCCTCTGAATTGGTACGTTTTGTTACCAACTGAAGGAGGTAAGGAGTCAACTCGATAATCTGAATGTCCTGAGTATAGTTGGAGCAAACAGCATCAAAACCTGTATTATGCATGGCATAGCAGTCGTTGAAAGTGATGGTAGGCTTGGTCTTGTCACCCAATCCCAGATTGAACTTACCCACCATGTTGCTACCTGTGCTGGCACCCTTCTCGCCCGACTCACCACGATACATGGTAGCCACACAACCATTCTTAGCATCCATGCTGAAGGTCATGTAAGAATCCATGTAAGGATCGGTCTCTGGAATCAACCAGCTCTGGAATCCTGGATCCCAGTTTGGTTTCCAGTTGTCAGAACCGAAGAGGATGTCCTTATAGACACCATTAGCCTCTTCGTCAGCAGTATAGCCCTTACCGTCGCCATCAGGATCGTAAGGAGAGCAATACATCACAGGACCCGTACAGCGGCCGATATTGTAATTGCCATCGCAAGGATACCATTTCTTGCTGACACCCGCAGCAAGCGTCTCGGCAGATGGGAACGCCTCGCCCGTCTTGTAATCCTTGTCAGCCAGGAGGAACCACTTGTCATCGCTCAGGAGTGAGAAGTCGTTCTGTGAAAGACTCAACTTATAAGGCTCACCATAAACGATACCACCAGGAGTTTCCACACCAAAGGTTACCTCATAATCGCCGGCGAAAGGCAATTCTACATCCAAAGCCTGCTGCGACTTACGCCCCACCGGAGTTACCCAAAGCGGAGTGGCATCAGGAATCTTGGATTCCAGCTTCACGATGTTACCCTCTATGGTAACCGTATAAGCCTTACCCTCCACCAAATCTTCTGGAGAGTATGTCTTCTTGCCAAATCCGAAATCTTCTGGAGAACAAGATGCCAACAAGAAGACTGCCATGGCAACAAGAAGCGTATATATAAGATTATGTATTTTCATATCTTCTTATTATTAAATGTTTATTATATTACCTACCCCGCTTTACCATCCGGCATTCTGAGTAAGAACGTTACCGGAAAGCGTAATCTGAGTATTAGGAATCTGCATCAGACCCTTCTTGCTGGTAAAGTTGTCAACAGCAAACTTGGTTGCTGTCTCTATTCCACCATTCTTGACCTTGGCACCATTCTGAGCCTTGGCAATCTCCTGTGCTGCGTATGAACCATCCTTGCCATAACGCATCAAATCCCAGTAGTGAACACCCTCGAAAGCCAATTCGATGGCACGCTCCTTGCGGATATTCTCAATGCTGTAATCTTCCGGTTCAAGACCCACACGGGCACGGACCTTGTTCAAACCATCGGCTGTACCATTCAACTCAGAGTGCATCAAGAGTACATCAGCATAGCGCATGATAGTATAATCCTGATAGTAGGTGATGTTCTGATGCTGCTCACCCAACTTGAAACCCACCTCCTGGCGAGTGCCATCGGCAAAGCACATTGGGGCATACTTGCGGGTATAATAACCCGTATACTCATAAGAATCAGACTCATCAGCAGTGAAACCGGCATCCTTGCAGCTCCATACACAGGCACTGAAACGAGGATCGTTTCTGAACTGTTCTACAAAATAAGGAGTAACCGGGCAAGCACCCCAACCACTGGCGATGCATATATCAGTAGCACAACGGTTACGAGGACCGAGATATACAGAGAAGGTATTACCATCTTCATTGCCATTGTAATCGTGGGTAGAGTTCAGCTTCAGGTTCAAGACAATCTCCTTAGAAAGGCTACCCTGTCCTGCCTTCCAGGTCTTTCCGTCATACCACTTGCCTGCATAGGTTGTTTCCCAGGCATAGTTGCCTGTAGAAGAAGCATCCTTGGTACAAGATGGCATCCAGAAATCGGCATAGTTCTTCTCCAACTCATAGCCACCGTTTTCTACCACATCATTGATGGCAGCAGTAGCCTCAGCCTTGGAACAAGCAGGATGCTCTTCGCCATAATAACCTGTATAATAAAGGTACGCGCGAGCCAACAATGCCTCAGCAGCATACTTGGTGATGCGACCATCATTGGAATCACGGTCCTTCAACGGATAAGCAGCAGCAGGAATATTGGCAGCAGCAAACTTCAAGTCATCGAAGATGGCCTGATATACTTCCTTCACTGGAGTACGTGGAACGTTAGCCTCTGAAGGTTCGAGCAACAAAGGCACATCACCAAACAAACGGGCCAAGTCGAAATACAGGATGCCACGAAGCGCACGAGCCTCACCCATGATACGGCCTTCTGTCTTGGTATCACCATTCCAGTTGATGGTAGCATCAGCCTGAATCAACTGATTGCAACGGAAGATAGCCTGATAATAATTCTTCCAATCCGTATTGAAGAGATCTGTATAAGATGGTGCGATGGACAAATCAAACTGGTCGATGGCATTATTGTTCTTGGCATCAGAAAGTCCCAAGCCAGCGAAAGCCTGCTCAGAAGCAAACTCAGCCGTCAGGTACATACCGACACCTTCAGCGCTCAATGTACGCTGCCATCCATCATAGCAGCCCACAAGATCCATGTCTGCTGCAGCTGGTGTGCTGTAAGCAGTCTCGGAATTCATCTTTGTCTTAGATGAAGTGTCCAGGAAGTCATCGCATGACGTCAAAGCCAGGGAAGAGAGAATCAGGGCACTCATCAATATATGTTTCTTATTCATATTACTTTCTGTTAAAGAGTTAGAATGCAAGATTTAAACCAACGATGAAAGTACGTGGATGTGGATAGTAACCCATATCAACTCCTGATACCCAGGAATCGCTGCTGTTACCATCTGTACCATTGAATGAACCGATTTCCGGATCCATACCATCATACTTGGTCAAAGTAAAGAGATTCTGCACCTGGAAATAGAGGCGCATCTTAGAGAGTCCCTTCCAAGAGATGAGCTTCTTGAAATCGTAGCCCATGGTAAGGTTCTGCAAACGGATGTAGTCGCCATCCTGCAAGTAGAGGTCTGAGAACAACCAGTTACCTACATCTCCGTATGTAACACGAGGAATCTCATTGCTTGTACCCTCACCTGTCCAGCGCTTCAGGATTCTGCGGCTGTAGTTAGCCTGAGAAGAGTCAGGGTTACGATAAGACTGTGCAATCTGGAAACCGGCTGCACCTGTAAAGTTAGCACTCAGGTCAAAGCCCTTCCATGCCAGGTTGAAATTGAAACCGAAAGTATACTTAGGAAGGCCATTACCCAAGTCAACCTTATCACTGGCATTGATAACGCCATCATGATTCACGTCAACATACTTCACGTCACCAGGCTTTACATCTGCCTGATAAATACCGTTACCGGCAGCTATCCAATCGTTGATTTCCTTCTGGTTCTGGAAGAGTCCAGCAGTCTTGTAACCCCAGAAGTAACCGATGGCGTGACCATTCTCTGCACGATAGAACTCCTCGGCGTTCGAATAAATCTGATTGTCCTTACCATGGATGATACCATCAAGGGTTGGGATATTACCTACTTCATTATGGTTGTAGGCAAAGTTGGCACCTACACTGTAAGTGAAATCTCTTCCGATGTTGTCATTCCATGAAAGTCCAACCTCAATACCCTTGTTCTTCACGTCGCCACCATTGATGACAGGACCGCCAGTACCTGCAGTAGCCCGGATAGGAGCCTGAACCAACCAGTCCTTGGTGCTCTTGATATAACCATCGAGAGTCAAAGAAAGACGCTGACGGAGGAAACGGGCATCCAAACCTACGTTATACTGCTCTGAAGTCTCCCACTTCACCTTCTCATTAGCCAAACGCTCTGTATAAGCACCCATCACCCAGGCATCGGTACCTCCAGTAGCACCAAAGTTGTAGTTGGTTTTGGATGTTGTAACAGGAGCCAGATACTGATAGCAGTTGATATTAGCATTACCAACCTGACCCCAAGAGAGACGGAGCTTCAGGAAATCCAACCAGGAAGCGGCTGACTTCATGAAATCTTCCTCGGTCAAAGTCCAACCGGCAGAAACTGATGGGAAATAACCCCAACGATGTCCCTTGGCAAACTTAGAAGAACCATCGGCACGCATGGTAGCATTCACCATGTAGCGATCCTTCCAAGACCAACCCAAACGGGCGAAGAAAGACTGACCACGGGTAGCATCGTAAGGACCACCACTAACCTTGCGGTCGGCATGTCCCTTCTCGGTATTCTCAACATAAGCATGCTCCCAGTCATCAAAACCTGCAGTCAGGTTCACACCATAACTACCTGTTGACTCACCATCATACTTGGTAGTCTCACTACCCAGCAAGGCACTGATATGATGATCCTTGATATCGAAATCGTAAGTCAGGGTATTGGTCCAAACCAGGGAAGTACCATTGCCATTGCTCTGGTTCACCTTGGTGATACCATTACCGCTCTGAGGAGTAAACTTATAAATAGGAGTAAATGAACGATAGTTAGAGCCACCATAGCTCAAACCGAATACGGTTTTGAACTTCAGGTTCTTGATAGGTTCAATCTGCACATATACATTCGCATCAACCGAAGTGTTCTTGCTCTGGTTGTAGCGATTCATCATCATAGTACCATAAGGGTTACCATCATTCTTGTTCCAGTCGGAATCAACGGTAGAATAATAGTTACCATTGGCGTCATAAACTGGAACCAGAGGAGAAGTAGAGAATGCGCTGCGGAGGTTGTTGTTGTAGATATTGCCGGTACCCATGCCACGGCTATCCTTATAGACAAAACCTACATGTTCACCGATAACAACCAATCCATTCCACATCTTGTGTTCTGAATTGGCACGAAGGTTATACCTCTTATAATAAGAAACGTCAGAACCGCCGATAAGACCGTCCTGTCCTGTATAACCACCAGAAATAGAATAAGTAGATGTCTTGCTACCACCGGTAAAAGCCAAACTGTGGCTAGTGGTCAAGGCACCATTGTCTACAGCCTGGTCAATCCAGTCTGTATTATAAACATTACCATTTGCATCACGGATAGCACTGAGAGAAGTCCAGTCGATAGGCGACATGTATGAGTTCAGCAACGCCTCATCCATAATCTGCATATACTGGTTAGCATTGAGCATTTCAAACTTACGGCCCAAAGTCTGCCAACCAACATATCCATCGTAGGTAATCTTAGATACACCCTCCTTACCGCTCTTGGTAGTAACGAGGACTACACCATTGGCAGCCTGCGCACCATAGATAGCAGCAGAAGCAGCATCCTTCAAGACGTCGATGCTCTCGATGTCGGCAGGGTTCAAGGTTGTGATATCACCACCCACACCATCAATCAGATAAAGAGGCTGCGAATTACCTACAGTACCCAAACCACGGATGGTAACACTCATGGAAGCACCAGGCTGTCCAGAAGTAGAAACGATGTTAACACCAGGAGTCTGTCCCTGCATGGCAGAAAGAGGGTTGGTGGTGTTGAGTTTGGCGATGTCGTCACCCTTCAACTGAACGGTAGCACCTGTCACCAGCTTTTTCTTCTGAACACCATAACCAACGACAACCACCTCGTCGAGCGACTGCTTGTCTTCGAGGAGAGTTACGTTGATGACCGAACCAGTGACTTTCACCTTTTGGGTGATAAAGCCCAGGTAAGAAACTTCGAGCGTCTGTCCATTCTTTGCTGAGATGGTAAAGTTACCATCCAAGTCGGTTACGGCACCATTCTTCGTTCCCTCGACCATGACACTTGCACCAATCAATGGTTCATTGTCACTGCCAGAGATAACAGTACCCTTAACCGTTTGAGCATTGAGGACACCTGCTCCGATTCCTAGCATTGCCTGGATTGCCAACATGAGGGCTACCAGAGCAACCTTACAGAGCATTCGGCTCTGCGAGAATTTCTGAGATGTTTTTCTCATAATTACGTTAGGTTTAAATTAATAATTGTTCATTTTTGGTTTAATATTGTTCCTATCATTGGGTAGGTTCATATTGCCATATATAAATAAGGTGGAGCCGCTCCGAAGAGCGCCATGCCTTGATTTATCGTTGTGAAATTTGTTTTTGATGGGGCAAAGATAAGGAAAAAACAAATACGCATGGGGGCATTATTGTTAAAAGGATACGTATAAAATGTTGCATTATCCTCCTTTCTTAACAAAAAAAGCACCAAAACAGAGCATTTTATCTGTTTTGGTGCAGTATTTTCTTAAATTCTGATACTTTTCATAAAAAAGCTAAACCTATTTTTGGGGCTGGGAATGATACTGAATCAGTCCCGGCATAGGTGCCTGCATTACCTTCTTGATGGTGAGATGATGCTCATCGCACATCACATTCCTCAATGGCGACTCGAAGTAATGGGCGATGCTTCCCACAAAGCCCACGGCTGGCACATCTTCGCCCAAAGACAAATCCCATGCCTTTACCCCAGACTCCAACTGAGAGATGTCTTCGGCGCTCGCCTTCACATATTCGATATAAGGAAGGAGATTCTTTTCGTAGAAATCGTTGAAGTTGCCAAGCACCACCCGATAGAGCGCCATCGCCTCGTTCAGTTCGTCGGTACCATTCTCATGCTTCTCTCCCTCGGCTATCTGCTGCGAGATGAAAGGACAGAGGGAAGCCAGGAAACGGTTGGCAAGCGGTTCGCGATACACCTTATTAATAATAGTAGGATAATCCAATCCCGACCACTCCAGGAACTTCTTCTTCATCGTAGTAGATAAGGTGCCCTTGAAAATACCGTTCAAAAACAGCTTGCCCAGTACGGCACCACTACCCTCGTCGCCCAGGATGTAGCCCAACGGTGGCGTGTTCATCACCATGCGATGACCATCATAGAGACAACTGTTGGCACCCGTGCCCAGGATACAGGCGATGCCAGGCTTGTTGCCGAAGAGCGATCTTGCCGCTCCTATCATATCCCCTTCAGCCTCCACCTTGGCTCCAGGAAAGGCCTGCTGCAGGAGTGAGGCCATCCGGGGCTTCATCGCCTCGGTCACACCGCTGCCATAGAAATATACTTCCTGTGGTGATTCCGGCAAGATGAGTTCCGACTTTAGAATCTGGAGAACCTCGTCATCCTGCATATGAATAGGATTGATGCCCTGCGTCTTGCAAGTCATCACTACATTGCCCTGCCCGTCGGTCAACGACCAATCGGTCTTGGTGCTGCCACTGTCTGCTATGAGTATGTTCATTGTTTTATCTTTTTAAATACACTGCAAAAGTACGGAATTTCGATGAAATAACGCAAAGATATGGGTAAAAAGATGCTTCATCTGGCTGATTATCTTAAAAAACGCATCTTATTCTTTGATTATTCACGAATTATTAATAACTTTGCAGACAAATAGACTCAATATGAAAAAGAAACTATATATTCTCATCTTGCTGATGGTGGCTTTCGTGCTGCCAAGCAATGCTGTGCTCAAGGAAGCCAACCTGGATACAACGCTCTATATGCTGCGCACCGAGTTGACCAACTACCACATCGACCTGGAAAAGCAGAACAAGGTGGCCAAGGCACAGCAGCAGCAAGTCATTGCCGAACTGATCAGCATCGTAAGACAAGCGGACCAGAACTCCATCATGCTCTATTCCCAGAGAAACGGATATGTGTTCGATATGACCTACGCCTGCCATGAAGCTACAGAACAGTTCAGAAAGTTCAAGTCGAAGGCAGTGCCGTTCAGGCAGATGATCAAGGAAACCAATATGGAAGTGGCACGATACGACTCCCTCATCAATTATCTCTACGGCATGAACAGCATGTTCCTGAGCGACGAGGCACAGGTAAACCGCAACGTAGACCTGACCCTTGCCGTGAACATCCGCCGACAACTGGTAGAAAAACAGGAACAGTTGCAACTATACGTGATGGCATACGACAGGACCGACAAGAAACTGAAGGCTCTCAACGATTATGCCAACAAGCGATACAGCGATATCCAGAACAGCATCTTCAACAATGGAGGCGACAACTATCTGCATATCCTATGCAATATCGGCATGAACTACAACGAAGCAAAGACCTCTGTAGCAGAGAAATACAAGCGGGCACCAGGCATGATGTCGCAATGGGATGTACGCATCATCTTCATCCTCTTCGGCATCATTGCATTCTATGGTCTCATCTCCGTCTTCCTCAATCTCTTTGCCATCCGCATCGTGCTCACCCAACTGATGAAGCACGGCATGTTCCAGAACAGAAAGGAGAGTTTCATGGCGAAGCGCCCTTGCCTCATTATGGCGATGACAGTGGTGACCTTCGCTGCCATCCTGGGCATCGTACGCATGACGGTTACCCAGAACTTCGTGGTGATGGCAAGCCAGTTGCTGGTGGAGTTTGCATGGCTGATTGGCGTCATTCTGGTATCAATCCTGCTACGTGTGGATAATGACAAGATTAAGAACACCTTCCGCATCTATTCTCCACTGATGCTGATAGGCTTCATCGTCATCGTTTTCCGTATCATCCTGATACCAAACGATTTGGTGAACTTCATCTTCCCTCCTATCCTTCTATTCTGCTCCCTGTGGCAGTGGAATGTGATAGCCAGGAAGCGCAATCAGGTGCTGCGTACCGACAAGACATACGCCTATATCTCGCTTGCCGTCTTTGCGGTAACTACCGTCAGTGCTTGGGTAGGTTTCACCCTGCTCGCCGTACAGATTATCATCTGGTGGACCATGCAGCTCACCTGCGTACTCACCATCACCTGCTGCAAGGGATGGCTCAGCGTATATGCCAAGCGCAGAAACCTGCGCAGCTTGGCTATCACCGAGAAATGGGGCTATCGCTTCGTATATAAGGTGTTGCTGCCTATCTCGGGCGTGCTCTCCTTCATCGTCTCCATCTATTGGGCAGCAGATGTGTTCAACATGAGCGACACCACCTGGGAAATCTTCAACAAGAACTATATCCATACCACCAACTTCACGGCTTCGCTCTATAGCGTTTCGTGGGTGGCTTGCCTCTACTTCCTGTTTAACTACATCAATATCACCACGGTAGATTTGATGCGCCATCATTTCGAGAAGACTGATCCGACATCGGCAGCTTCCAAGATTGTGATGTTCAAGAATGTGTTGCAGGTCATCGTTTGGGGTATCTGGCTGATGATTGCCCTGAGCGTATTCGAGGTAGGAAAGTCATGGCTGCTCGCCATCTTCGCCGGTTTGTCAACCGGTCTGGGTTTTGCCTCCAAGGATATTCTCGAGAACATCTACTACGGCGTATCCCTGATGATGGGCCGTGTAAAGGTGGGTGACTATATCATCTGCGACGGCACCCGTGGTAAGGTGAGCAGTATCAGCTACACCTCTACCATGCTGGAGGCTATCGACGGTTCAGTCATCGCCTTCCAGAACTCGCAGCTGTTCTCCAAGAACTATAAGAACATGACCAAGAATCATGGTTACGAGCTGGATGCGCTGGAAGTAGGCGTGGCATACGGAAGTAACATCAAGGAGGTGAAGCAGATTCTCATCAAGGAACTGCAGAAGCTCGAGTGCATCAATAAGGAAAAGGGCGTAAAGGTATTGCTCAAGAGTTTCGACGACAGCTGCATCACCCTCAAGATTGTGGTGTGGGTCAATGTGCTTACCCAAGCCATGGACGATGCCACCATCATGGAGTGCATCTACGATACACTGAACGAGCACAATATCGAGATTCCATTTCCACAGCGTGAGATTACAATTAAACAAGTTAATAATTAACAGTTTATAGTTTATAGTTGATAGCGGGATAGCCCCCTATTAACTATAAACTATCAACTATAAACTTAAAAAAATATGGCAACATTTATAGCAGGACCATGCGTCATCGAGTCGATGGAGTTGTTGGATACAGTGGCTCAGGAACTCGTGCGCATCAACCATAAATTAGGGACAGACATCATATTCAAGGCTTCTTTCGACAAGGCCAACCGTACCAGCATCCACTCTTTCCGTGGTCCAGGCCTGGAAAAGGGACTCCAGATGCTCAGCGACATCAAGTCAAAATATGGTCTTCGCATCACTACTGATATTCATGAGAGTTATCAGGCTGAGGCTGCGGGCGAGGTATGCGATATTCTCCAGATTCCAGCTTTCCTCTGCCGCCAGACCGACTTGCTCGTATCTGCCGCCAAGACAGGCAAGATTGTCAATATCAAGAAGGCACAGTTCCTGAGTGGAAGAGACATGAAGTATCCAGTGGAGAAAGCATTGGAAAGCGGAGCCAAGGAAGTTTGGCTCACCGAACGTGGCAATTGTTTCGGCTACAACAACCTGGTGGTTGATTTCCGCAACATCCCTGACATGAAGGAGATTGTACCTAATGTAATTATGGACTGCACCCACAGCGTGCAGCGCCCTAGTGCCGGCGACGGCAAGACCGTGGGCGACCGCAAGTTCGTACCAGCGATGGCATTGGCAGCCAAGGCATTCGGTGCTTCGGGTTACTTCTTCGAGGTACATCCTGACCCAGACCAGGGATTATCAGATGCAGCCAACATGCTGGAATTAGACAAATTAGAAACTCTTATCCAGGAACTTTTATAAGTGAAGAGGAAAAGTAAAGAACGAAGAATTCAAATGTTATAGAAATGACCGATAAGAATAATAAAATAGATGACAAGGTGGTACGTGGCTATGGCGAACAGGCCCTGAGAGATGAGGCGCAGGCCATCCTCGACCAGATACCTTATCTGGATGACAATTTTGAAAAGGCAGTGGATATGATGTACCATTGCCAAGGCAAGATTATCGTTACCGGTGTGGGCAAGAGTGGACATGTGGGTGCCAAGATTGCCGCTACCCTAGCCTCAACAGGTACGCCTGCTTTCTATATCAATCCGCTGGATGTATATCATGGCGACCTCGGTGTGATGACCGATAAGGATGTGGTGCTGGCACTGAGCAACAGCGGCCAGACCGATGAACTGCTCCGTTTCATCCCGATGGTGCTCCACATGAATGTACCGATTATTTCGATTACGGGAAATCCAGATTCCCTGCTGGCGAAATATTCCAACCATCATATCACCGTAAAGGTGAAGAAGGAGGCTTGTCCGCTGAACCTCGCCCCTACCAGCAGTACCACTGCGGCTTTGGCGATGGGCGATGCCCTTGCAATAGCCCTGATGCAGGTACGCCACTTCAAGCCTCGCGACTTTGCCCAGTTCCATCCGGGCGGCGAATTGGGTAAGCGACTCCTTACCACCGCAGAAGATGTGATGCGCAGCGACGATATGCCTATCATTCCTAAAGATATGCACCTGGGCGAGGCTATCATCCACGTGAGCAAGGGCAAACTGGGACTGGGAATTTCGCTTGATGAAGACCAGCGTGTCATCGGCTTGATTACCGATGGCGACATCCGTCGTGCCATGGAGAAATGGCAGGCTGAGTTCTTCAACAAGACCGTTAGCGACATCATGACCACCACCCCAAAGATGGTGACTCCGAAGACCAAGATTTCGGAGATTCAGCGCATTATGCACAAATACAAGGTGCATACGGTGCTCGTAGTAGATAAGGATAATCATTTGAAAGGCATTGTAGATCACTATGCCTGCATGGTGTGATTTTAATTTATAATTTATAATTAATAATTTATAGCAAATAGATTATTAGGAGTTGACATGAGACTCAGAGAGATAATAACAACGATAACACTGATGCTGGTCAGTTCGCTGTGCAGCGCACAGACCAGCGATTCATTAATAGTCAACCAGCTTCGTGGGAAAGGCATCAGTTTTTCCCACGATAACTCTGTTACGCTCCTGATGAGCGGACAGGAGAAGTTCGACGACATGTTTCAGGCGATTCGCCAAGCCAAGCACAGCGTTCACTTGGAATATTTCAACTTCCGCAACGACAGCATCGCCTCCCTCCTCTTCGACCTTCTTGCCCAGAAGGTGAAGGAAGGCGTCAAGGTAAGGGCATTGTATGACGGATTCGGAAACTCATCCAACAACAAACCTTTGAGAAAACGACATCTCAAGGAAATCCGTGCCAACGGTATCGAGATTTATGAATACAAACCCCTGAAGTTTCCATGGGTGCATGCCGTTTTCAACCGTGACCACCGGAAAATCGTAGTCATCGACGGTCAGATTGCCTATACAGGCGGCATGAACGTAGCCGACTATTATATAAAAGGTACGAAGGTGGTGGGCGAATGGCACGATATGCACTGCCGCATCGACGGAAGCGAGGTGAATACCCTGCAGAAAATATTCCTCAAGATGTGGAACAAGGTAAGCGGACAGCACATTGATGGTGAAGAATACTATCGCAAGGAGAAGAAGGACTATCTGGTAGAGAATCTCAAACCCGATACCACCGCCACGGCTTATCGCAAGACGGTGGGCATCATCAACCGAGAGCCACATATCTCGAAGGATATCATCCGCTATTTCTACGTGAACGCCATCAACGACGCACAGGATAGCATCAAAATCATCAGTCCCTACTTCACCCTGAGCCACAAGCTGAAGAAGGCACTGAAGAATGCAGCAAAAAGGGGCGTAAAGGTGGAGATCATGCTCTCTACCCGAAGCGATATTCCTTTGACACCAGATTGCGGCTTTTACAATGCTCACAAGCTGATGAAGGCGGGATGCGATGTATGGATGTACACGCCGGGCTTCCACCACACCAAGATTATCATGGTAGATGGCAAGTTCTGCACCGTGGGAAGCGCCAACCTCAATGCCCGAAGTCTGAGATGGGATTACGAGGAGAATGCAGTGATTGTAGATTCATGCACCACCGACCAGCTGGACCAGCTCTTCAACAAAGAGAAGAAAGACAGTTTTCTGCTCAACGAGAAAAACTGGCGGGAGTGGCGCACGGGCTGGCAAAGATTCAAGGGCTGGTTTGCGGCAACATTCCTCACCCCATTCCTATAATACGGCAGAATCTGAAGGGTTCCACACCCCATTACTGTAAATAATTAAAAAGAGAGACAAGATATGAATGAAGAAATGAAGAAGGCGATGGCAGGAAAGGCGATGCCTGAACTCGCCATTGTAGATAACAACACGCTGGCAGCACTAGGACTCAAGGGGTTGCTCGAAAGCGCCATCCCTATGGTAAGAATCCAAATCTTTGGTACATTCGGTGAATTTGAATCGAATGCACCCGATCGGTTCATGCACTATTTCGTGTCGATGCATGTGCTTCTTTCCCACCGCAATTTCTTCATCGAGAACCGCCATCGTCCTCATACCATCGTGCTCACCCCTTGCAATGACCTCAACTCCCAACTGCAGGGTTTTCACTGCATCTGCACCAATGTTCCGGAGACACAGCTCATCAAGCAACTGATGAGCCTGCAGCGTTCGGGACATCCTCATGGAGAACATCTCCCAATGATGAACTCAGCTGATTCTAAGGAGAAAGCCCTGTCGGATAGAGAAATCGAGGTGCTTTCGCTGGTGGCACAAGGCAAAATCAACAAAGAAATTGCCGATCAGCTCTGCATCGGACTCACCACAGTGATTACTCATCGCAAGAATATCCAGGAAAAATTAGGAATTAAAAGCGTTTCTTCACTCACTATCTATGCCGTGATGCATGGATATGTTGATATCAACAGGATATAAAGGCATCTGAGTATCCCCCTAAATGGTGATAACCGGTTTTCAGATACCTACATATAATGATAATGCCTTCCCCGCAAACAGCAGGGAAGGCATTATCATTTTATAAAAAATAACATTTCAATGATGACTGTTCCTAAGGAAAAACTAGAGTTTCACTGTAGAAATGTCAACCAGATTGTTCACGATGGCATAAATTGTCAAGCCCGCAGGAGAATGAATCTGAAGCTTTCGGGCGATGTTTCTGCGGTGGGTAATCACCGTGTTGATGGAGATATAAAGGTGATCGGCTATCTCCTTGTTGGTCATTCCCTGAACCAAAGCCACTATCACATCTTTCTCTCTATCGCTCAACTGTTCGTCGTTCATCGGAGTCTGATTAATCATGCTCGAAATCTTGGCACTCACATCATTCTGCTTCAGTTTCATTTCTGCATTTCTTACGGCAGGAATAAAGATTTCTTCCTCCACCTCAGAATGATGCTTCAGCCATTCCTCATTATTGTAGATATCATAGAGGGTGGCACTCAGCTGGTTGTTATGCAGTCCATCCGAAGGCAGATACTTGATGATGATACTCTTCAACTCCTTCAACTTTATGTCCACCTGAGCATGATGCTTCGAGAAGGTCTCGATATCGAAGTTCGCACTGGCATTACCATCTATAAGTGCCTGAACATAAGGAAATACCATCTTTTCCTCATACTTCATGTGATTGGTGATGCTATGGGCATAGTCATCATAAAGCTTGAGGATAAGGCGTGCCAGATTATCCTTTTCATCCAGCGCTTCAACCAGTTCCTTACGGATAAACGGCAACTGGAAATCTATGTAATAGGCATGCGATGCCTTGAGATAATGCAATAGGGTCGGCAGCGACAGGCGGTCTGCATTGTCATACTCCTTGTAACCATTAATCGTCAAGTTTACCACGGACAGGAAAGTATAAGTATCCACCTTCTGCTCGTCGCAAACCTCACGCACAGTCTTGTCGCCAAAGCCCAGGTTGATGCCAAAGCTACCGAGGCTCTGCAAGATGTTGTAATTGTCTCTAATGATGCTGATCATCTTGTCGTCAGCTTCATACATCTTCTGATTTTTCATCTTCTTTTATTCTTAAATGAAAACATCCTTGTATCAAGAACATTCATAATGTTTCTATTTCGGCTGCAAATATACAAAAAAGTTTTGAAACTCGCAATACCTAGAAATGGGGATGCCGCAGTTTACCGATTTTTAGGTATTGCAAGATATTTTAAAACTCCGTACCTTTGCACCCGAAATCGAGAAAGAGCGCGGTGATGATTGCCACTCCCGAGCGGCAGAGCTGCGTAATTCCTTATCATGCCTCATGGCTTTAAGGAGATACTAGGCCTCTAAAGTGTCGAGACCGCAAGCAGACATCCGCGCTCTTTTCTTTATTATATTAAGGATAATACGATAACAATAAATTCAAAATAATAAAGATGAACAGTTTAAGAATTGGATTGATGTCAGCTGCCCTGGTTGCCGGTTTGGCAACGGCAAGTGCACAAACTGTGGCTGCCGATAGTGTGATGCAGCACGTGAATGGCAAGCGCCTCAGCGTGGGTGGTTATGGCGAGGTTGCCATGAGCCGCAACTTCTACAGCGACCACGTAAGCCGTTACAGTTTGGCTGACGAACACAAGAATGACCCTAGCCATGGCCGTTTTGATATTCCTCATGCAGTTATTTACCTGGGTTACGACTTCGGAAAGGGTTGGACCATGGGTACCGAGATTGAGTTTGAGCATGGCGGTGTAGGCATGGCCTATGAGAAAGAAGATGAAGAAGGTGGCGAATGGGAACAGGAAGTTGAAAAAGGCGGTGAAGTCGAACTCGAACAGTTCTGGATCCAGAAGTCATTCGGTCGTTGGGCTAACATCAAGGCTGGTCACATTGTAGTGCCTGTAGGTTTGAACAACGCTTACCATGAGCCATTGAATTTCTTCACT